>NZ_JBGLQX010000002.1:0-297012 GCF_041403065.1 Aeromonas sp. S16(2024) | reverse complement strand
AGACGGAAGCAAAAAATCGCAGGAATGAGCAGTGAATATCTGGAAACGGTACTCAATGCGGGTCTCAAAAAACTGGGTGAAATTTAACAAAATGTTCACGCTCTCACCCTGGGTGAATGAGCAATGGAGAGCACTGAGCTTTGTGTTAATGGGGGGGACGTTTTATCCTGTTGGCTCCTGCGCTGCGCTGGCGGCGACTCAACCCGGGATCAAATCTATGCGTCTCCTCAAGCCCTCTCCTGTGTCTCGCGTCCCTCGTCTGCTGGCCTCGTTACTGGCGGGTGTGGGGGTTCTGCTGCTGGCTGGTTGCGGCCCGGACACCCCGGCCCCCGCATCCTCCCCAACCGAGGTGCAGCAGGAGGCCGGGGCACCGACCTCAGTGGTGCAGGCCAATGCCCGCCAGTATAGAGACGCCCCGGCGCTGGCGCTGGTCTTCTCCGGCCCCTTGGCGCCCAAGGTAAACTGGCAGAGCTGGCTCACGGTCAGCGAAGGGGGCAAGCAGGTGCAGGGGGAGTGGATCCTCGCCGACGATGGCCGCACCCTCTATTTCCCGAACGTTCAGCCCGACAAGAGCTATGAAGTGAGCCTTAAGGCGGGGCTGGGCCCATCCCCCCAGAGCTGGACCCTCAAGACCCGACCGCTGGAGGCGGGGGCCTCCTTTACCGCCAGCGGCATGGTATTGCCGCTGCGCGACGAGCTGCGCCTGCCCATCAGCGCGGTGAACGTGGACGAGGTCAACATCGACTTCTTCCGAGTCGATGCCGAGTATCTGCCGCGTTTTTTGGCCGAGTATCGCCCCGGTGCCGGCATGGGCAACTGGGATCTGGAGCAGGTCACCAGGCGAGCCAAGCGGGTGTTCAGCGGTCGCTATGCCTTGGCGCTTGATGCCAACCGGCGTGAGACCCGCCTCATCAATGTGAAGGAGCCGCAACTGGCCGAGGCCGGGGTCTACTTTGCGGTGATGTCTCCCCTTGGCAACTACGACTGGCGCAAGGAGACCACCTATTTCGCGGTGAGCGACATGGGGCTCAGTGCCCGCCGCTACCGGGATCAGCTGGAGGTGTTCGTCAGCTCCCTGGCCAGCGCCGAACCCCTCAAGGAGGTGCAACTCTCCCTGCTCGACGAGAAGGGCAACCGGCTGCAGGTACAGCAGACAGATCCGCGCGGTCACCGGCGTTTCGAGCAGGTGCAGGGGGCCCGCCTGCTGCTGGCCGAGCAGGGCAAGCACCTGGCGGTGCTGCGCCTCGATGGCGCGGCCCTCGATCTATCCACCTTCGATCTCGGCACTCAGCCCTGGCAGGCTCAGCAGCTTTATCTGTTCAGTGGGCGGGATCTCTACCGCCCCGGCGAGCGCCTCGACAGCGAGATCCTGCTTAAAGGACAAGATGGCCAGCTGTTGCCCGGCATGGCGGTGGAGCTGGAGGTGAAGCAGCCGGACGGCCAGCTGCTCGAACAGAAACGGCTGCTGCCGGACAACCTGGGCGCCGCCCACTACGGCCTGCGCCTGCCGCAGGATGCGCCGCTGGGGCGCTGGACCATCACCCTCAAGACATCGGCGGGCAGCCGCTTCGAGTGGCCCTTCCTGGTGGAGGAGTTTTTGCCCGAGCGGCTGAAACTGCAGCTCGGCAAGGGGCCGGAGGGGGAATTGCAGAGCCTTGAAGCGGCGCTCACCCTGCCGCTGCAGGGGGACTATCTCTACGGCGCCCCGGCAAGCAGTACCAAGGCGAAGGCGGAGGTGAAGATAGGTCGCGCCACCATGCCCTTCACCCAGTGGCAGGAGTTTACCTTGGGGGACGTGCTGCTCGCCGAGCAGGCCAAGGATCTCGAGCCCCGGAGTCTCACTCTCAATGAGCAGGGGCAGGGGACCTTCTCCCTGGTGGATGAGCTGGATGGCGTGCGTGCCCTCGGACCGCTGGAGGTGGCCTACCGTGTGTCTCTCTCCGAGCCCGGTGGCCGCGCCGTCAATCGCAGCCGCACCCAGTACGGCTGGCCCGCCGGCAGCCAGTGGCCCGCCCTCAGGGCCGATTTCGTGGCGGAGCGGGCAGAGGGGGGCAAACCGTTGCCCTTCCAGATCCTCAACCTCGACGACAAGGGCCAGCCGGTGGCGGGGGAGGTGAAGGTGCGCCTGGTCAACGAGTACCGCGACTACTACTGGCACTACGCCGACGGCGAGGGGTGGAAGTACGAGTTCAACAGTCAGCCCTATCTGGAGCAGGAGCAGACCCTGCAGCTGGACGGCAAGGGGCCGACTGCCCTCAGCCTGCCCCTTGCGGCCGGCTGGTATCGCCTCGAGGTAGAGAACAGCCAGGGCCATCAATCCAGCCTGCGGCTGGAGATCGGCAGCTACGCCTGGGGCGGCGGTGGCGAGCAGGCGCGACCCGACAAGATTGCCATCACCCTCGACAAGCGCGCCTATCAGGCTGGCGACAAGGCCAAAGTGACCCTGGTGGCACCGCGCCCCGGCAAGGGGCTCTTGCTGGTGGAAGATGGCGATGGCCTGCGCTGGTGGCAGCGCATCGAACTGAACGCCGAAGGTGCCGGGCAAGGGGAAGGGCGTGGCGAGTTCGAGATCCCGGTCAGCCCCGAGTGGCAACGTCATGATCTCCATATCTCGGCGCAGATCGCCGTCCCTGACAGCGAGTCGAGACCGGCGAGCAGCAAGGGCATTCAAAGCCTGCGTTCGGTCGGCCTGGTGCCGCTCGCGCTCGACAGAGAGGCTCGTCGTCTGCCGCTCACCCTGAGCGCGCCGGATAAAGCCGTGCCGCTCACCCGGCTCGAAGTGACCGCCACCTCCACCCCCAACAGTCAGGGGCGGGTGGTGCTGGCGGCGGTGGACAGGGGCGTGCTCAATATCAGCGACTACAAGCCCCTCGACCCCTTCGAAATCTTCTTCGGTCGCAAGCGCTTCGCACAAGACTTGTTCGATAACTACGGCCAGGTGATCCCGCCGCAAGATGGCAAGCTGGCTCGCCTCAACTACGGCGGCGATGCCCCGGCCCTGAAGAAGGGGGGCGCACTGGAGAGCCGGGTCGAGGTCGCCGCGCTCTGGAGTGGCGAGGTGAGTTTCGATGAGCAGGGCAAGGCGGTGATCCCGCTGGATCTGCCCAACTTCAACGGCGAGCTGGCGCTGATGGCGCTGGCCTGGAATGAACAGCAAGTCGGCGAGGCCGATCGCGCCGTCAAGGTGGTGGCGCCCCTGGTGGCCGAGATAGGCTGGCCGCGTTTTGGCGCTCGCGGGGATCAGACCCGTGCCCTGGTGCAGCTGCGCAACATGAGCGGCGAGGATCAGACCCTCTCCCTTGAGTGGACCCTGAGCGGCGGCTTGCAGGCGGGGGGCGAGCTGCCCAAGACGCTTTCCCTCAAAAACGGCGATGAGCAGTGGCTGACCCTGCCGCTCACCGTGACTGGTGCAAACGGCGTTGCAAGCCTGCAACTGGCGGCCAGCGGCAAGGGCTTTGCGATAAGCCGCGACTGGTCGCTGCCGCTGCGCTCCCCCTGGCCTGCCGAGACTCGCCAGCGCTACCAGATGCTGGCTCCCGGCCAGCAGATGAGCTTTGCGCCGGGCGAGCTGGCGGGACTGGATAGCACCAACCTGCAGGGGCTGCTCAGCCTCTCAGGCACACCCCCCTGGGATCCTGCCGCCCAGTGGCAGGCGCTGGCCGACTACCCCTACGCCTGTCTGGAGCAGACCCTGTCGCGCGCCTGGCCCTACCTGCTGACCACGGCGGATGAGTGGGCCGCTTGGTCCAAACCTGCAGAGGGGAGCAAACCGGTGAGCGAGGCGGATCTGCAGCGCGCCCTGCTGCAACGGCTGCAGCGGCTGCAACTGCCAAGCGGCGGCTTTGGCCTCTGGGATGGCCGCTCCGACGAGGAGCAGTGGCTCACCGCCTATGCCGCCGACTACCTGCTGGCCCGCAAGGAGGCGGGCGATACGGTGCCGGAGGCCATGCTCAATCAGGCCATGAACCGGCTGCAGAGCTATCTCACCGACAACCAGTACGGGGAGCGCTGGAGCAGTTCCCCCGAACACAGCCGGCTGGCTTATCAGGCCTACAGTGCCTATGTGCTGGCCCGGGTGGGCAAGGCGCCGCTCGCTACCCTGCGCCTCATCTGGGAGCAGCAGGCGGATCACGCCCGCTCAGGTTTGCCGCTACTCCACCTCTCGCTGGCGCTCTCGGCCATGGGGGATGAGCAGAACGCCGCCAAGGCCCTTGCCCGGGCGCTAGCGACCGAGCGCGGTGACGACTATCTGGGTGATTACGGTTCGCCGCTGCGCGATGAAGCCCTCGAGCTCTCCTTGCTGCGCCAGCACAAGCTGGCCGAGGAGCGCTGGTCAGCGCTGAGCGCCAAGGTGGCCGACACCCTGGCTCACCGTCAGTGGCTCAGCACCCAGGAGCGGCTCGCCCTGCTAAGACTCGCCCGCTTCGATCCGGCCGTCGACTGGCAAGCCAGGGTTGCCTCATCCTCTGGCAGCGAAGCCTTCAGCGGTTCGGCCCCGTTGCAGCTCGGCGCCCCCGAGGCGCTGGCAGTCAGCGGGGTCACCAACGAGGGCAAGGGATCGCTTTATGTGCAGCGAACACTGATTGGCTACCCCGAACAGGCTCCTACCCGGTTGAGTCAGGGGATGAGTGTCACCCGTAGCTGGTTCAACGGCGACGGCAAGCAGCTTGATCCGGCCAAGGTACGGGTCGGCGATCTGGTGGTGGTGCGGCTCAATGTGAGTAGCGAATCGGCGGTGCCCGATGCCCTGCTGGTGGAGATGGTGCCGGCGGGCTTCGAGCTGGAGAACCCGGCCCTTGGCAACAGCATCAAGCTCGAAGAGCTTTCGATTGAGGGGAAACCGGCGTGGCAGAGCGAATGGAACGACTACCTCAAGCATCAGGAGTTTCGTGACGATCGCTACACGGCGGCGCTGGATCTGAGTGCGGGGGGCAACCAGCAGCTGGTCTATCTGATGCGGGCGGTGACGCCGGGTCGTTATCAGGTGCCGCCGACCCAGGTGGAGGATATGTATCGGCCTGAACTGCGGGCCCTGGGGGAGGATATTCACGAGGTGAGCATCTCTGAGTAATCTTTCCTCCCTCGAGCGGCTTCGTTCGCTCACCTTCTGGCAGCGCGGCTGGCTGCGACTTTGTCACGGTGGCCGCGTCAGCCTCGTCTGGTTGGGCCGTCTGCCACGCTGGCTGCGCTGCTCGGTGCTGGGAGTTGTAGCCCTGTTTCTGTCGCTGCTGGCGCTGGATCGGATTTTCCCGCCGCCGCCGCTGGATCCCGCCTATGCGCGGGTGGTGCTCGATATGAAGGGGCGGCCGCTGCGCGCCTTTGCCGATACCAGCGGTGTGTGGCGCTACCCCGTGACCCTGGAGCAGGTCTCCCCCCGCTATATAGAGGCGTTGCTGGGCTACGAGGATCGCCATTTCTGGCGCCATCCTGGGGTCAATCCGGTGGCCATGGTGCGCGGCATCGGTCAGTGGCTGCGTTACGGGCGCGCCGTCTCGGGGGGCTCGACCCTCACCATGCAGGTGGCGCGCCTCATCGAGCCCTACCACAGGAGCGTGCCCGGCAAGCTGCGCCAGATGGCGCGGGCGCTGCAACTGGAGTGGCATTACGACAAGCGCACCCTGCTCACCGTTTACCTCAACCGGGCGCCTTTTGGCGGCAATCTGGAGGGGGTGCAGGCGGCGAGTTTTGCCTATCTGGGCAAGAGCGCGGCCAAGCTGACCCACGCCGAGGCGGCGCTGCTGGCGGTGCTGCCCCAGGCCCCCAGCCGTTACCGGCCGGACAGGCACCCCGAGCGTGCCCGCGCCGCCCGCGACAAGGTGATGCAGCGGCTGGTGGCGCAGGGAGTCTGGCCCGAGCAGGTGTGGCAGGAGGGGCGTATCGAGCCGGTGCTGGCCCGCGGTCACTTCACGCCGATGGAGGCGCCGCTCTTTGCCCGGCTGGCGGCCGGCAGCCAGCCGGGGGCCCTGGTGCACACCACCATAGACGGGGATCTGCAGCGCTGGCTGGAGGCCCGGGTGGCGAGCTATATCCGCCGCTTCCCCGAGCAGACCTCCGCCGCCCTGCTGCTGGTAGACAACAAAACCATGGCGGTGCGGGCCTATGTGGGCAGCGCCGAGTATGGCAACCTGCGCCGCCACGGCTACCTCGACATGGTGCAGGCGATCCGCTCCCCCGGCTCCACCCTCAAGCCTTTCATTTATGGCCTGGCCCTGGACGAGGGGCTGGTGCACTCGGCCTCCCTGCTCTCCGATGCCCCAAGACTGGGTTCGGACTATAGACCCGCCAATTTTACCGGCGCCTTTCAGGGGCCTGTGACCCTCACCCAGGCGCTGCAGCAATCCCTCAACGTGCCGGCGGTGCAGGTGCTGGAGGCGCTTGGGGCCGACAAGCTGGTCAGCCGCCTCGACAACGCCGGGGTGCGGCTGGCGCTCTCGGACAAGCCCAATCCGGCTATTGCGCTGGGGGCGGCGGGCATTCGGCTGGAGCAGCTGGTGGCGCTCTATAGCTCCCTCACCCGGCAGGGGCAGGTGGCCATGCCGGTCTGGCTGGCGGGGCAACAGGCGGTATCACGCCCCTTGCTGAGCCCAGGGGCAGCCTGGATCATCTGGCAGATATTGAGTGCCCAGGGGCGGGCGGATCAGCCCTTCGCCAGCGAGGCGACCGGCCGGGTCAACCGGCTCGCCTGGAAGACCGGCACCAGCTACGGCTATCGGGACAGCTGGGCGCTGGGGGTCTCCGGTCGCTGGACTATTGGCGTCTGGCTGGGGCGTCCCGACGGTACCCCCTTGCCGGGCTTTTATGGCCAGAGCGCGGCGGTGCCGCTGCTGCTCTCGGTCTACTCGCGGCTCTCGGACAACAGCCCCTTGCCGGTGCAGCCCAACACGGTGAGCGAGGCCGAGATCTGCTGGCCGCTGGGGCGCGAGGCAAGCGCGACCCTGCCCGAGGCCTGTCTGCAGCGCCAGAGTGCCTGGCTGCTGGAGGAGCGGGATCCGCCGACCCTTCCGGATCCCATGGACTGGCCCTCACCCCTGCGGCAGGTGGCATTGACCTCTGAGGGCAAACCGACGCTGACCCGCTGCCCCGATGCGGCGCAAGCCGGTTTTCGGGCGCTCTGGCCGCTCTCGCTGGAGCCTTGGCGTACACCCGGCGAGCGGCGTCAGGCGCTGCTGGCCAGTGGTTGTGCAGGGGAGGGGCGAAGCGCCGAGCTGCAGGCTCCCATTCGTATCCTGGCCCTGGGGGAGGGGAATCTTATCCGCAGCCAGCGCTACCGCCTGCAGCCCAGGGTGCTGGGGGGCGTCGGCAAGCCGGCCTGGTTTCTCAACGGCCAGCGGCTGCGCTGGGACGGGGATCAGGTGCTGAGCGAGGCGGGGCGCTACCAGCTGGTGGTAGTGGATGAGGCGGGCAACAGCGATCGCATCGAGTTTCGGCTGGAGAACCCCTCCTGAGGCAGGAGGGGCAGAGGGCTACCCGTTCAGGGCGACAATATTTTGACGGCAGCGTCTTTGCTGGATCAGGGTTTGACCTGACCCAGCCGGGTGAAGAAGTGCTGACTCTTGCGCTGGTGAAAGTGGCTCTTCTTGATGGGATGGAAGACAAGGTGGCTGTCGGGGTGACTCTCCTTGAGCCTGTGGATCATCGCCATGGCGGGCAATGAGCTACTGACAAGGGTGGTGAGTGGCAGGCTGCGGGTATCCGGGCCCAGCAGCTGGTTGAGTCCCTGCTGCGCCTGCTCGAAGCGGGCCAGTACGGCAGGGTCGGCATAGCCGCTGCCCAGCATGGCGAGCAGGGCATCAAGGGCCTGGTGGAACTCGGCCAGCTGCTGGCGAAAACCGCTGCGCCCGCGCAGGGCAACCAGCTCCGCAAAGGAGATCTCGGCGAGGTGAGTGGGCACTTGCAGCGGGATCTCGAGGTGGAAGCAGTCCTGACCGCCCCGGTTGTGGTAGCGGGATTCCAGCAGGTGAAGCAGACGGTCCAGGTAGTCGTGATCCGTGATGAGGGCCCCCTCATTGGCGAGCGCCCACTCACGGGCGAGGCGCATGGAGAGCAGGTTGGCAAAGCGCCGCGCCATTCTGATCCCCCCTTCATCCTGGGTCGCAAAGCCATGGCTCAGGCAAAAACCGTGCAGCCGCTCCAGACCCGGCTGGGCGGGGCAGAAGCAGTCGTGGTTAGGCCGCTGGCGCCAGCGGGTGATCAGCTCCTTGTTGCCAAACACCTTGTGGCGGACGAAGTCGGGGGCGACAAGGCCGGTGATCTGGCTCTCGATCTGGGGCGTGATGGCGGCGAAGAAGGCGGGTGCTGGCCGCTCGGCCAGCAGATCGCTCTGCTCTTCCAGGGTATGGAGCAGGGCGGTGAGGCCGCTCTTCTCGCTGACGGTGAAGACGAAGGCGAGCCGCTCCAGATAGAGCAGGGCAAACTTGAGCCAGAGCTCGTCACGTACCTCCATGCCGGGGTAGTAGATATAGGTCTTCATCGGATCTTCTGTGTTGAAGCATCTTGCCAGGGCGCAGGCTCGGGAATATACGCAAGATTGCCGCCGGGTCGCAAACATTGAGTGGGAGAATATGGATGAACGCTCAGCCAGTAGGCGCTGGCGCCAAACTTCTGATATAATTCGCGCCCTTAAATCAAGGCCACCCGAGTCAACACCATGAAGTTCATTATCAAGCTGTTCCCCGAAATCACCATCAAGAGCAAGTCAGTGCGTCAGCGTTTCACCAAGATGCTGCAGGGCAACATCCGTAACGTGTTGCGCCGCTTTGACGAAGATGCCCGCGTGCGGATGGACTGGGACAAGCTGGTAGTGAGCTCCCGCAACGATCAGTTCCACGCCCAGTATCTGGAAACCTTGGCCTGCATCCCGGGCATTCAATATTTCCTCGAAGTGAAGCTGAGCAACTTTACCGATCTGCATGACATCTTCGAGCAGACCCGCGCCGTTTGGGGCGATCGCCTGAAAGGCAAGACCTTCTGCGTGCGTGCCCGTCGTGTCGGCAAGCACGACTTCAGCTCCCTTGAGCTGGAGCGCTATGTGGGTGGTGGCCTCAATCAACACTGTGAAACCGCCGGTGTACGCCTTAAAAAACCCGATATCCAGGTCAACCTGGAAGTGGAAAACGACGAGCTCTACATCATCAGCGCCGTCCATCACGGCATGGGGGGCTTCCCCATGGCGACCCAGGAGGACGTGCTGAGCCTGCTCTCCGGCGGTTTCGACTCCGGCGTGGCCTCCTACCAGTTCATCAAGCGCGGCTGCCGCGTCCACTACTGCTTCTTCAATCTGGGGGGCGCCGCCCACGAGATCGGTGTCAAGCAGGTCGCCTATTACCTGTGGAACAAGTTCGGTGCCTCCCACAAGGTGCGTTTCACCGCCATCGACTTCGAGCCAGTGGTGGCCGAGATCCTCGAGAAGATCGACAATGGCCAGATGGGGGTGGTGCTCAAGCGGATGATGATGCGTGCAGCCGGTCAGGTTGCCGACTACTTCCAGATCCCGGCGCTGGTCACCGGCGAGTGCGTAGGTCAGGTCTCCAGCCAGACCCTGACCAACCTGAACGTCATCGATCGGGTGACCGACAAGGTGATCCTGCGCCCGCTCATCACCTGGGACAAGCCGGACATCATCAGCGAGGCCCGCCGCATCGGCACCCTGGAGTTTGCCGAGACCATGCCGGAGTATTGCGGCGTCATCTCCAAGAAGCCGACCGTGAAGGCTGAGCTCTCCCGCATTGAAGCGGAAGAGGCCAACTTCGACTTCGCCATCCTGGACAAGGTGGTGAGCGAGGCCCGCTACCTCGACATCCGTCGCATCGGTGAAGAGACCGCCGCCCAGGTGCAGGAGGTGGAGACCACCCAGGTGCTGGCCGCCAACGAAGTCATCCTGGACATCCGCTCTGCTGATGAGCGCGACGAGAAGCCACTGGTGGTGGAAGGGCGCGACGTCCTGCACATCCCCTTCTTCAAGCTGGCGACCGCCTTTGGCGATCTGCCCAAGGAGCAGACCTACCTGCTCTATTGCGATCGCGGCGTGATGAGCAAGCTGCAGGCGCTCTATCTGAAAGAGCAGGGCTTTGACAACGTCAAGGTGTACCGCCCCTGATAGCGGTGCCCATGCGCCCATAAAAAAATCCGGCCAAGGCGCCGGATTTTTTTATTTCACATGTTCGGTGATGATCAGGGGCAGGGGACTGGGGTAAAGGTCTCCTGACCCTGGCAGCGCCAGCCCATCTCGGCCTGACGCATCTGCCACAGGTTGTTGCTGCGAAACAGGGTCAGGATGTAGAGCATGTCGCTCTTCTGGCCATCGAGGGCCACCGAGAGCACCAGATCGTTGTCCAGCTGCTGGGCATGGATGCGGGTCGGCACGTCTTCATGACCCACGAAGCGGCGAGCCACTTCGCGATAGTCGTTGACCCAGCCCTGCTGACTGCTGCTCGCCTGACGGATCTGCTGGTTGAACTGCTGCACCGGGGTGGATGCCAGGCGCCCGAACAGGGCCTGTGCCCCCGCATGAGCCGCTGCCACCATCATCAGAATCAGCGTGGTAATGAGCCCAAGTTTTTGCATGAGGTAATCCGGCTTGAAACGACCACTCTATGACAACAGAAAAGCGGGCTTGGTTCAATCTTGCCCCTGCAAGGGTGGGATCTCGCCCACCCAGACCCGGTTCAGTTGCGCTGCAACGAGAAGGTCGGCAGGGAGAGGTGCCAGTAGATGGCGGCAACGCGCAGGCCAAAAACGGCCGTCATGCAGATGAGCATGGCGGTGACCCTGTCCATGTTGACCTCCAGCGCCAGGGTATAGAGGATGCCCCCCAGGATGCAGGCGGTGGCATAGATCTCCTTTTGCAGCACCATGGGCACTTCCCGGGCCAGCACGTCCCGGATCATGCCGCCAGCCACCCCCGTCATGGTGCCCATGAGCACCGCAATCAGCCCTGAGGTGCCGAAGTTGAGCGCCTTCTGGGCGCCAATCACGGTAAAGAGCGCCAGCCCAAAGGCGTCCGCCACCGGCAGCACATACCAGGGCATGCGGCGGGGCAACTTGACCATCCACATGCCGATGAGCGCCGTGGCAATGACCACCCAGATATAGAGGGGGTCGCGTACCCAGAAGACCGGGGTAGCGCCCAGGATCATGTCACGGATGGTGCCACCCCCGATGGCGGTGACCGCCGCCAGCACCATGACGCCGAAGCCGTCCATTCGAAGGCGCCCTGCCACCAATACCCCTGAAAACGCGAATACCGCAGTACCAAACATGTCGCTGATGTAAACAATCTGCTCAACCAGTGTCTGCATGGAGAACAACTCACGTCCAATAAATGATGGGGCGGCGATTTTAGGGGCAAGGGGCGCGTGTGAGCAATGCCGGTATGCAAAAGTGAGAGCCAGAGCGGGTTTCTGGAGGCTATGGTCTGGGCCGATAGACAGGCTGAGACTGCAGTGTGGCTGTTGCCGGGAGAACATACAGATTTGTACATGATGAGGCGAAAAATCTTCTAAAGCATCGGGCTGTGGTGCCGTTACTAAGGGGGAAGCAAATGGAAGGGTGTCAGGAAGTCCAACTTTTTGCAGTGCTGCGGATCTGGTCATCACCACGTTGAATCAGATCTGCCTCAGTCACCGGCAGCGGATTGTCCCTGCAGACTGAAGAGGGATCTCAATCGCCGTGCGCCCTGGGATCCGCAGTTTTAGACTTATCAGGAGAATTCATTATGTCCATGTACATCAACACCAACGTCTCGTCCCTCAACGCTCAGCGCAACTTGATGAACTCCGGCAAGTCGCTGGATACCTCCTATACCCGCCTTGCTTCAGGCCTGCGCATCAACAGCGCCAAGGACGATGCGGCTGGCCTGCAGATCTCCAACCGGATGACCGCCCAGATCAACGGTCTGGACCAGGGCAACCGCAACGCCAACGATGGCATCTCTATGGCTCAGACTGCGGAAGGGGCCATGGATGAAGTGACCTCCATGCTGCAGCGTATCCGCACCCTGGCTCAACAGTCTGCTAATGGCACCAATTCACAAGATGATCGTGTTGCGTTGCAAGCTGAAGTGGATCAGCTGAGCAAAGAGATGGATCGTATTGCTTCTGATACCACCTTTGCTGGTACTAAATTATTTGACACTGATGGTAAAGCATTTGACTTCCAAGTCGGTGCTGATGCTAACCAGAAGATTAGTTTTACGCTTGATAAGATGGATATTACATCCCTTGGCACGAAAGCAGGTGTTGCTGATATCGCGTCTGGCGCTAAAGGCATTGACATTTCCACCGATGCAGCAGAGGCACAAAAAGTTTTAGGTCAAATAGATAGTGTCATTAAAGTGGTTGATAGCAAGCGCGCCGAGCTGGGTGCGGTGCAAAACCGGCTGGACTCCACCATCCGCAACCAGTCCAATATCTCGGAGAACGTCAGCGCCGCACGCTCCCGTATCCGCGATGCGGACTTCGCCACCGAAACCGCCAACATGACCAAGCAGAACATTCTGCAACAGGCGGCCTCCAGCATCCTGGCCCAGGCCAACCAGCGTCCGCAGTCGGCCCTGTCGCTGCTGGGCAACTAAGACAGTCCAGATTAACCTCTGAATAAGGAGCGGCAGATGGCCAATGAACCCATTGTCATGGCTTCTACCTCGACGCTCACTTCTCATGGCGGCCCTCGGGCCGCCATGCCTGTTTCTGTGCCGCCAAAATCCGGCGTGGAGCAAACCGTCGAGCAGGGAAGCGTCGACTCGGCAGACAAGCCTCTGAAAGAAGAGACTTCGAAGGCCACAGCGTCGTCATCCAAGAATAATGATGAAACTAAAAAACAGGCCCAAGAATTGCAAGAGAAGCTGACCAGCTTGGGCAAACTAAAGGGGTGGGCCATCCATTTCAGTCTGGTGCCTGAGTTCGATCGACCAGTGATCAAGGTGATCGATGCCGAGACCAGGCAGGTGATCCGCCAGATCCCGAGTGAAGAGATCCTCCAGATGAACAAGCGGTTGCAGGCGATGACGCAGGACAATGGTGAGGGTGTTAGCCTCTCCGGGCTGCTAGTCGACGGTCAGGTATAGGTTTCTAAACAAGATAAGAGGAGCATGTTATGGCGATTACCTCCGCCGGGTCTGGGTCGGGCATCGATCTCGAGAGCGTTATCTCGGCGAGCGTGGCCGCCAGAAAGGCGCAGTTGCAGCAGCCCATCATCACCAAGCAGAACAGCACCAATATCACCTTGTCTGGCATAGGGCAGCTCAAGTCTTCTATATCTGCCTTCACCGATATCCTGGATACCTTGAGCAAACCCGGCGCTTTCAACAAGCGGGCCATCAATATCACCCAGAATAAAGATGACCCTGTGCTGGCTGTGGAGAGCAAGAGTGGTACCTCCAACGGCCAGTACAATATCACCGTCAATAAGTTGGCAACCACCAGCCGTGAGGAAGGGATCTTTGACAGCTCGACCGCGCCGCTTATCACCCAGGACGGCCAACTGACCTTCAAGGCGGGGGACAAGGAGTTCACGGTCGACGTCAAGGCGGGGGATACCCTGCAAAACATTCGTAAGCGCATCAACAATGATGGCGACAACTTCGGGCTCAGTGCCAACATCGTCAATACCGCCGATGGCAAGGCTAAACTCGTCATCGACTCGGGCGTGTCGGGGGACGGCAAGGATCTGGTCATCACGGGCAGCACGACCGAACTACAGGACAAGTTCACGGGCAAAATGGCAGAGACGCAACAGGCGTCCAGCGCCGAGATTCTGGTGGATGGCAATGTGCTCAAGAGCGATACCAATGTCTTCGATGACGTCATTCAGGACCTGAAGCTGACCGTGCTGCGGGTCTCCGACAAGGACAGCAATGGCGATCTCAAGTCCAACAAGGTGGATATCACCACCGACAAGACCTCTGTTCAGGAGACGGTACAGAAGTTTATCGATGGCTATAACGCGTTGCAGGAGAAACTGAGTGGCTTGGGCAAGCGCAACAGCATCGTCGGTGGTGTGCGTCAGGATGATGGTGGTGCATTGGCGGGTGACTCCACAACGCGGGCCATCAGCAACTTCATGTCCAATTTAATTACCACCCCCTCCGATACCAGTACCATCTATTCCACCATCTTCGAGCTTGGCATCAAGATGGATAACAAGGGCAAGCTCTCCCTCGATAAAGAGAAGTTTGGTGAGGCAGTAGATAAGAACTTCGACCAGGTGGCTAGCCTCTTGGGTGGTGAGGATGGTCTGGCGGCCAAGCTGACGAATGGCTTGAAGGAATATACCAAGAGTGGTGGCCTGTTGGCACAGCGTACAGATACCCTCAACTCAGATCTACGCAGCCTGGGTCAGAAGCAGGCCACTACCAATGAACAGCTGGTTAAATATGAAGCCGCCTTGCGCGCCCAATACGGCAGCCTGGATGCCCTGCTTGTGAAAATGAATAACTCGGCGGCAGCCCTGACCGCATTGCAGATAAATAATAACTGATAGTGATATTTCGAGGACCCATGTTATGTACCACCGTAATCTGAAGGCATATAAGACAACCAGTATCGAAGCGGACCTGGCGGTTGCGGATCCCCATAGGGTCATTCAACTGATGATGCAAGGACTGTTGGAGTGCCTTGCACAGGCGAAGGGAGCCATAGAGCGCAAGGATGTGGAGGCGAAGGCCAAGACCATCTCCAAGGCGCAGGCGTTGGTGCATGGCCTTCAGGATGCGCTGGATATGACACAAGGGCAGATAGCCGAGGATCTGTTTGCGCTCTATGCCTATATGGATGAACGCATCTGGGACGCCAGCGTTCGGCGTGACGTTCAGCCCCTAGAGGAGGTCATGACCCTGATGGTGACCATCAAATCGGCTTGGGATCAAATTACCGACGCAGATAAGCAACAGGGGTTTCAGCTAAGACAAGCGTCAGGGAGTGTGTAGTGAAGGCGCTGAACGATTATGGTGATGCTTTGACCGATAATATCGCGACACTGCAGCGACTATTGGCGCACCATCAATATGAAGAGGCCCTAGCTTGTATGGATGAGCGTCTGGCGATCATCACGACACTGACTGACTTTTCTCGGCAGCAGAAGATGGCGTCAGCGGAAATGGCTACCTTGGTCAGAGACCAACTAGCAAAAGAAGAGAGGCTGAGAAGTCTGGCTGAAACGTTTAAGAATGAGATTGCCATGCAGCTAGTGACCCTTGGCAGGGCCAACAAGGCAAAGTCTACTTATCATGGGAATAGGTAAGCTCTGGCCAGCCAAGACAGCGTGTTGCTTTGTTTGATACTTGATAAAAGTCACGACCGCCAGTGATGAATCATTCGTACTGTTTAGATTGTCGAGTGTTTATCTTACTTTTCTGATATGAAGTGAACATGAATCCTACGCAAGCACTTAGGTTTTTATATGCCCTCATTTATTGTTGAGTTTTGGTCAAGCATCTTTGGCATACTGGCGAAAGTGTCGGTATTCACACTGGTAAGGAAACTGTTCCCCTCAGCAATCACCGCTCGATTTGTCGATTTTTGGGTGCTGAGTCACCTCGTCCTGTCCATGGTGGCGGTAGTGGTCGCCGTCTACGCACCCTATCCTGTGATGGGATACCTTTTTATGGGGTATGGGTTTCTTCGAACCTTTGAGATCGTCGTGTACCAGACGAACGTCTTGCTGTTTGATGAATATCGGGTAGTAAAAGCGGGCGGTGAATACCGACTTGAGGGTTACCGTCGTATTGTATTGTTGTTGCTGCATAATTACTTCGAAATCATTCTTTGGCTTGCGTGCACATATACGGTGATGGCAGCTGATTTCGAGCATAAATGGCAGCCAGGCACAGGCACTGTCTTTGGTGGTATTTATAGCAGTTTTATCACAATGACCTCATTTGGTGATTTCGATTTATTGCCAAAGAGCACTATGGCTGCCTCTGTGCTGCTTTTTCACGCAACTGTCGGCCTGTTCATGACACTGTTAAGCCTGGCCAGGTTTATCAGCCTGATACCAGCGCCAAAAACCCGTGATATTGTAGAAATAAAACAAATTGAGAGTTCCAAAGACAGCTAGGAATGATGAGTCATGTCAGTGCCTATTTTGGCATGACTCTAATAACATCAAGTGATTATGACCTGCTATGTAGGCATGCATATTGCGCTTAATTTAGACCTACGCCCATGATGGGGGTGGTATCCGAATGATTTACTTGAGGACATCAGCATGACCCATACCCTGGTAACCCCCAGGTACTACCAAGATTTTCAATGTATTGGCGACAAGTGTGAGGATAATTGCTGCCATGGATGGACGATTTCGATAGACAAGAAAACTTATCGTAATTATGTCAGTCATCCGGATCAGCTGATTCAAAGCACGGCCAAGCAGCATATTGAGAAAGTGAAAAAGTCAGACTCTCACTGGGGGACTATCCGCATGGATGAGTCTGGCGCCTGTCCCTTTTTGGATGATGTTGGATTATGCAATGTGCATAAGAAGATTGGTGCAGAGGCACTGAGCCACACCTGTAAGACCTACCCCAGGCAACTACAGCAATTTGGTGTCCAGCACAGGCGAAGCCTGATGCTCTCCTGCCCGGAGGTGAGCAGGCAGGTACTCTTGAATCCAGATGCCATGGTGGTCGATGTCACCCCATTCAAAGGGCAGGTCAGGCCCTCTCCCGTGCCCAGCACCATTGATACCCTGCATTCATTGAGTATCGATTTACTGCTTGCAGACGGTATGACGATAGAAGATAAACTATGGCTGATCGGTATGTTGGTGCACAGGGATGAAAGCAAGGGCTCAAACCAAGCATTTATCGAGCAATTAATTCCCATGATAAATGATGGGCAGTTGAGCGCGGCGTTTTCTCAAATTCCTTTTATTGGTAAAGTGCAGTGGTGGGCCTTGCGTACCCTGACGCATCTGTTAGTACAAAACCAGCAACGTCGTGGAAGGGCTGTGATGCTCCGTTGCCTGAATAAAATAAATCAGGTTTTAGAGAGGGAGTTTAATGAGGAAAAACTGCTGCTGATACATAAAAGCTGGCACCAGAAGGTAGTGCCATTTTTGACGCAACGCCCCCATATTCAACAGAACTATCTGCTTTATCATGTCTATCACAATCAGTTTCCATCAGGATTTGATTCTCCTCAAATAGCTTATCAGCTTCTCATTGCGGACTATTTCTTGCTGCGCAGCTATTTATCCTTGATCGCGATAGATGAAAAAGCCCTTACCGAGCAAGATGTTACAGATCTGTTTTATAGCTATCATACACTTCGCCAACACAATCCCAAGTTCTTGACCGTATTGGCGCAAGGGCTGCAGCAATCAGGGCTGGCCAGCGATATTACACTTTATGCGCTATTAAAGACTGGCAATGATTAATGCAGGGAAAATATTTATCATCTCTATTATGGTAGAATCAACTCCCCCTTTATCTATGCAGATAGATGTGATTCTGAAAGTTGTTAATCAATGGCACTGTCATTGATTGTCTGGCAATTGATCTGCTTGAGAGGTCACCGTCGATAGTTTTATCGCCTCACACAGCTGCTCCACCGCGTTGAGGGCCCGCGGGGTGAAACGGTGCAGCTCATCGGGGTTGATAAGAAGGAGTCGCTGCTGCTTGACGGCATCCAGCATGGACCACTGGCGCCAGTGGGCCAGCACGGCGGGATCCCGGCTACCGGCCAGGATGAGCCCGGGGTTGGCCTTGATCACCTGCTCCAGCCCGACCTGGGGGTAGGGGGAGCTGGCATCCGCCATGATATTGCGGCCACCGCAGAGCCTGATGGCGTGGCCCGGCCAGGTCGAGTCGTTGACGCTGGTGAGCGGTGGATACCAGAGCTGATAGAAGACCGAGACCGGCTTGGGCTTGCCGTAGCGCTGTTTCAGGGTATCTAGCCTGGCCAGATAGGCGTCGGCCTGCTGGTCGGCTTTCTGTTGAGTGCCGAGCAGGCGTCCCAGGCTGCGCATCTCGGTGGCCAGGGAGGCAAAGTCGGTGGGCTCCGAGTAGAAGACGGGAATGCCGAGCTTCTCGACGGGGGCCAGCATGCGGGACTGGGCCGAGCGCCAGGCCACCACCAGATCCGGCTTCTGGGCCAGCAGGGCCTCCAGGTTGATGCTGCGGTAGTTGGCGACCCGTGGCAGGGGCGCCACCTCGGGGGGGAAATCGGAGGCATCGTCGGTGGCCACTATGCGATCCCCGGCCCCTATGTCGTACAGCAGCTCGGTCAGGTGAGGCGTGAGACTGATGATGCGTTGCGGGGTGGCCGCCGCGCCTGACAGGGGCCAGCCGAGCAGGCACAGCAGCAGGCAGAGGGTGCGAAGGGGGAAGCGGTCAGCCATGAGTCAGTGCCATCAGGGTCAGGATCAGCGAGAGCCCGAGCCAGCCCCAGCCGATCAGCAGCAGGCGATGGAGCAGGCGCCGGGGCAGGGCGGCGTCGGGCTCGCTCCCATCGCCCAACACAGGGAGGCGCACCAGCTGGCCCTGATAGTAGCGGGGGCCCCCGAGGCGGCAGCCCGTGCTCTGTGCCAGCAGGCTGAGCAGGCCGCCCATGGCCGGATAGGGCCAGCGCAGGGCAAGGCGCAGCTTGCCCCCAAGCTGGCGCAACCGGGTCAGCGCGAGGGGGAGCGCCAGCAGCAGTATGGCGGGGGCGCAGAGCCCCTGATAGAGCGCACTGGCGGCGCGGCCGAAGTGGACGAACTCCGCCTGTTTCGGGCTCCAGGCCTGATTCATCAGCTGGGCGAGGCGCCAGAGCAGGGCCCCCTGCACCCCGGCCAGGGCAAAGCCCAGCAGGGGGCCGGCCCACTGGCCCACTAGGCGCAGCACGCAGGTCTCGCTCACCGCCTTGTTCAATCCCATCACCGACAGGGCGCCCGTCTCTCGTCTGAGCCAGCTTGCTGCCTGCAACCTCGCCACCACCAGGGTCTCCTGGGTGGCCAGGGCGCGGCTCCCCTGGGCGAGCTCCCGCAGCGGGCGTGATTCCAGCATCAGCAGCAGGAACAGCAGGTCGAACAGGGGCTCGGAGAGGGAGAGGTTGCGCACCGCCCAGAGGCCGGCGGCGCAGGGCACCCAGACCACCAGCAGGGCCAGCAGCCCCGCCTGGCGTTGTTGACTGGGCGAACCGTCCGGGCGATACACCTTGTGGCCGAGGCGGGCCAGCAGCGGCACGGTGGCGCCGGGCCTGAAACGGGCGGGCCAGGGCAGCAGGGCCTCCAGCAGGGCGGCCCCCACCATGATGGCCGCCGTCGTCGAGGCAAGGGCGGTCATCAGGGCATCCCAGGAGAGGGTGTCGATCACAGCTTGCCGAGCAACGCGATGATCACCTCGGCGGAGTGTTGACCCGCCACCTCGATGAAGGCATCGAAGGATTCCACCTGCTCCTTGCCGGCGATGTCGGACATGGCGCGCACCACCAGATAGGGCACCTTGAACATGTGGCATACCTGGCCGATGGCGGCCCCTTCCATCTCGACTGCCAGCATCTGCGGGAAGTCGGCGCGGGCCTTCGCAATCGCCTCGGGCTTGCACATAAACTGATCGCCGGTGCAGATGAGGCCGACCTTGGTCTGGTGCTTGCCTTGCTCGGCGATGCAGGCCTGGGCCAGGGTGATGAGCTTGTCATCGCAGGGGAAGGCGGCGGGCTGCTGGGCCATCTGGCCCATCTCGTAACCGAAAGCGGTCACGTCCACGTCGTGGAAACGCATCTCGCTGGCGATCACCACGTCCCCGATGTGCAAGTCCTGAGCGAAGCCGCCGGCGGAGCCGGTGTTGATGACGCAGTCGGGGGCAAATTTCTCCAGCAGCAGGCTGGTGGCGACGCTGGCGGCAACCTTGCCGATGCCGGAGCGGGTCAGGATCACCTCTTTACCGGCCAGACGACCCTGATAGAACTCGCAGCCGCCCAGTTGCAGGGTGGTGGGTTCACTCAGCTGGCTGCGCAGCAGGGCAACTTCCTGCTCCATGGCGCCGATAATACCTACTTTCATCATCTACCTCGTCTCTGTGGCCGCTCGGCCGGAAAAGTTGGCGGGGATGATAACAAAACTTGGCGGTGGCGCCGAGCATTCCTATGGGGGGGGGTGGGGTATGCCCTGTGTCAGCGGTAGCGCTCGACCAGGGCGGCGAGCTCGCCGCTCGCGGCCAGTTGCTGCAGGGTGTTGGCAAACAGCGCCAGCCGCTCTGGGGTGCTGCGGCGGTGGAACAGTATGTAGAAGGGGGTCTCTTCCATCACGGTGGGGAGGATGCGGATCTCCCCTGCCAGCCCCTGTTCGCGCAAGTCGGACTCAAACCCCGGGGAGCGGTAGTAGACGAAGCGCCCCCGCTTCATCAACAGCTTGTCGTAGTTGGCCTTGCTGCCGATCCCGCCGCTGTCGATGAGGAGGCCGCCGATGGCCTGGAGCCGTGCGATGGCGCCGCTGCCGTGGTTGATGAGGATGCTGCCCGCCTGGCCGAGGGCCCTGACATCCTCCCAACTGCGTATCTCGACGGGATCGTCGCTGCGCACCGCCAGGTGGTAGCGCACCGTGAAGATGGCGGGCTTCAGGACGATGAAGTGATCGCGTCGGGCCGGGCTCTCTCCCACGCCGCAGATGAAGTCCAGCTGACCGTGCTGCACCTTCTTCTCCAGCCGCTTGAGGGGCAGGGTAGTCTGATCCCCCGCGATGCGCAGAGCCGGCTCCCGCGCCTCCATCCGCCGGAAGAGATCGACGCAGATCCCGCCGACATCTCCATCGGGGCGCACCACGTACTTGGGGGCCGAATTGGCTTGCGCCGCCGTGTGGTACACCTCGGTGGCACCGACGGCCCCACGGGCTGGGGCAAGCAGGCAAAGCAGCAGAGCCATCCGGAAGATCATCTCATGCAGGGTCTCGATAGGGGCGACGCTAACCCATCATCAGCCGGATCAGGAACGCAAGGAACTAGACATTAGGCTATTTATCAGCGTGTTATCAACCCAAGGCCGTATCTTGCGTCATCATCAGTGCAAGCCGGTTATCAGCCCCGGGTGGAATGGGTCTGATGGCCGTAGCGACTGGCTCGGGGATCGCAGCCTGGGAAAAGACGGGTTGCATCCTGCCCGCCCATATCAACCCAATGCCGTATCCAGCGTCATCATCAGGGCGAACCGGCCATCGGCCCCGGGAAGAGATGGGTCTGATGGCCGTAGCGATTGGCTCGGGGATCGCAGCCTGGGAAAAGACGGCTTGCATCCTGCCCCCGCCTCTCAACCCCATATCAACCCAGGGCCGTATCCAGCGTCATCATCAGAGCGAACCCCGCCATCAGGCCCAGGGTGGCGTGGGTCTGGTGACCGTTGCGGTGGGTCTCGGGGATCACCTCGTGGGAGACCACGAACAACATGGCACCGGCCGCGAGCCCGAGACCTATGGGGTAGGCGATGGCCATGCCGCTGGCGAGCCCGACCCCGAGCAGGGCGCCGAGCGGTTCCAGCAGGCCGCTGCCGATGGCCACCAGCACGGCGACCGAGGGACGAAAGCCGGCGGCGCACATGGCGAGCGCCACTGCCAGCCCCTCGGGGATATCCTGCAGGGCGATGGCGGTGGTGAGCGGCAGCCCCACCGCCATGTCCCCCTGGGAGAAGCTGACCCCGATGGCCATGCCTTCCGGCAGGTTGTGCAGGGCGATGGCAAAGACGAACAGCCAGACCCGGGAGCAGCTCTCATGGCCGGGGCCGCAGGGGCCCGTCTTGTCGTGCTCGTGGGGGGTGAACTGATCCAGCCCCAGCATCAGCAAGACCCCCAGGGTCATGCCGGCCACCACCACGGCGGCGGCGAGAAAACCGTCACCTGTGATCCCCTCGGCCGCCTCCAGCCCAGGCAGCAGCAGGGAGAAGGCGCTGGCTGCCAGCATCATGCCGGCGGCAAAGCCCAGCATGGCGTCTTCCACCCGCTGGGGGACAGATCGCAGGAACAGGGCGGGCAGGGCGCCGAGCGCCGTCGCGGCAAACCCGGCGACGCCGCCGATGAGGCCATAACGCACCCCGGGACTGATGTCACCGGCCGCCAGCAGGATGAGGCTCTGCAACAGGAGCAGCAGCACGGCGGCCAGGGCGAGCAGCAGTCCCAGGGCGATGAGGGGGCGCTCCTGTATCTGCTCGCGCAGTTGGACTGACCAGGAGGGGCTGAGGGTCGACGCGTTATCCATGGGGCCTCGGGGACTGTGGTTGGGAGAGACGAGAGGACCATTACATAACCTGGCCTCCCGTTTGTCCATGATGGCGGGGCGATTGGGGCAATCGGCTCAAGTTTGTGCTCATCCGGTCGCTCTTGTACCCCGGGCCCATGCCAAACGGCATGGCCCTGTGCAACACGAGAGGGATGAGCGAGGGCGGCAGCTGTGATAGGGTGCGCGCCTGCGAACGCACTTCCCCGCTCGTTCGCGTTGTTTCATTTTCCCGTCAGGAGTCTCGGGTAACCGCTTACACGGATGTGATCGCCACTGTGCACCTGCTTATCAGCAGTCGAGGATCACCAGCCAACATGTCTTACAAGAACCTCTCCATCGGCAAGAAGATTGCCGTGGTCTTTGCGGTTATCGCCGCCATCAACGTGATATTCGGTCTTTTTCTCGCCAGCGAGCTGCGCGGCATTCGGGATCGGGTGCTCAATTTCACCGACTCCACCCTGCCGAGCGTGATCTCGGTGGAAACCCTGCTCTACGACGTCTCCTATGTACGCCGCGCCCAGTTTGCCCTGCTGATGGTCGAGGACGCCGCCGATGTGCAGGCCCGCCGCGGCCGCATCCAGGAGAGCGTGGCCAAGGTGGAGCGCGCCCTTAGCGCCTATGAGGCCACCGTCGGGGCCGAGCACGAGCGCCAGGTGTTCAACCGGGCCAAGCAGCAGTGGCTGCACTACCTGAGCGCGGTCAACCGGGTTGACAGCCTGCTGGTGCAGGGGCTCAAGGATCAGGCCAGGGACGCGCTGTTTCTCTCCAACGGGAGCTACACCGAGCTGGAGCAGGGGGTCAACGCCCTGGTGGAGGTGAACCTCGGCTTCGTCAAGGAGAACCGCGGCAGCCTGCTTGGCAGCGTCAATATGGTGACGACCTTCGCCACTGTGAGCATCGGCGCCCTGCTGCTGTTCATGGGGGTGATGACCTGGTTCCTCACGCGCCAGATCTGCCTGCCGCTGCAGGCCGTGGTCGCTCAGGCCAACGCCATTGCGCAGGGGAACTTGACCCACAGGCTGGATCGCCAGCACATAGGGCAGGATGAGCTGGGTATGCTGGCCAGTGCCTCCCTCAAGATGCAGGACAACCTGCGCGGTCTCATCGAGGAGGTGGTCGCCGCCGTGACCCAGCTGGGGGCCGCCATCGAGGAGGTGAGCGCCGTCTCCGAGCAGTCGGCCCAGGGGATCCAGAGCCAGCAGCAGGAGATCTCCCTGGTGGCGACCGCCATGGCCCAGATGAAGGCGACGGTGGCCGATGTGGCGGGCAACACCGAGGTTGCCTCGGAGTCCGCCAGCTCGGCCAATGCCCTGGCCCGTCGCGGCAATCAGGATGTGCAGGGCGCCCTGGTGGCCATCACCCGGGTCGCCGAGGAGATAGAGCAGGCGGGCACCCTGGTGGCCGAGCTGGAACGCGAGTCGGCCCAGATCAACCTGGTGGTGGACGTCATTCGCGGCATCGCCGATCAGACCAATCTGCTGGCGCTCAATGCCGCCATAGAGGCGGCCCGCGCCGGCGAGCAGGGCCGCGGCTTTGCGGTGGTGGCCGATGAGGTGCGCACCCTGGCGGGCCGCACCCAGGCCTCGACCGGCGAGATCGTCGCCATCATCGAGACCCTGCAGGCCCGAGCCAACCAGGCAAAGGCGGTGACCAGCCAGAGCTGCGAGATGATCCGCCAGTGCGTGAGCCAGAGCGAGCAGACCAGCTCGGGGATCCAGCAGATCGAGGAGGCGGTCGGCCAGATTGCCGACATGGCGATCCAGATCGCCAGCGCCTGCGGTGAGCAGGATGCGGTCTCCGATGAGCTGGGCCGCAACGTGGAGCGGATCAACGACTCCTCCAACGAGGTGGCGACCGGTGCCGATCACACCGCCCGTGCCTGTCTGGAGCTGAGTCAGCTGGCGGCGGGTCTGCGCCAGACCATAGGCCGCTTCCGCCTCGCCTGATGCTGGACGGCTGGCAGAGTACCAACAAAAACGGGGCCCCAGGGCCCCGTTTGCTATGTCACCGCGAGGGTGCCGGTCTGGCTCAGACGCCGAGGCCGGTTCCTGTGTCTTTCTTGGCGATCAGCTCAATCTTGTAACCGTCCGGATCTTCCACGAAGGCGATGACGGTGGTGCCACCCTTGACCGGGCCCGGCTCGCGGGTGATCTTGGCGCCGGCGGCGCGCAGGGCGTCGCAGGTGGCATAGATGTCGTCCGCTTCCAGGGCGATATGGCCGTAGGCGGAGCCCAGCTCGTACTCGCTCACGCCCCAGTTGTAGGTGAGCTCGATGACGGCCTCGTCCTTCTCGTCACCGTAACCGACGAAGGCCAGGGTGTACTTGTACTCGCTGTTCTCGCTCTTGCGCAGCAGTGTCATGCCCAGCACGCGGGTGTAGAAGTCGATGGAGCGTTGCAGGTCGCCGACGCGCAGCATGGTATGCAGAATTCTCATTGCTCAATTCTCCGGGTTGGTGATTGGTACTGCTTTCAATCTAGGTCTTGAGGTCGGGCAGTGAACGGACAGAAGGTCGTTCAGCTCTCCGGATAGACCTTTTCTTTGTACTCGCACAGGTCTTCGATGATACAGGAGCCGCAGCGTGGCTTGCGCGCCAGACAGGTGTAGCGCCCGTGCAGGATGAGCCAGTGGTGCACATCCAGCTTGAACTCGGCGGGCACCACCTTCAGCAGCTTCTCCTCGACCTGATCCACGTTCTTGCCCACCGCGAAACCGGTGCGATTCGACACCCGGAAGATATGGGTATCGACGGCTATGGTGGGCCAGCCAAACGCCGTGTTGAGCACCACGTTTGCGGTCTTGCGGCCCACCCCCGGCAGGGCTTCCAGTGCCTCGCGATTTTCCGGCACCTCGCCGCCGTGGCGCTCCAGCAAGATGGCGCAGGTCTTGATGACGTTCTCGGCCTTGGTGTTGAACAGGCCTATGGTCTTGATGTACTCCTTCACGCCGTCCACCCCGAGAGCCAGCATGGCGGCCGGGGTATTGGCCACCGGATAGAGCTTGTCGGTGGCCTTGTTGACGCTGACATCGGTCGCCTGGGCCGACAGCAGCACGGCGATCAACAGCTCGAACGGCGAGCTGAAGTTGAGCTCGGTGGTGGGGTGCGGGTTGTTCTCCCGCAGCCGCTCCAGTATCTCTCTGCGTTTCTGGTTATTCATCGCGTCTCATGTCTGTCTTGGTGCCAGCCCTCAGAGCTGGGTGGTGCGGGCACCGGCTGCGGGCAGGTTGCAGTGCGCCTTGTCGGCACGCTGTTTGCGGCCCATCCAGTCGTTGATGGCGTTCTTGCCGGCGATGAGCAGGCCCAGGCCGATGAAGCCCCCCGGCGGCAAGATGGCCAGCAGCAGGCTGGCATCGGCATGGAACAGCTCGATGCGCAGGGATTTGGCCCAGTCCCCCAGCAGCAGCTCGGCGCCGTCGAACAGGGTGCCCATGCCGATGATCTCCCTAAGCCCCCCCAGCAACAGCAGCACCAGGGTGAAGCCCAGCCCCATCATGAAGCCGTCGATGGCCGCCAGCAGGGGCGGGTTCTTGGAGGCATAAGCCTCGGCCCGGCCTATGATGACGCAGTTGGTGACGATCAGCGCGATGAAGATACCGAGCGCCTGATAGAGGCCATAGGTGTAGGCGTTCATCAACAGCTGCACGCTGGTCACCAGGGCCGCGATGATCATCACGTAGACCGGGATGCGAATGTCCTTGGGCACCCAGTTGCGCACCAGGGAGACGGCCAGGTTGGAGCAGACCAGCACCACCATGGTGGCGAGACCCAGCCCCAGGGCATTGGTAAAGGTGGAGGAGACCGCCAGGGTCGGGCAGAGCCCCAGCACCTGCACCAGGGAGGGGTTGTTCTTCCACAACCCCTGCAGCATCAGCTCCTTGAGCTCCTCGCGGCGGCTGTTGCCCTCATCGGCCGGGCTCTGGCCGTCAATCACATCAACTTGTTCCATTGCGTGTTCCGTTGTATGCGCCATACGGGGCTCCGGTGTCAGGGGGTGGTGTCACAGGAGGGGGCCTCTTGCAGCAGCTCAGGGTGCTCTTGTTGCAGCAGCAGCAGATTCTTCACCGCCTTGACCACGGCCCGGGGGGTGATGGTGGCGCCGGTAAAGGCGTCAAATTCGCCGCCATCCTTCTTCACCGCCCAGCTCGCCGCGTTCTCCTTGGTGAGGAACTTGCCGACGAAACTCTCTATCCAGCTCGATTTTTTCAGCTCTATCTTGTCGCCAAGACCCGGGGTCTCCTTGTGGGCCAGCACCCGCACCGCGCTGATGGCCCCGCTGGCATCTGTGCCGACCACCAGGCGAATGGCACCACTGTAGCCGTCGGGGGCCACGGTTTCCAGCGCATAGCCGGTGTGCTCCCCCTTGAGGGTCGCGGTGTAGAGCGGCATGGGCTGATCGCTGCCCAGGTACTCGCGGCTGGTGACCAGCCTGCAACTGGCCACCAGATCGTTGTCATAGCTCCCCGCCGGCAGCAAAGCCTCCAGGGTGCGCAGCTTCTCCAGCTGTTGCTGGTGGGCGATGCGATCCCGGGTCAGTTCGTTGGTCAGCACCACCATGGCGGTGCAGGCCAGGGCGAACAGGGCAAGGGTGACGCCGTTTTTGCGCATGCTCTTTAACATGGGAAGGCTCCTGAGAGTGAGATGTGCGCGATGATCACTTGCGGCGATCCCCATAGACCTTGGGGCGAGTCAGGCTGTCGATGGGGGTGGCTACGCAGAGGCTGGCTGTCGGCAAGAGGCTGGCTCATTTGCGGCGATCCCCATAGACCTTGGGACGGGTCAGGCTGTCGATGAGCGGCACGCAGAGGTTGGCCAGCAACACGGCGAAGGCGAAGGCGTCCGGGTAGCCGCCAAAACGGCGGATGAGGTAGACCAGCACGCCGATCAGCACGCCGTAGATGAGGCGCCCCCTGGCAGTGGTGCTGGCGCTCACCGGATCGGTGGCGATGAAGAAGGCCCCCAGCATGGTGGCGCCGCTGAACAGGTGCAGCATGGGGGTGGCGGTAGCGTCCGGCGTGGCCAGATAGCCCAGGGTGGCACAGAGCAGCAGGGCCCCCAGCACGGCGGTGGGAATGCGCCAGTTGATCACCTTCTGCTGCAACAGGAAGAGGCCACCCAGCAGGTAGCACAGGTTGACCCAGCTCCAGCCAATCCCGCCCCAGCCCTCGAACACGGCGTGAGTCATCACTTCGCTGGCGGTGAGCCCCTGGGTCAGGCCCGTCTTCAGGGTGTCGAGGGGAGTGGCCATGGTCAGGCCATCCACCCCCTGCTTGAGCTGCGCCAGGCTGTAGCCGTCCAGGCTGAAGCCGGTGAAGATCACCGAGACGGCGTCCCCAAAGTCGACCCCGTAGGCGGCGATGCTGGAGGGGGGCAGCCAGCTGGTCATCTGGACCGGGAAGGAGACCAGCAGCAGCACATAGGCCACCATGGCCGGGTTGAACAGGTTCTGACCGAGCCCGCCATAGAGGTGCTTGGCGATGATGATGGCAAAGGCGGTGCCCAGCACCAGCATCCACCAGGGCAGCAGGGGGGGCAGGGAGAGGCCGATCAGCACGGCGGTGAGGGCTGCGCTGCCGTCCAGCAGGGCCGGTTTGACGGGGCGGCCGCGCAGGCGCAGGACCAGGGCCTCGCAGCCCAGGGCCGTCACCAGGGCCAGCAGAGTCTGGATCAGGGTCCCCCAGCCGAAGAACCAGGTCTGGGCCAGGAAGCCGGGCAGACAGGCCAGGATCACCAGCAGCATCAGGGTCTGGGTCTGTTTGCGGTTATGGGCGAAGGGCGCACTCGCGAGATTGAACATGGATCAGTGGCTCTTGTCGGTCGAAGGAGAAGGAGTGTGCGCCGCGGCGTCGGCCGCCAGCTTCTTGGCCTTGGCCCGGGCGATGGCGGCGGTGATGGCTGCCTTCTTGGGGTCGACCTCGGGGGCGGGCTCAGCCACCGGCTCGCTCGGGGCGGCCTGCGTGTCGCTCACAGCGTCACTTGAGGAGACTGGTGCGTCGGACGCAACCTCGTCACCGGTGGTCTGGGCCGCTTTCTTGGCCTTGGCGCGTGCGATGGCGGCGGCGATGGCCGCCTTCTTGGGGTCGACCTCGGTAGCGGGCTCAGCCACTGGCTCGCTCGGGGCGGCGGGTGAGTCGCTTGTGATCTCGTCACCGGCAGTCTGGGCCGCTTTCTTGGCCTTGGCGCGTGCGATGGCAGCGGCGATGGCCGCCTTCTTGGGATCGACCTCGGAGGCGGGTTCAGTCACCGGCTCGCTCGGGGCGGTAGGCGAGTCGGTTGTGACCCCGTCACCGGCAGCCTGGGCAGCCTTCTTGGCCTTGGCGCGAGCCAGGGCGGCGGCGATGGCGGCCTTCTTGGGATCTGCCTCGGCAGCGGGCTCAGCCACCGGCTCGCTCGGGGTGGTAGGCGAGTCGGTTGTGGCCTCGTCACCGGCAGCCTGGGCAGCCTTCTTGGCCTTGGCGCGGGCCAGGGCGGCGGCGATGGCGGCCTTCTTGGGATCGGCTTCGGCAACGACAGCCGTGCCGGCATCATCCGGCTGTGCGGTCTCGACCGCCTTGGCGGCGCGGCGCGCCAGCGCCTCCTGCTTGCGCGCCTCGCGGGCGGCCATCATGGCGGCGTTGTCCGGCGGAGTCTCTGCGCTGGCGGCATCCTGCTTGGCCTTGAGGCGGGCCAGGGCGGCGGCGACGGGATCATCCCCCCCGGCCGCGGCCATGGCCTGGCGACGCTGGGCGGCAGCCTCGGCGTGGCGAGCCTCCCGCGCGGCCTTGTCCCGCTCGAAGCGGGCCTGCTTGGCCTCGAAGCGCTGCTTGGCGCGCTCCGCCTTCTCGTGCTCGGCACGGACCTCGCGGATGTCATCCTTGGCAATCTTGTAGTACTGCACAAGGGGGATCTCGCTCGGGCAGACCCAGGCGCAGGCGCCGCACTCTATGCAGTCGAACAGGTTGAGCTTCTCGGCCTTGTCATACTCCTTGACCCGGCTGTACCAGTAGAGCTCCTGGGGCAGCAGGTTGGCGGGGCAGGCGTCGGCACAGGCGCTGCAACGGATGCAGGCCTGTTCGGGGCCGGGGGGCGGCAGCTCGGCGCGGGTGGGGGAGAGCAGGCAGTTGGTGGCCTTGACCACGGGCACCATGGCATGGGGCAGGGTGAAGCCCATCATGGGCCCCCCCATGATGACCCGCTGATCCGCCTCAGGTTGCAGCTCGAAACGCTGCAGCAGCCAGCGCACCGGGGTGCCGAGGCGCACCCAAGCATTGCAGGGCTTTTTGAAGGCGTCACCGGTGAGGGTGACGATGCGCGAGATGAGCGGCTCGCCGTCTATGATGGCGCGCTTGATGGCAAATACGGTGGCGACGTTGAGCACCATGATGCCCATGTCGACGGCCCGGCCCCCCTTGGGTACCTGGCGTCCGGTGAGCAGCTCTATGGTCTGCTTGGCACCGCCGGAGGGGTACTTGGTCGGCACCGACTTGACCAGCACATCCGGATCTGTGGCATGGCGGGTCAGGGCGTCGATGGCAGCCGGCTTGTTGTCTTCCACCCCGATCAGGGTCAGCTTGGGCTTGAGCAGGTGCTTGAGCACCCGGATGCCGTCCATGATCTCGTCGGCATACTCCTGCATCAGGCGATCGTCTGTGGTGATGTAGGGTTCGCACTCCAGGCCGTTGACGATCAGGATCTCGGTGAGCTGGCCGCGGCCATCGAGCTTGCTGTGGGTCGGGAAGACGGCGCCACCGAGCCCAGCGACCCCCGCCTGCTGGATACGCTCAAGCAGCTCGCCCCGCTCCAGATTCCAGTAGTCGGGTTGGGGGTTGCGCTCACCCCAGGCATCTTCCCCGTCCGGGGTCAGGATGATGCAGAGATCGTCCAGGCCCGAGGGGTGCGCCACCGTGTGTTGTTCGATGGCGGTGACAGTGCCCGAGGTGGAGGCGTGCACCGGCACTATGCGACCCTTGTCGTGACGGGTCAGCGGTTGGCCCTTCTTGACCCTGTCGCCCACCCGCACCAGCAGTTCGCCGGCCGGGCCCGCGTGCTGGCGCACCGGTATGATGAGCTGGGGGGGGAGACCGGCGTCCACGACGGGGGTCAGGCTGGACTGGTGCTTGTTCTCGGGAGGATGAATGCCACCGTGAAAATCCCAGAGGGTGCCGGCTTTGATGCGTTCTAGCAGATGCTGCATGGTTACTCCGCTGTTTATTCCACTATCTTGACCGGAATGGCGACCTTGGCCAGATCCCATTTCCAGTTGTCGACCGTGGTCGGCACCGGGATCATCTCGATACAGTCGGTCGGGCAGGGGTCGACGCAGAGATCGCACCCGGTGCACTCGGCCGCGATGACGGTGTGCATCGCCTTGGTGGCGCCGAGGATGGCATCGACCGGGCAGGCCTGGATGCACTTGGTGCAACCTATGCACATGTCCTCGTGAATGAAGGCGACCTTCTTGACGGGGACGGCCGCTTCGTCGCCACCGTCCAGCGGCTGGGGCTCGACCCCCATCAGATCCGCTATCTTGCGCATGGTGGCATCGCCACCGGGCACGCACTTGTTGATCTTGTCGCCGTTGGCCAGGGCCTCGGCGTAGGGCTTGCAGCCCGGGTAGCCGCACTGGCCGCACTGGGTCTGGGGTAGCAGGGCATCGAGCTGGTCGACGATGGGGTCGGCCTGCACATGAAACTTGACGGCGGCATAGCCCAGAATGATGCCGAAGGCCAGGGCCAGCAGGGCCAGCACCAGGATGGCAAAGAGTATGTGAGTCATAGCGCTATATCTTGATGAGGCCGGTAAAGCCCATGAAGGCCAGGGACATCAGGCCGGCGGTGACCATGGCGATGGAGACGCCGCGAAAGGGGGTGGGCACGTCGGCAGCCACCAGACGCTCACGCATGGCGGCAAACAGGATCAGCACCAGCGAGAAACCGCAGGCAGCCCCGAAGCCGTAGATGATGCTCTGGATGAAGTTGTGGCGCTCGTTGATGCTCAGCAGCGCGACGCCCAGCACGGCGCAGTTGGTGGTGATGAGGGGCAGGAAGATACCGAGCAGGCGATAGAGGGTCGGGCTGCTCTTGCGGATCACCATCTCGGTGAACTGCACCACCACGGCGATCACCAAAATAAAGCCGAGCGTGCGCAGATAGGCGATGTCCAGCGGGATCAGGATATAGTGCTCCATCAGATAGGAGCAGGCGCTGGCGAGCGTCATCACGAAGGTGGTGGCCAGTCCCATGCCGATGGCGGTTTCCAGCTTGCCGGAGACGCCCATGAAGGGGCAGAGGCCGAGAAACTTCACCAGCACGAAGTTGTTGATCAGCACGGTACTGACCAGTAAAAGCAGGTACTCAGTCATTGACGATGGGTTTTCCGGTGTGAAGGCGGCGGTATTATCTGATGTTAGGTGCCTTTAGACAACCGCAAGGCCGCATGGTTATTATTCGAATGCCCAATTCATGGCGGCATTGTTCACCCGCTCCCCATACTGACCCTCACCCTGCCATGCTGCTCTGCTACCGCCTGCTTGGCCGGTTCCGCTACCAGAAGGGGGATTGGCGCTGGCTGGCCCTGATGGGCGCCCTGCAGGCCTTGTCTGCACCCTCTTCCCTGGCGCCTCCGTGACGCTAGGTGCTTACCTGCTCTGCAACTGGTCGGTCACTCAGGTGAAGGTGACCCTGGCGGCCGCCTATGTGAACCTCATCCCTGTCTTTACCCTGCTGCTCGCCTATCTGCTGCTGGGGGAGACGCTGGGCGCCTTGCAATGGGTTGCCTGCGTCGCCGTGCTGGCCGGCATCGGGGTCGGTCAGTTGCCTGCGGGCAAAAACCGGGTGCGCAGCGCCGCCGCCCAGAGTTGGCTTTCCCCCGATCGGCTACAGTCTGGACAGGAACCTATGCTGGCCATGAAGGAGCCACACCATGAACGACATGAAGTTGCTGGCCGAGGCCAAGACCTTGTTGAGCCACCACCCTTTTACCCTGGCCGATGCCAGGGCCCTGGAGGCCCTGGAGGAAGCTGCGGTGGGGGAGGAGGGGCTCTGCATCGCCGAGTTGTGGGAGCAGGCCTTGGGTCAGGCCGACGAGGAGGCGAGGCACTATCTGCAGGGAGGGGATTGATGCCTCTTCGAATGTCTTGGATGAGCAAATAACAACGCGGGGCCAGGCCCCGCGTGTTTGTTGGATGGTGCACCCTGGGCTCAGATGGAGAGACTCTTGACGGTGTCCGAGACCGAGTTGGCGTCTTCGATGATCTCCTTGATGACGTCGGCGATGATGTTGGCCTGATCCTGCCCCGCCACCGCCTTGCCTGAGACCACGGAGACGGTCTGGGTGATCTTGGAGGTGATGTCGGAGTTGTGCTTGATGACGGAGACGATCTCGTTGGTGGAGGTCGAGGTTCTGGCCGCCAGCTGCCTCACCTCATCGGCGACCACCGCAAACCCCCGGCCCTGCTCGCCGGCCCTGGCTGCCTCTATGGCGGCATTGAGTGCCAGCAGGTTGGTCTGATCCGCGATGCCGCTGATGGTGGAGATGATGGACTCTATGCTCTTGGATTGCTGATTGAGCAGATCTATCTGCTTGCTCACCTCGTTGACCGAGGTGTTGATGTGGGAGGAGGTCTCCAGCACCTTGTCGATCACCTCGCGCCCCTTGGCGGCACTGGCGACGGTTTCGCTGGCGATGGCGCAGGCCTTCTGGGCCGCCTCCCGGGTGGAGATGGATTTTTCCACCCGCTCCGTGATGTCGCTCGCCAGCTTGATGATTTTGACCACCTTGCCCTCGTGGTTGAAGATGGGGTTGTAGGTCGCCTCCAGCCAGATCTTCTCCCCGCGGTGACCGAGGCGCATGAAGAGCCCGGACTTGATGTCCCCCGAGCCGAGATCGCGCCAGAAGTTGGGGTTTTTCTGGTAGAACTCGGGATCGCAGAACTGGCGGTGGTGTTTGCCGACCACCTCTTCCAGCCGGTAGCCGAAGCAGTGGAGGAAGTTCTGGTTGGCGGTGATGACGGTACCGTCCGGCTGGAAATCGATCACCGCCAGCGACTTGTCGAGCGCCGCCAGCAGGGCCTGGGTGCGCTCCAGGGAGGACTGCTGCTGGGTCACGTCCGAGGCGACCTTGGCGACGCGCGCCACCTTGCCATCGATCATGATGGGAAAATAGGTGGCCTCCAGCCAGATAGCCTTGCCCGATTTCGACTGACGGATGAAGCGGCCATTGCGGGAGATGCCGCCGCGCAGATCCTGCCACAGGCTCTCGTAATCACGGGTCTTGACGTCCTCCGGGAAGCAGAGCGCACTGTGGTGCTTGCCAATCACCTCCTCCCGTTGAAAGCCCACGATCTTCAGGAAGAGGTCGTTGACGAAGGTGACTATGCCCGCCGGGGTAAACAGGATGAAAGGCACCTGGGACTGGATGGCCTGCTCGAAAGCCCCCAGCTCCGCCATCTTCGCCACCTGTTCACTCGCTTCCTTGCTTGCTTTGTGATTCCAGAACATACGGAGCTCCTCCATGAGACCCTTGAATGACAGATCGACAGTAATCTGAGTGAATTAACAATAGCATTGCTGCCTGATGAAGCTTCATCGACTGCGAATCAACTTTTTGAATATTTAATTTCAATCCTGATAAATTTTTCTCCCTCAACCAGGTTTCTAACGAAGATTGCTCCCGGCCGCATACGGGCGAGCAGCCAGCCAGTCTGATAGTGGCATGAAGGCGACCCTATTGGCACTGGTGGTTGTGTTACCTTTTGATGTCAGTGTGCGGGCAGTGGCCATCCCGTGAAAAACGGGTTTGTGCACCGTGCAGGGGGGGATTATTTTGACTGCTGGAGGGGGGTTATCTTCTTGTTCAGCGCCTCCATCTCGTTCTGGTATTGGCGCGCCACGCCCTGCATCCTGGGAGAGCGTACTCTGCCCTCGAGATCGCTTGTCTCGGTCGTCGCCCTCTGTTCGTTGTTGTCACCGGCTATCTCAGGGTTCATCTTCTGATCCCTGGCGCCCATCTCGGTGCGCAGGGCCTCAAGCTGGCGTTGCTTCCGACCGCTGGCCAGGTTCTCCTCGATATCCCGGGTTCGCTTGTTCGCCCGCTCGACCTCCTCGGCCGAGGGGGTGAAGATGTTCATCCGCACCGGCTCGCTGTCACCGGTACAGGGAATGTCGCTGAAGGTGATGTTGCCGTTGACGGTGCATTTGTAGACCTCGGCAGAGAGCGGGGTGGCCGCCACCAGCAGGGCGAGGCAGATGACCAGGGTGCGTGACATAGGCTCCTCCTTGAATCCTCCCCTTGCACACTAGTACATGGTGCCGGGTCAGACAATCGCCCCCGACATCCGCAATCAAAGCGAGGGGTTGCCCGTGTCGCCCTGGCCTCTTTGCCTGCACGCAGGGTGCCCGGTTGCCGTGCCAAACGGCGGGATGTTGGCCAGTTTTCCCCGCAGTTCAACACATCAGAGCACCATAGCGGGCCACAATGAGGTATCTTATGCCCCGATTTCATCCATTTAACGGTGTCGAGACCCCTCTATGATTATCAAACCCAAGGTTCGCGGCTTTATCTGCACCACCACTCATCCGGTCGGTTGTGAAGCCAATGTTCGTCGCCAGATTGCTTACACCCAGGCCAAGGGCACCATCGAGAATGGTCCCAAGAAGGTGCTGGTGATCGGCGCTTCCACCGGTTATGGTCTGGCCTCCCGGATTGCCACTGCCTTCGGTAGCGGCGCCGCCACCATTGGCGTCTTCTTCGAAAAACCGAGCTCCGAGACCAAGACGGGCTCCGCCGGCTGGTACAACTCCGCCGCCTTCGACAAGGCTGCCAAAGAAGCCGGCCTCTACGCCAAGAGCGTGAATGGTGACGCCTTCTCCCACGAGTGCCGCGCCAAGGTGATCGAGCTCATCAAGCAGGATCTGGGTCAAATCGATCTGGTGGTCTACTCCCTGGCCTCCCCGGTACGCAAGATGCCGGATACCGGTGAAGTAGTGCGCTCTGCCCTCAAACCCATCGGTGAGGTCTACACCTCCACCGCCATCGACACCAACAAGGATCAGATCATCACCGCCACCGTCGAGCCGGCGAATGAGGAAGAGATCCAGAGCACCATCACCGTCATGGGCGGTCAGGATTGGGAGCTGTGGATGGCTGCCCTGCGTGATGCGGGCGTGCTGGCCGACGGCGCCAAGTCCGTGGCTTACTCCTACATCGGCACCGATCTGACCTGGCCCATCTACTGGCATGGCACCCTGGGCCGCGCCAAGGAAGATCTGGATCGCGCCGCCACCGCCATCCGTGGCGATCTGGCCGCCAAGGGCGGTACCGCCCACGTGGCCGTGCTCAAATCCGTGGTGACCCAGGCATCAAGCGCCATTCCGGTGATGCCGCTCTATATCTCCATGGCCTTCAAGATCATGAAGGAGAAGGGCATTCACGAGGGTTGCATGGAGCAGGTGGATCGCATGCTGCGCACCCGTCTCTATGGCGAGGAGCTGGCACTGGACGAGCAGGCCCGCATCCGCATGGATGACTGGGAGCTGCGTGAAGACGTGCAGCAGACCTGCCGCGATCTCTGGCCCTCCATCACCACCGAGAACCTCTGTGAGCTCACCGACTACGCCGGCTACAAGCAGGAGTTCCTGCGCCTGTTCGGTTTCGGTCTGGACGAGGTGGATTACGAGGCGGATGTGAATCCGGACGTGACATTCGACGTGGTCGAGCTCTGAGCCTGACCATGTGACGACAGGGCCCTGCGGGGCCCTGTTTTTTTGCTGCTCATTCAAGCTGTTGCCGCAGGTTTATTATCCGCGATCACCTTTTTCCCATATCAAACCCGCTAGTCTTGCGCTGATCGGATCACAGACGGCATTGCCGAGGAACGGAAGCTATGACCACTCCACACGAGGCGCCCAAGAAGCGCCAACTTCCCACTGTCTATACCCTGCTTTTCATCATCATCGCCCTGATGGCCGCCCTCACCTGGGTGCTGCCAGCGGGCAAATATGACTACGTCACCGCCAAGACCCAGCAGCCGGTGGCGGCAGCGGCCGTGGCCGATTACAGCGGCGACGAGCGGCTGTTGCCGGTGCCCGGCAGTTACACCGAGCTACCCGCCCACCCGCAAGGGGTGTTCGAGGTGCTCAAGGCCCCCATTCAGGGCTTTCACAAGGCGGCCGACGTGGCGCTGTTCGTGCTCATCATCGGCGGCTTTCTGGCGGTGACCATGCAAAGCGGTGCGCTCGATGCCGGGGTGGGGGCCATTGTGCGAGCCTTTGCCGGGCGTGAGCGGCTGCTAATTCCTGTGTTGATCGCCCTGTTTGCCCTCGGCGGCTCTACTTTCGGCATGGCGGAGGAGACGGTGGCTTTCTGGGCGCTCATCGTGCCTGTCATGATGGCGGCGGGCTTCGATCGCATGGTGGCGGCGGGGATCATTCTGCTCGGCTCCGGGGTCGGGGTGCTCGCCTCCACCGTCAACCCCTTTGCCACCGGCATCGCCTCCGGTTTTGCCGGTATCCCCATCGGCGAGGGGATTGGCCTGCGGGTCATCCAGTGGTTGCTGCTGGTGATCTTCGCCTCCTGGTTTGTGATGCGCTACGCCAAGCAGGTGCAGCAGGACAAGTCCCGCTCCGTGCTGGCCGACATCACTTATGACGACGAGTTCTCCCAGATGAAGAGCGGCAACCTCGCCTTCAGCGGCAAGCAGAAGCTCACCATGCTGGTCTTCTTCGGCACCTTCCTGCTGATGATCTATGCGGTGGTGCCCTGGTCCGATCTGGGCATCGATCTGTTGCCCACACTGGGCTGGTGGTTCGATGAGCTCTCTACCCTGTTCTTCAGCGCCTCCATTCTGATTGCGCTGATTAACCGGATGCCCGAATCCAACTATGTGGCGACCTTCCTCAATGGCGCGCGGGATCTGATCGGGGTGGCACTGGTGGTGGCGGTGGCGCGGGGCATCTATGTGGTGATGGAGCAGGGCGTCATCATCGACACCATTTTGCACTGGGCCGAAGGACTGGTGAGCGGACTGTCGTCGTCGGTCTTCATCCTGATGGCCTATCTGGTGCACATCATTCTTAGCTTCTTCATTCCCTCCACCTCGGGGCTGGCGACCGTCTCCATGCCCCTGATGGGGCCGCTGGCGGACTTCTCCGGCATCTCCCGGGATCTGGTGATCACCGCCTATCAGTCTGCCTCCGGCTGGATCAACCTGTTCGCCCCCACCGCCGCCCATCTGGTGGCCGGGCTGGCGCTCGCCAAGATCCCCTATGATCGCTTCGTGCGCTGGGTGCTGCCCTTCATCATCGGCGTGGCCCTCATCACCATGGGGGTGCTGGTGGCGGGAACCCTGCTCCACGGCTGATGCGTCAGCTGTAACAAAGTAGATAGAAAAAAAGGCTCTTTATGGAGCCTTTTTCGTTAGCCGTGCTTACTGCTTGTAGCCCTTGAGGAAGCGGGCGAGGCGGCCGATGGCCTCTTCCAGCTCCTCTTCCCGGGGCAGGAACACCAGCCGGAAGTGATCCGGCGCCGGCCAGTTGAAGCCGGTGCCCTGCACCAGCAAGAGCTTCTCTTGCTGCAACAGGTCGAACACCATCTTCTGGTCGTCGCGGATGTCATACACCTTGGGGTCCAGGCGCGGGAACATGTAGAGCGCCCCCTTGGGCTTGACGCAGGAGACCCCAGGGATCTCGTTGAGCAGCTCCCATGCCTTGTCCCGCTGGCGGCGCAGGCGGCCACCCGGCAGGATCAGCTCGTTGATGCTCTGGTAGCCACCAAGCGCAGTCTGGATGGCGTGCTGCATGGGCACGTTGGCACAGAGCCGCATGGAGGCCAGCATCTCCAGCCCCTCGATATACCCCTTGGCACGGCCCTTGGGCCCGGTGATGACCATCCAGCCCTGGCGGAAGCCGCAGGCGCGGTAGGCCTTGGAGAGGCCGTTGAAGGTCACCACCATCACATCGTCACACTGGGTGCAGACGCTGGTGTGGGAGATGTCGTCGTAGAGGATCTTGTCGTAGATCTCGTCGGCGAAGATGATGAGATTGTGCTGGCGGGCGATCTCGATCAATTCCAGTTGGAATTCGCTGCCGTAGACGGCGCCGGTCGGGTTGTTCGGGTTGATCAGCACCAGGCCGCGGGTGCGCGGAGTGATGCGGGCGCGGATGTCGTCCAGATCCGGATGCCAGTCGGCCCCTTCATCGCAGCGGTAGTGCACCGCATGGCCACCGGAGAGGGTGACGGCGGCGGTCCAGAGCGGATAGTCGGGGGAGGGCACCAGCATCTCGTCGCCGTTGTTGAGCAGCGCCTGCATGGCCATCACGATCAGCTCGCTGGCGCCATTGCCGATGTAGATGTCGTCGATGTCGACCTTGCGCATCCCCTTTTGCTGGTAGTACTGCATCACCGCCTTGCGGGCCGAGAAGAGCCCCTTGGAGTCGCAGTAGCCCTGGCTCTGGGGCATGTTGAGGATCACATCCTTGATGATCTCTTCCGGCGCATCGAAACCGAACGGGGCCGGGTTGCCGATGTTGAGCTTGATGATGCGGTGGCCTTCGTCCTCGAGACGGCGAGCCTCTTTATGCACCGGGCCGCGAATGTCATAGCAGACATCGTCGAGCTTGTGCGACTTGTCGATAGTGAACATGGTGAGCGTGATTCCTTCCCCTGGGGGCGCGTTGGCAGAAAAGCTTTTTTTAGTATCAAATTTCTCTACCCCTATTCTTCACAGAATTGAATGCTAGAACAATCTAATTTATGGAATAAATCCCTGATATTTACCCCTTAAACAGAGTTGCCAGTCTGTTAAATTCAGCAGGATCGTTTGCCTGTCTCGCGAGAGACTAGTGAAAGATGAGGGGGAGGTTCAGAAAGCAGCAAGAGTGTATTGAATTATCCACCCCATCTGGCACGATTGGCTGGGGTAAAAATCTGCTCCAACCCCTGCTGCCGGCCAAGGGCGCGCGCAGCTCTGGGCGCCCTTTCATCCTGTCGTCGAGGATCTTCATGCACGCACCCGCCACCGGTCGCTACCGACACTTCAAGGGGGGTTACTATCAAGTGCTCGCCCTGGCCCTGCACACCGAAACCCAGGAACAGCTGGTTGTCTACCAATCCGAGCAGGATGCACAGGTCTATGCCCGTCCGGTCGCCATGTTCATGGAGTGGATTGAGCATCAGGGGCAGGTGGTGAGCCGCTTTACGCCGGTGGCGTGAGTCTGGCTCGTTGCCATGAAAAAAGGCGCCCGAGGCGCCTCTTGCATTGGTATTCTGTCTTACAGACCCAGATTGGCTCTGGCATAGGCTTCGAAATCGGTGCAGCCACCGATGTGCTGCTCGTCCAGGAAGATCTGTGGCACTGTGGTGACGGGCTTGCCCGCCTTGGCGGCCAGATCGTCCTTGGTGAGCCCGGCGACGTTGATGTCCACATAGCGGAACTCGAAGTCATCGCGCTCCTCGGTCAGCTGCTCGGCGAGCTGCTTGGCACGAACGCAATAGGGGCAACCCGGGCGACCAAAAATTTCTACAAACATCTTTTCTCTCCGTTAAACAAGCCGTTGAAGAAGGCCATTGAGACGAGGCTGGCGATAGCATAGCGTCGGCGCCCTGTCAGTCAAAGCTGAAAATAGCGATGCTCCCGTTCGCCATCTCCGATTGCGCCCACTGCTGGCAAGGCCACCCACGTTCATCACTGCTCGGCAATCTGGATGGACTGTTGCTGGTAGATGCTCTCCAGCACGCCTTTCTCAAATACGGTCCAGGGTGATGGGGCAGCCTTGCTGGCAAGGCCGCCCATATTGTTCATCACTGTTCGGTGATCTGGATGGGTTGCTGCTGATAGATGCTCTCCAGCACGCCTTTCTCAAATACGGTCCAGGGTGATGGGGCAGCCTTGCTGGCAAGGCCGCCCATATTGTTCATCACTGTTCGGTGATTTGGATGGGTTGCTGCTGGTAGATGCTCTCCAGCACGCCTTTCTCAAATACGGTCCAGGGTGATGGGGCAGCCTTGCTGGCAAGGCCGCCCACGTTCATCACTGCTCGGCAATCTGGATGGGTTGCTGCTGGTAGATGCTCTCCAGCACACCTTTTTCGAAGACGGTCCAGGGCCAGGGGGCCTTGCTGGCGCGATAGCGCTCGTGGGTCGCCGGATCCTGGGAGAGGCCACGCTGGAACATCACGAAGGCCTTGCGCTGGCCACCGGCGGTGTCGATGAAGCCGGCCAGGTTGGAGGTGCCGGTGATGGTGCCCGTCTTGGCGTGCACCTTGTTCTTCATCATGGGGGCGGTGACGCTGCGTCGCCAGGCCAGGGTGCCGTCCACCTGGGAGCTCGGCAGCAGCTTGATGAAGTCGAGCTCGGCGTCATTTTTCTGGATGAAGTTCAGCACCGACAGCATCTGGCGTGCGCTGATGAGGTTGTGAGCGGAGAGGCCGGAGCCGTCGGCCAGGGTGGCGTTGCCCAGATCGATGCCGTGCTTGGTCAGGATGGCGCGTACCGCCATGGTACCGCTGCGATAGCTGCCCGGCTTGTTGTAGTAGTGACGGCCCACGGTTTTGAGGAAGGTGTCGGCGTAGAGGTTGTCAGATTTCTTCAGCATCTTGGCGAGCATCACCGGCAGGGAGACCGAGTAGTGGGTGGCCAGGGTTTCGGCGCCAACCGGTGTCTTGTGGGTGACCCGCAGCAAGCCGTCGTGGCTGATCCCGGCGCGGTTCATGGCCCAGCGGATGTTGTCCCAGCCCCAGGCTTCCACGTCGTGGATGGCGAAGCGCAGGCCCTGCGGCTCCTTGTTCGGGGTGATGCAGCCCTTGAGCTCGTAGAAGTTGCCCTTGGCCATGTCCACTTCCAGGGCGCAGAACTGACGCGCCATGTCGCCATAGCTCATCACCTCCACGTTGTCGGCACCTATACCGATGGGGACGCCGGTGGCGACGTTGCCCACCGCAGGTCTGCCAATCTGGGTGGCGGTGATGGTGCCGTAGGCGCAGTTCTTGTCGATGATGACGGCGGAGACGGGGGCCGCGAAGCAGAGGGTCTGATCCCCCCAGGACCAGCCGTTGCCGCGCTCATAGCCGTTGTAGGCGCCGGTGTTGACATGGACGTTGCCCTGGATGCGGGTGACCCCGAGCTGCTTGAACAGGGCCACCAGATCCATCCGCGACAATGTGGGGTCGCCGACGAAGTTGATCCAGATGTCGCCCTTGATGGTGTTGCCCTGTTTGGCGCCGGGTTGGGACTGAATGTCGGTGGCGAAACGGAAGTCGGCGCCGAGCTCGAGGCGGGCGGCCAGGGCGGTCAGCACCTTCATGGTGGAGGCGGGAGCTATCATGTCGTCGGCGTGACGGGCAAACTCCACCCCGTTGTTGCCCTGGACGATGACGGCGTACTGGCCCCCCTTGGGCGGGGTCAGCGGGGTGGCCTGGGCCACCAGGGAAAAGAGAGCACAAAAACCAATCAACAACCGCTGCATAAGATCCTCTAACTGAACGAAGGGCGCCGGCAGTGCGGTGCGCCCCTGATAATCAAACCTGGTGACTGTCATTCGCCCGCCAGTCGGCGTGGCTAGGCAAAGGCGTTGGCAGTGCGGTACCGCCCTTCATAATCAAAAATTTTCTCCTTCACCTGCCAGAAACGCCCCGACTTGCGGGCGATGACGAAATCCGGGTGACGGAACTGGCTCGATACGGCCAGCACGCTCGCCATGGTGGTGAATTCGGGCTCCAGGCCCGGGGCGGGCCAATGATGACGCACAAAGCGTTGTTGAAACAAGCGCCGCGCACCGCTGGTGTGAAAGGCGAAGTACTCCGTCAGGGTAAGACCGTCCTCATCGTGATAGGTCACCTCCAGCCGCTCCCCCTGTTTGCCGCGCCCTGCGGTGAGGGTGAGGCCGGCGCAGCGAATGACCATGCAGTCCTTGAGATTGAGCGCCTCCTTGAGCTTGTCGTCCGGATCCACCAGCAGCTGATCGCAGCTCTGGCAGCGGCGGGCGGCGATGTCGTTTTCGGCGCCGCAACCGGGACAGATCTTGGCGCGAAAGCGGTAGTCGCACTCCTCGCGGTGCCCCTCGTCATCTTCAAACAGCCCCTGGCAGCGGCGGCCGTAGTGCTCGACCACCTTGCCCTCCTCGTCGGTCTTGCCCCAGAAGGTGTTGGCAAAGCCGCAGGCGGGGCAGGGCACCTGTACCGGCTCTGTGCCGGCGTGGGGTCTGGGCTCCCCCACCTCGGGGGCAAACAGGTTGAAGTTGTTGCCCGCATAGTCGAGCACCAGGCAGTCGGTCTTGCCCGGCGAGAGGCGCAGGCCCCTGCCCACTATCTGCTGATAGAGCGACACCGATTCTGTGGGGCGCAGCATCACGATGAGGTCCACATGGGGGGCATCAAAGCCGGTGGTGAGCACCGCCACGTTGACCAGAAACTTGATCTCCCGCCCCTTGAAGGCATGGATGAGGGCATCGCGCTCCGGCCCCGGCGTCTCGCCTGTGATAAGGGCCGCCGTCTGGGATTTGGCGATCAGCAGCCCCTGAATTTCCCGTGCGTGCTCGACGGTGGCGGCGAAGATCATCACCCCCTGCCGCTCGGCCGCATACTCCAGCACCTGATTGAGAATATGGGGGGTGACCCGCTGCTGGCGCTTGAGCTCGCCGTTGAGATCCGCCTCGCTGAACAGGCCGTTCTCGCGGGGCACCAGCTTGCTGAAGTCGTAGTGGACTATGGGGGCATCGATCATGCGTGGCGGCGTCAGGTAGCCGTTCTTCACCATGAAGCGCAGGGGCAGCTCGAACACGCAGTCGCCGAACAGCCGCTCCCCGTGGCTTTTGACCATGCCGTGGTAGTGGCGCCGGTAGATCCAGCCCAGCCCCATCCGGTACGGCGTGGCGGTGAGACCGAGGATCTTGAGGGCCGGATTGGCGGCCTTGAGATGGCCTAACACCTGATGGTACTGGCTGTCGTCATCGAGCGAAACCCGGTGGCACTCGTCGATGATAAGCAGGGAAAAAGCCCCGTCGAAGGCCGCCAGATTGCGCGCCACCGACTGCACCGAGCCGAACACCACCTGGGCGCTCGCCTCCTTGCGATCCAGCCCGGCGGCGAAGATGTCGGCCTTGAGTCCCCAGGCCTCGTACTTGGCGTGGTTCTGCTCCACCAGCTCCTTGACGTGGGCCAGCACCAGCACGCGGCCGCGCGCCTTGCGGGCCAGCTCGGCGATCACCAGACTCTTGCCCGCACCTGTAGGCAGCACCACTACGGCAGGATCCGGGTGCTTGCGAAAGTGGCTGATCACGGCGTTGACGGCGTCGGTTTGATAGGGTCTGAGAACGAACATGAGGGTGTGGTGTTTGGGCATGGTGCGGCGCAGGATGGCGCCATTATAGGGATCTTGGGGCCACAAAAACAGCGGGCCGGCATGATGCCGGCCCGCAGGTACCACCAAGGAGCGCTTAGTGGAAGGGGAACAGGTAGTTGAGCCAGCTGCCCATGCGCAGCAGGATCTTACGCATCACCGCCACATGGTGCATGTGCTCGGTATAGATGGCGGCCTGACCGCTGGAGCCGGCGATCACCTGATACTGGGTCCAGTCCGGATCCGTGATGCGGATAAGCACCGGCAGGCGACCCGGTTGCTGCGCCGAGTTCTGATCCAGCAAGGGGGCGTTGGCCTGTACATTGCCGGGTGCCATGGCCGGGATGATGGCCTCGACCTTGCCCTTGAAGATGCGGCCTGGGACACCATCGAGGACCACTTCCGCCTCGTCACCCGCCTTGAGGCGTTGCATGCTGTTCTGCCAGAACCAGCCCACATAGAAGTTCTGGTCCTTGTGAACGAAAGTCATCACAGGGCGATACAGGTAGGGGGTGGCCACCATGCCGGGGCGCAGGGCCATTTGCAGCACATAGCCATCCGAGGGGGCATAGACCACTGTCTGCTCCAGGTTGTACTGTGCTTCGCCCAGTTGGGCCTGCAGATCGTCGATGGTCGCTTTCTGCTGATCTATCTGCGCCGTGATGTCATCGACATTGGCCTGCGTCACATCCAGATCGCGCTGCTTGCCGATACCACGGCGCATCAGCTCTTTCGCCCGATCCCGGTCAAGCATCGCAGAGCGGAGTCTGGCGCTGATGGAGTTGAGGTTTTCCTTGCTGGCGTCAAGACGGGCGGCCAGGCTGTTGACCTTCTGCTCGAAGCGCACCGGATCTATCTTGAACAGCACGTCGCCTTGCTTCACTTCCTGGTTGGGCTTGGCGGGGACCTCGGTCACCCGTCCCTTCACCAAGGGAACGACGGGGGTGGAGACGTAGTAATTCCGGGCTGTCTGGGCATAGGGGTGGTTGTAGTTCATCAGGGTGATGAGGGCCCCGATGATGAAGACGCCACCGAGCACGGCAGTCGGCACCGTCCACTTGTTGAGCGGGATCTTGAAGATCTTGAAAATCCCTACACAGATGGCCGTATAGGTGAGGATAAGTAGCAAGTCCATGAAAGATTACCTATTTGTCGGTCTGTTCGAGCGTGGTCATACGGGCTTGCAAGGCGGCAAGCTCTTGCTTGAGCGCGTTGATCTCATCTTCGTCTTTCTGCAATCGTTGATTGAAGCCCCAGCCGCGATCGGGACGATACACGGTGGCCCAGATCCAGAGAAAAGGCCAGAGCACGTGCAGGGTGAACAGGCTGACCCAGCCGGCCACGTGAATGGCATCCTGGTGGGGGTGATTGCGATGCTTGGCAATCTCGTACGGAATGTCGTGGATGACGATGACTCCATAGAACATGACCAAGACGACGAACACCAATATTCCCAGGGCAATGTAATCAAGTACCATCGATTTCTCCCATCTTAGTCGCGAGGTAATGCCTTGTTTCGTCTAGACAAGGCATCCGGCCATGATGACAGCATATTAGCTGAGTGCAAGAGTGCAACCGGGGAGTTGATATTCCGGTACAGGCTCGGTTAAACGCTTGGTTATTTATCATGCACCCCGAGTTTCCTCCTATAAAATCAAGCAGGAAAGAGATTCGTATGTCTCGTAGCAAAAAAGGGTGGCGCGATGGAAGGTCAATACAACATGAACCTTTGGTGGGCGGGGCTGCTGCTCATTCTCACGCAGGTCACCGCCGTACGGGCCGCTGAACCCCGACTGGAGCCAACCCTGCAGGAGCAGGCACAGACCCTGGTGCTGCTCCATGAACCCATCGTCATGCTCCAGGCCAAGTTTGGCACTCTGGACGGGGCGGGCAGGGTCCGGCTGGTGCAGGAGCGGCTCAAGCAGATGCAGGCCTCCGATCTTGAACAGCCGGTGACCCTGGTGAGCGCCAGGCGCTTCGGGCAGGACAGCCGGGAGTTCCTGGTCAACGGCAAGCGGATCCTGGTGCTGGTGGAGGGGGATCTGGAAGCCCTCGACGAGCTGACGCTGGATCAGGCGAGCGAGCGTGTCCGGCAGCGGCTCGACAAGGTACGGCTCAAATACCTCGAGTTGCACTCCACCCCCTATCTGGTCAAGGCTGGCGGCTTGGCGCTCCTGGCCAGCCTGATCTTCTTCGGCCTCATCTGGTCTCTGCAATGGGGTCATAGACGAGTCAGGAAGTGGCTCGCCAATCGCCTCCTGCTGCAGAAGGGATTGATCCCCCATCAGTGGCGCCAGGTAGCGGGCAACGTGGAGATCCGCCTGCTCGGCCTGCTGACCCTGTTGCTGATCTTCATGCTCACCTATGGCTGGCTCACCTATGTGCTTGGTCTCTTCCCCCAGACCCGGGCCTGGAGCGAGCGGCTGGGAGACTCCCTGTTTGCCCTGTGCGGCGACATGCTGGAGGGCATGATTGCGGCCATGCCGGGCCTGGTGACAGTGATGCTGATCGTCATCATCACCCGCTTCTTCATCCGTATGCTGGCCATTCTCTTCGATCGCATCGAGCGGGGGCAGTTTCGCGTGCAGGGGCTGCATGCCGAGACCATAGGCGCGACCCGGCGGCTGCTCTCTGTGGTGATCTGGCTGTTTGCCCTGACCGTGGCCTACCCCTATCTGCCCGGTGCCGACTCCGACGCCTTCAAGGGGATCAGCGTCTTCTTCGGCCTCATGGTGACCCTGGGGTCGGCGGGCATCATGAACCATGCCATGAGCGGCCTGGTGCTCATCTACTCCCGCGCCCTGCGGCCCGGCGATCTGGTGCAGATTGGCGAGGTAGAGGGGATGGTGAGCGAGCTCAATGCCCTCTCTACCAAGCTGGTGACACGCCAGGATCACGAGGTGACCCTGCCCAATGCCGTGGTGGTGGGGGGCAAGGTGGTGAACCTGACGCGGCTGGCGGGGGAGAAGGGGGTCGCACTGCTGACCAAGGTGACCATCGGCTACGATGCGCCCTGGCGCCAGGTGCACGCCATGCTGGAGCTGGCGGCCCGGCGCTGCACCATGCTCAATCAGACAGAGCCGCCCCTGGTGCGTCAGCTCAATCTGCAGGACTGGTATGTGGAATACGAGTTGCAAGTACGCATGAAAGACGGACTGCTCCCCGCCGTGGTCAAGACCGAGCTCCATGGCCATATCCAGGATGTGTTCAACGAGTTCGGGGTGCAGATCATGTCCCCCAACTTCATCGCCCAGCCGGAGCAGGCGGTGCTGGTGGCCAGGGAACATTGGTATCAGGCACCCGCCGAGGCGCCCGGGACGACCCCCAAGGAGTGAACCCCTGGAAAATGAAGAGGCCCGGCAGCAATGCCGGGCCTCTTGTCATGGGGAAAATGCAGTCTCGCGACTCAGCTCTCCTTGGCTTCCCTCAGTTGCGAGGGTCTGAACTTCACCAGGAAGGCCAGGGTGATGAGAGCGGTACTCACCAGACCTATGATGGTGGAGACGTTCATCGCCAGCCCGAAGCCGATGGGGGCGTTGGCCAGGTAGGTGATCACCACGGCTGTCATGAAGATGGCGGGTATGGTGCAGATCCAGTGCAGCTTGCCCTCCTTGATGAGGTAGGCGGCGGCGGCCCACAGCATGATGACGGCCGTGGTCTGGTTGGCCCAGCCGAAGTAGCGCCAGATCACCCCGAACTCGGCCTTGGAGATGATGAAGCCGAGGATGAACATGGGGATGGCGATGAGCAGACGCTTGACCAGCGGCTTCTGGGTCATCTTCAGGAAGTCCGCCACTATGAGGCGGGCGCTGCGAAACGCGGTGTCACCGGAGGTGATGGGCAGGATCACCACGCCCAGGATGGCCAGAATACCGCCCACGGTGCCGAGCAGGCTGGTGGAGACTTCGTGTACCACGGCGGCCGGGCCGCCGCTCGCCATGGTGGCGTTGAGCGCCTCTGTGCTGTCGTAGAAGGAGAGACCCAGGGTGCACCAGATCAGGGCGATGATCCCTTCACCTATCATGGCGCCGTAGAAAATGAAGCGGCCGGATTTCTCGTTCTGCATGCAGCGCGCCATCAGCGGCGACTGGGTGGCGTGGAAGCCCGATACCGCGCCACAGGCGATGGTGATGAACAGCAGCGGCCAGAGCGGCAGCTCGGTCGGGTGCAGGTTGGAAAAATCCATCCCTGTGTTGTAGAAGCCCTTGCCGGAGACGATGAGACCTACGATGAGGCCGACCGACATGAACACCAGCAGGGCGCCGAAGATGGGATAGAAGCGGCCGATGATCTTGTCGATGGGAACTATGGTGGCCAGGATGTAGTAGGCGAAGATCGCCACTATCCAGTAGACCAGATCGGTGGAGGTGAGGTTGGCCAGGAGGCCCGCCGGGCTCAGCACGAAGACCACGCCCACCAGCATCAGCAGCACCACGGCAAAGAGGTTCATGAAGTGCTTGGCGGCGGTGCCCAGATGCTCACCGACCACGGTCGGCACAGAGGCGCCCTTGGCGCGCACGGACAGCATGCCGGAGAAGTAGTCGTGTACAGCGCCGGCAAAGATGCAGCCGAACACTATCCAGAGCATGGCAACCGGGCCGTAGAGGGCGCCTAGTATGGGGCCAAAGATGGGGCCGACGCCGGCGATGTTGAGCAGTTGAACCAGGTAGACCTTCTTGTCTGACATGGGGACATAGTCCACGCCGTCTGCCATGGTGATGGCGGGGGTGGCAAGCTCGGGTTTGGGGCCGAATATCCGCTCGACGAATTTGCCGTAGATGAAGTAGCCCGCGACCAGCAGACCGACACAGAGGAAGAACCAGATCATTGTTACGCTCCTGCATTGTTATTTTATGGTGTGCGCGGTCAGTCTAGATGGGGACTTCTGTTAACGGCAGGTAAATGATGGTGAGCGGCGACATGGCGAGCCGAGTGGTCGCCTGTTGTGATCCGGCGCACAGTGGGCGGCCTTATTCCAGCCCCAGTTCGTCTTTGAGCTCCTTGAGATAGCGTCGGCTGACCGGCACCTGAGCGCCGCTTGGGGTGACTATCTGGGCCAGCTGGTTTTCCAGCAACTGGATCTCGAAGATGGCGCCCGGGGCCACCAGGTACTGGCGATGACAGCGCAGCAGCGGTGTCTTCTCCTCCAGGGATTTCAGGGTGAGCTGGGTGTGAAACAGCTCACCCTGGCAGGCGACGTGTACCCCGCCGAGATCCGAGAAGGCATACTCCACCTGTTCGATGGGCAACAGTCGCACCCGGTTGTGGAGATAGCCGGGGATGTGGCGAATGGTCGGCGTCAGCACCGCCACGGGCTGGGGGCTGATATCCTGCTTGAGGCGCGCCAGCGTCTTGGCGAGGCGAGCGGGTTCCACCGGTTTGAGCAGGTAGTCGAAGGCGTTCTCCTCGAAGGCCTGGATGGCGTAGTCATCAAACGCGGTGACAAAGACGATGCGGGGCAGGGGGTCGAGCATGGCCACCAGCTCCATGCCGCTGAGCTTGGGCATCTGGATATCGAGAAACACCACATCCGGCTTGAGTCGCGCAATGAGGGAGAGCGCCTCGATGGCATTGGCGGCCGTGCCCAGGATCTCGATGTCGGGATCGCTGCCGAGCAGCTCGGCTAGCTCCTCGCGGGCATAGGGTTCGTCGTCGACGATCAGGGTGCGGATCATGTCATCTCCTTGGAAGGGGAATCTGGCTGTCTGGGCAGGGTGAAAGAGACCCGGGTCCACTGCTCCGGCTCACACTGCACCCGGATGCCAAAGCGCTCGCCGAAGGCACTCTTGAGCCGTCTGTCCACAATGCTCATGCCAAGACCATCCCCCAGCGAGCCCGGTTGCCAGGCTCCGGCATTGTCCTCCACGCAGAGGGTGACACTCTCTGGCCCTTCCTCGGCGAAGAGCCGGATCCGCCCCTGCTCCAACAGGGAGCAGACCCCGTGCTTGATGGCATTCTCGATGAGGGGCTGCAGGGTGAAGCTCGGCAGTTGCACGTCGGCCAGGTGTGGCGGTATCTCGTTGATGACGGTCAGGCGCTCGCCAAAGCGGGCTTGCTCTATCTCCAGATAGGACTGGCAGTGCTCCTGCTCCTCCTGGAGAGTGGCCAGATCGTTCTGGCGCTTGAGGTTCTTGCGAAAGAACAGCGACAGATGCAGCAACAGCTGGCGTGCCCGCTCGGGGTCGCGCCGGGTGATGGCACTGATGGTATTGAGGGTGTTGAACAGAAAATGGGGATTGATCTGCGCCTGCACCAGCTTGAGCTCGGACTGCACCAGCAATCGTTGCTGCTGCTCCAGTCGCCCGCTCAGCAACTGTTGTGACAGCAGGTTGGCTATCCCTTCCCCCAGGGTGTGGTTGATCTTGAGGAAGAGCCGTTTCTTGGGTTCATAGAGCTTGATGGTGCCGATCACCCCCCTGTCTCCCTGCAGGGGTATCACCAGCACGGAGCCAAGCTGACACTGGGGGGAGATGCTGCAGCGATAGGGGTGGCTGTTGCCATCGGCAAACAGCACCTTGTTCTGGGCTATGGCCTGCAGGGTGATGGCGGAGGTGATGGGGGTGCCCGGCTTGTGGTGATCCTCCCCGGTGCCGATGAAGGCGAGGATCTTGTCGGTGTCCGTGATGGCGACGGCGCCGACCCCTGTCTCCTCTTGCACTATGTGGGCTATCTTGCGGCTCGCCTCGGGAGTGAAGCCCTCTGCCATGATCCCCAGGGTGCGGTTGGCGATGGTGAGCGCCTTGGCGGAGAAGACCCGGGAGAATTTTTCGTACATCCGCTGCTGGTCGCGGATCATGCTGATGAAGAGCGCGGCCCCGCAGGAGTTGGCGAGGATCATGGGGGTGGCTATGGTGCGCACCAGCAGCAGGGACTTATCGAACGGGGTGGCGACCAGCAGTATGATGATCATCTGCATGATCTCGGCTGCAAAGGTGGTGAAGAAGGCAATACGGGGGTTGAACAGGGCATCCACCCGGTTCGTTCGCATCAGCCGCCAGTGTACCAGGCCCCCCAGCAGCCCCTCGCAGGTGGTGGAGATGGCGCAGGCGAGATCGGTAAACCCCCCCAGGGTATAGCGGTGCAGCCCCCCGGTCAGTCCCACCAGAAAGCCCACCAGGGGGCCGCCCAGCAGCCCCCCCAGCACGGCGCCGACGGCGCGGGTATTGGCGATGGCGTCGTCGATGTCCAGCCCCACATAGGTGCCCAGTATGCAGAAGCAGGAGAAGATGACGTATATCAGTATCTTGTGAGGAAGCCGGACCGAGTAGTTGGCCAGAGGGCGCAGCAAGGGGCTCTTGGAGAAGAGGTAGGCAATGACCAGGCTGACGCTCATCTGCTGGAGCAGGGAGAGGACTAATTGCATAAAAAACCTTCCTCAAGAATCATCCCGGGCCCGAACGCCACCAGGGCAAACTGTGAGCAAGATCCCGTCTTGCTGCAGGACAGGGCCTCATGGCGGGGGCAGTTTGCCAGAATGAAAAAATAAAACCATATAAAATCAGCATGTTAAATTGATATTTGTGTAACCGGGCGGTGCTTGTTATTGCTGGAGTGAGCATGAATGTGCCCACTGGGTACGCCACACGGAGGTGGCATGCTCCGCCCGGCCTTCGGCTGGGCGTTTTTTATCCAGCTCCAATGGCGGACGATTTCGAGGGGGCTCGAGCAATTATTCAGGTTTGTCCAATGAGTTATCCCCAGCTTCTGGGGATAACTCAGAAGGCGAAATAGTAACAGACCCGCCGACCCAGACCGAAAAAGGCGCGTTGCGCGTCGTCCAGCTCTTCCTGCCTGAGGGTGGCTATGATGCTTCTCCCATCTTCCCGCAGATCCATCATGGCGACGGCTTCCGGGCGCTGTCCCTTGATGTAGGGTTGCACCTTGGGCTTGAGGGGCATGGTGGGTTCGGTCGAAAGCACCAGCGCCACCGTATCATCGTCCAGGCGCACCAGGGATCCGGGTGGATAGACCCCCAGCAGCTTTATCAACAATCTGACCAGATCTTGATCGAATTTCTTCTGGGACAACTTGTAGAGCTGGCCGATGGCCTGGCTCGGCCCCGCGGGGTGGAGGCCACTGCGTGGGTGCAGCAGTTCGTCGTAGTGATCCACCAGACCGATGAGGCGGGCGAGGGGAGGGATCCTGTCACCCTGAATACCGAGGGGAAAGCCGCTGCCGTCCAGCCGCTCGTGGTGGAGATGGGCAACCTCGCGGATCCTGGGTTCGAAGGCCTGCAGCTGGTTGAGCATCTCCAGCCCGTACTGGGGGTGCATGTTGAGAAAATTGAGCTCCGCCTTGTTGAGTTCTCCCCGCTTCTGGGTGATCTGGCTCGGGATCTTCAGCTCGCCGATATCGTGCAGCAGACCGGCCAACCCCGCTTCCTCTATCTCGATGGGGCTCATGCCCAGCTCCCTTGCCATCAGCATGGCGATGAAGGCCACGCTCAGGCTGTGTTGCAGCAGGATGTCAGTGTGCTGGCTGCGGATGAGGTGCAGGCCCAGGGGGCCCTGATGTTCTGCGAGGCGGGTGGCGACGGTGCGCACCATCTGGGCTGTGTTGGCCAGCCCTTCGTCGGGCTTGAGATTGAGGGCGCCGAGGGCGTCGCGAAGGTCTGACAGGGATTGGCCGAATGCCTTGTCGGCGGTGCGCAGGGAGCGGCGAAAGGCTTTTTCGTCGAACGCGGGTTCGGTCGGGAGGGCGGAGGCATCTTGGGCTGCCCCGAGATAGGGCGAAGGGGTCGGCTCGGCCCGCAGCAGGGGCTCGACGGGGAGATCGCTCTTGTCGGGATCCACCATCAGCAGGGTGAGTTCGAGGTGGCGGAGGATCTCGAGCTGCTGCTGGTCGCGGATCTTGAAGGCATTGAACATGAAAGGGTGGCTGGTCCATCCCGTGGGGAGATGGATGTAGTGGCCGACTCTCAATTGTTCGATGGAGGCCTGGATCAGCGCCATAGACTCACTCTTCTGTCGAATTTGCCTATCAACAAGCTAGCAAAATTAAACAGATAGACAAACAAAAAAGCCCGCGCATGTGCGCGGGCTCTTGTCATCCTGGCCGTTTATCAGGCCTTGGATTTTTTCTTGCTGTCTACCTTGGCGTCGACCTTGGCCTCAACCTTGGTCGCTACCTGAGCTTCCTCGGTGAAGGGACGGCCGTAGTAGGTGTCCATCAGTATGGCTTTGAGCTCGGTGATCAGCGGGTAGCGCGGGTTGGCGCCGGTGCACTGGTCATCGAAGGCTTCCAGCGCCAGCTGGTCAACCTTGGCCAGGAAGTCGGTCTCGTTCACACCGGCTTCACGGATGGAGGCCGGGATGCCCAGAGTCGCTTTCAGCTCGTCCAGCCAGGTCAGCAGCTTCTCGATCTTGGCCGCGGTACGGTCACCGGCGGCAGTCAGACCCAGATGGTCGGCCACTTCGGCGTAGCGACGACGAGCCTGCGGACGGTCGTACTGGGAGAACGCGGTCTGCTTGGTCGGGTTGTCGTTCGCGTTGTAGCGGATGACGTTGCTGATCAGCAGGGCGTTGGCCAGGCCGTGCGGGATGTGGAACTCGGCACCCAGCTTGTGAGCCATGGAGTGGCACACACCCAGGAAGGCGTTGGCGAACGCGATACCGGCGATGGTGGCTGCGTTGTGCACCTTCTCACGGGCAACCGGGTCGTTGGCACCGTTCTGGTAGCTGGACGGCAGATACTCTTTGAGCAGTTTCAGGGCTTGCAGCGCCTGACCGTCGGAGTATTCGTTGGCCAGCACGGAGACATAGGCTTCCATGGCGTGGGTCACGGCATCGATACCGCCGAAGGCACACAGGGACTTGGGCATGCCCATGACCAGGTTGGCATCGACGATGGCCATGTTCGGGGTCAGCTCGTAGTCGGCCAGCGGGTACTTCATGCCGGTGGCGTCGTCGGTCACGACCGCAAACGGGGTCACTTCAGAACCTGTGCCGGAAGTGGTGGTGATGCAGACGAGTTCGGCCTTCACGCCCATTTTCGGGAACTTGTAGATACGCTTGCGGATGTCCATGAAGCGCATGGCCAGGTCTTCGAACGCGGTGTCCGGGTGCTCGTACATGACCCACATGATCTTGGCGGCATCCATGGGTGAACCACCGCCCAGGGCGACGATCACATCTGGCTTGAAGGAGTTCGCCATCTCGGCGCCCTTGCGTACCACGGACAGGGTGGGGTCGGCTTCCACTTCGTAGAAGATCTCCACTTCCATGTTCAGTTTCTTGAGCAGACGAACCACTTCATCGGCATAGCCGTTGTTGAACAGGAAACGGTCGGTGACCACCATGGCGCGCTTCTTGCCTTCCAGGTCGCCCAGGGCGATCGGCAGGGAACCACGACGGAAGTAGATGGATTTCGGAAGTTTGTGCCACAGCATATTTTCTGCCCGTTTTGCGACTGTCTTCTTGTTGATCAGGTGCTTGGGACCGACGTTCTCGGAGATGGAGTTACCACTCCAGGAGCCGCAACCCAGGGTCAGGGACGGGGCGAGTGCGAAGTTGTACAGGTCACCGATACCGCCCTGGGTGGAGGGGGTGTTGATCAGGATACGGGCTGTCTTCATCTTGTCGCCGAAGTACTTGATGCGGTCGGCGTTGCGATCCTGGTCGGTGTACAGACCGGAGGTGTGGCCGATACCACCGATGTTGACCATGTCGCAGGCCATTTCGACGGCTTCTTCGAAGTTCTTGGCGCGGAACATACCCAGAGTCGGGGAGAGCTTCTCGTGAGCGAACTCGTCCTCTGCACAGAGCTCCAGACCTTCACCGATCAGGATCTTGGTGGTGGCAGGCACTGTCACACCGGCCATGGCGGCGATCTTGGTGGCGGGCTGGCCCACGATGTCGGCGTTCAGGGCGCCGTTGATCAGCAGCACTTTACGCACCTTGTCGGCTTCGTCCTTGGAGAGGATGTAGCCGGCGTGAGTTGCGAAACGCTCTTTCACCTGGTTGTAGATGGAGTCGACCACTATGACGGCTTGCTCGGACGCACAGACCACACCGTTGTCGAAGGTCTTGGACATCAGGATGGAGGCGACGGCGCGCTTCACATCGGCAGTCTCGTCGATGACGATGGGCACGTTGCCGGCACCCACGCCGATGGCGGGCTTGCCTGAGGAGTAGGCGGCTTTCACCATGCCCGGGCCACCGGTGGCCAGGATCAGGTTGATGTCATCGTGCTTCATCAGCGCGTTGGAGAGCTCTACTGACGGTTGGTCAATCCAGCCGATGATGTTCTTCGGGGCACCGGCGGCGATGGCTGCATCCAGTACCAGCTTGGCAGCGGTATTGGTGGAGTTCTTGGCGCGGGGGTGCGGGGAGAAGATGATGGCGTTGCGGGTCTTCAGGGAGATGAGGGCCTTGAAGATAGCTGTGGAAGTCGGGTTGGTGGTCGGTACTATACCGCAGATGATGCCTACCGGCTCGGCGATGGTGATGGTGCCCATCTCGTCGTCCTGGCTCAGGATGCCGCAGGTCTTTTCGTCTTTGTAAGCGTTATAGATGTATTCGGAGGCGAAGTGGTTTTTGATGACCTTGTCTTCGATGATACCCATGCCGGACTCAGCCACTGCCATCTGGGCCAGGGGGATACGGGCGTTGCTGGCGGCCAGGGCGGCGGCGCGGAAGATCTTGTCTACCTGCTCTTGCGAGAAGCTGGCGAATTCACGCTGTGCTTCTTTGACGCGGGCAACCAGTGCATCCAGTTCAGCCAAATTGGTTACTGCCATGTTTATCTCCTGATGATTTGAAAACTGTTTAGTAAGACCTTGGCAATGCCCGGCAATTATAGCCACCTTGTCAAGGAGGGAATCACCACAACGGGGTATTTACATGCCTTACTAAATTGTTTTCTGGCTCGATTATAGAGCCGGGATGTGTCAGAAAAGATTGATCTGGATCATATGTAACAAAAGAACAAAAGAAATTTTGTTTCACTATCCCGGTCGGTCAGATGTTACAAGTTTGTAGAGTAGAGCGCCCGGGAGATGAACACGAGGTGAACAGCCATTTTTGCGCCAGGTATCAAACTGTTGCCTCATATCTCCCCGCTGTTTCGCCGTTGGCAAGGAGGACGCTTAGGCCCAGCCTGGTGGCGGCCCTTGCAAGCCTCTCGCCCTGAAGAGAGGTAGGCGTTTCATTTCTGTTGGAAAAAATGGTGGTTGTTTTCATTCAGCGCCGGGCCTTTGTGCCGGACTTCGGGTGGCTGTTTGGCAAATCCCATCACGACGTCTGTGTGGGGGCACGGTTTGCTGCATGGCCGCCCCGAGCAGATCGGGGTGAAGATAGGGCGCCAGCCTGGGGCGCGCTGTGGGGGTGAATAGGGGTTATTCCCTGAGGCCCTCCAGATCAATCCATGAAAATGACGCTTTATTGAAGGGAAATATTGTGATGAGTGGGAGTCTCGACATAAAACGCCACCACGCTTTGCAAGCGTGTTAAATGGCCTCCATGGCGGTTAACAACTCGATATGTTGATTTTCGTCGATTCATTAGAGGAACTAACTGAAAAGCCCCGGAAAGGGTGAGATTATTTGATTGGAGAAGGGAAATATCATGGTGTAAATTTACGCGCAGTTTGACGGGGATGGCCCTCGGTGGCCCGAATTGGTTCTGGATGGCGCTTATGGCAGCAATTGACTTCTCTTTATACCTGAAATTTTTCGTTGGCCTGTTTGCGATCATCAACCCGCTGGGTCTGTTGCCGGTCTTTGTGAGCCTGACGGGCCACATGCAACCGGATGAACGCAGGAAGACCAATACTAGTGCCCACATTGCTGTGATGGTCATCCTCATGGTCTCCATGACCATGGGGCAGCTGATCCTCGACGGTTTCGGTATCTCGCTGGCGTCGTTCCGCATTGCCGGTGGCTCGCTCATCACCCTGATCGCCTGGTCCATGCTGCAGGGCAAGCTGGGGGAGGTGAAGCATAACAAGCAGGAGAAGGGTGAACTGGCTGCGCGCGAATCCATCGCCGTGGTGCCGCTGGCGCTGCCCCTGATGGCCGGCCCCGGAGCCATCTCATCCTCCATCGTCTATGCCAGCCAGAAGACCCTGCCCCAGCTGATGGGCATGTTCGTGGTGGTGATGGCCTTTGCCTACTGCTCCTGGCTCATCTTCCGTGCCGCTCCCCTGCTGTTCAAGCTGATGGGCAATACCGGCATCAACGTGGTGACCCGGATCATGGGTCTCATCATGATGTCCCTTGGTATCGAGATCATGGTGGCAGGGATCAAGGGAGTCTTTCCTGGATTGATGTGATTCAGGTCCATTTTGTCGGAGCCGGTCCTTGTGACCGGCTTTTTATTGTTTCTTTTTTGTTAATCATTTCCTAGAATCGGGCGGCTTTGTATGAAAAACACCCATTGCGCGATATTTAAATGCTGAATAAATGGTTTAAAGCTGTTTTATTGACCACCAAAGCCGCCCCCGCCTGATGATATCTATTGCATTATCAGAATTGTCAGGGAATTATGCGGGCTGCGGGATTTTTATCTCGTGAATGGACAAATGCATGGAATGTTCTTGTTGGAGTATGGAAATGACTCATAGAAAAACAATTATTAATGCCCTTTTATTGACCGCACTCTTTGGTGGCGCCACCCTGGCCCACGCCGCCGACGTCCCCGCCGGCACCAAGCTCGCCCCCGAGCAGACCCTGGTGAAGGGCAATGGCTCAGAGCCAGCCACCCTGGATCCGCACAAGACCGAAGGAACGGTTGAATCCAATATTCTGCGCGACCTGTTCGAGGGTCTCGTCACCTCAGGCCCCAAGGGTGAAACCCTGCCCGGCGTCGCCGAGTCCTGGGAAACCAAGGACAACAAACACTTCGTGTTCCACCTGCGCAAAGATGCCAAGTGGTCCAACGGGGATCCGGTCACCGCCCATGATTTCGTCTTCGCCTTCCAGCGCGCGGTGGATCCCAAGACGGCTTCTCCTTACTCCTGGTACATGGAGATCCCGACCATAGTCAACGCTACCGACATCATCGGTGGCAAGAAACCGGCCGACACCCTGGGGGTGAAAGCCAGCGACGACTACACCTTCGAAGTCCAGCTGGAGAAGGCGGTGCCTTACTTCGTCAGCATGCTCTCCCACACCACCACCTACCCGGTCCCCAAGGCGGTGATCGAGAAGTTTGGTGACAAGTGGACCCAGCCCGGCAACATGGTTTCCAACGGCGCCTATGTGCTGAAGGATTGGGTGGTCAACGAGCGCGTCGACGTCGAGCGCAACCCCAGCTACTGGAACAACGCCAAGACAGTGATCGAGAAGGTCACCTACCTGCCCATCCAGTCCACCAACGCCGAGCTGAACCGCTACCTGGCCGGTGAAGTCGATCTCACCTACAACATGCCCATCGAGCGCTTCAAGCAGATGAAGAAGGAGCACCCGAACGAGGTGCAGGTGAGCGGCTATGTGGGCACCTACTACTACCAGTACAACTTCAAGCACAAGCCGTTTGACGACGTGCGGGTGCGTACCGCGCTCTCCTATGCCATCGATCGCAACGTGATCGCCGACAAGGTGATGGGCAAGGGCGAGACCCCGGGTTACACCCTGGTGCCCGACTTCGTGGATGGCTTCAAGCCGGTGGCCCCGGCCTGGTCCAAGCTGACCCAGGCCGAGCGTGACGCCAAGGCGAAAGAGCTGTTGACCGAGGCCGGTTACGGCCCGGGCAAGCCGCTCAAGTTCGAGCTGCTCTACAACACGGACGACAACCACAAGAAGGTGGCCGTGGCCGTCGCCTCCATGTGGAAGAAGCTGGGCGTGCAGGTGAGCCTGGTGAACCAGGAGTGGAAGACCTACCTGGAAACCAAGAAGCAGGGTAACTTCGACGTGGGTCGCGCCGGCTGGATTGCGGACTACAACGAAGCCTCCTCCATGCTGGATCTGATGCAGACCACCCACGGCAACAACGACGGCAAGTACTCCAATGTCGCCTTTGACAAGCTGATGAGCGAGTCCCGCAATCAGGTGGATGCGGATGCGCGCAACAAGCTCTATGTCCAGGCCGAAGATATCCTGGCCAAGGACATGCCGATCGCCCCCATCTATCAGTACGTGACCTCCCGCATGGTCAAGCCCTATGTGGGCGGCTACCCGGCCAACCCGCTGGACAACCTCTACAGCAAAGACATGTACATCATTGCTCACTGAGTAAAGAAACAAGTCGCATAACAAGCAGGCCCGCCGGACGGCGGGCCTTTATTACAACCGCGACCCTTTGGAAGCAGTACAGGACAGGAAATGTCTATGTTGAAATTCATCCTTAAACGTCTACTGGAAGCGATCCCGACTCTGCTGGTCTTGATCACCGTCTCCTTCTTCATGATGCGTTTCGCGCCGGGTAACCCCTTTACCAGCGAACGCGCCCTGCCGCCGGAAGTGCTTGCCAACATCGAGGCCAAATATGGCCTGGACAAGCCCATAGGCGTGCAATACCTCACCTATCTGGGCAACCTGGTCCAGGGGGATCTGGGGCCCTCCTTCAAATACAAGGATTTCACCGTCAACGATCTGGTGAGCCAGGCGCTGCCGGTCTCCGCCAAGATTGGCTCGGTCGCCTTCCTGCTGGCGGTGACGCTGGGGGTCACCTTCGGCACCATTGCGGCCCTGAAACAGAACACCCTCATCGACTATCTGCTGATGTCGTCGGCCATGGCCGGGGTGGTGATACCCGGCTTCGTGCTGGCGCCCTTGCTGGTGCTCTTCTTCAGTATCTATCTGGGCTGGTTCCCGGCGGGAGGCTGGCAGGGGGGCGGGGTGCAGTTCATGGTGCTGCCGGTGTTCGGCATGATGATGTACTACATCTCCGCCATCTCCCGCATCATGCGTGGCAGCATGATTGAGACCATGAACTCCAACTTCATCCGTACCGCCCGTGCCAAGGGGTTGCCGCTGCGCCATATCATCCTGAGACACGCGCTGCGTCCGGCCATGCTGCCTGTGGTCTCCTACCTGGGCCCGGCATTCGTGGGCATCATCACCGGCTCAGTGGTCATCGAGACCATCTTCGGTCTGCCTGGCATAGGTCAGCTGTTCGTCAACGGAGCGCTGAACCGTGATTACTCCATGGTGCTTGGCCTGACCATTTTGGTCGGCGCCCTGACCATCACCTTTAACGCCGTGGTCGATATTCTCTATGCCGTCATCGATCCCAAGATCCGTTACTAAGCCGGGAGTACATCATGGTAATCACAACTGAAAAGCGCGAAGCCGTCGAGGCGTTCGCCCAGCAAGTGGAAGTGGTGGAAGGACGCTCCCTGTGGAAGGATGCCCGTCGCCGTTTCCTGCGCAACAAGGCGGCCCTGACCAGCCTCATCATCCTGACCATCATAGGTCTGGCGGTGATCGTCGGGCCGCATCTGTCCCAATACACCTTCGACGATCCGGACTGGGGCGCCATGCAGGCCGCCCCTGACATGGAGACGGGTCACTGGTTCGGCACCGACAGCCTGGGGCGCGATCTGTTCGTGCGCACCCTGCTCGGTGGCCGCATCTCGCTCATGGTCGGCATCATGGGGGCCGTGGTGGCCGTCATCATCGGCACCCTCTATGGCGCCGCCTCCGGCTTCATCGGCGGCCGTGTCGACAGCCTGATGATGCGGGTCCTCGAGATCCTCAACGCCTTCCCCTTCATGTTCTTCGTCATCATGCTGGTGACCTTCTTCGGTCGCAACCTGGCCCTCATCTTCCTCGCCATCGGCGCGGTGAGCTGGCTCGACATGGCGCGGATAGTGCGAGGCCAGACCCTGAGCCTCAAGAGCAAGGAGTTCATCGAGGCGGCCCACGTCTGCGGCGTCTCCAAGTGGAAGATCATCACCCGTCACATCGTCCCCAACGTGCTCGGCATAGTGGCCGTCTACGCCACCCTGCTGGTGCCGGGCATGATCATGTTCGAATCCTTCCTGAGCTTCCTGGGGCTGGGGGTACAAGAGCCCATGACCAGCTGGGGTGCCCTGCTGGATGAAGGCTCCAAGTCGATGGAAGTGGCCATCTGGCAACTCCTGTTCCCCGCCGGTTTCATGGTGGTGACCCTGTTTTGCTTCAACTTCCTCGGGGATGGTCTGCGTGATGCCCTGGATCCAAAGGATCGCTGACACCAAGGGACAGGCAAGACGCCAAGGGGCCATAAGACCCGTCCAGAGAACGCACTGCGTTCACGGGATGGGCAGGCTGGCATCACGACAGCGCGATAAGGAGTGCTGATATGAAATTACTGGATGTGAAAGATCTGCGGGTCGAGTTCAAGACCCCGGACGGCAATGTGGTGGCGGTCAACGACCTCAACTTCTCCCTCTCTGCCGGCGAGACCCTGGGGATCGTCGGTGAGTCAGGCTCAGGCAAGTCTCAGACTGCCTTTGCCATCATGGGGCTGCTCGCCAAGAACGGCATCATTACCGGCTCGGCCAAGTTTCAGGGGGACGAGATCCTGAATCTGCCGGAGCACAAGCTCAACAAGATCCGCTCCGAGAAGATCGCCATGATCTTCCAGGACCCCATGACCTCCCTGAACCCCTACATGAAGGTGAAGGATCAGCTGATGGAAGTGCTGATGCTGCACAAGGGGGTGAGCAAGGCGGCAGCGTTCGAGGAGTCGGTGCGTATGCTGGACGCGGTGAAGATCCCCGAGTCGCGCAAGCGGATGAACATGTACCCCCACGAGTTCTCCGGCGGCATGCGTCAGCGGGTGATGATCGCCATGGCGCTCCTGTGCCGGCCGCAACTGCTCATCGCCGACGAGCCGACCACGGCGCTGGATGTGACGGTGCAGGCCCAGATCATGACCCTGATGAACGAGCTCAAGCGGGAGTTCAACACCGCCATCGTCATGATCACCCACGATCTTGGCGTGGTGGCGGGCATCTGTGACAAGGTGCTGGTGATGTACGCCGGTCGCACCATGGAGTACGGCCGGGTCAACGACATCTTCTATCGCCCGAGCCACCCCTATACCGAAGGGCTGCTGCGCGCCATTCCCCGTCTCGATACCGAAGGGGAAGTGCTGCCCACCATACCGGGCAATCCGCCCAACCTGCTGCGTCTGCCCACCGGCTGCCCCTTCCAGGAGCGTTGCCACCGGGCGCACGAGATTTGCGGCCAGCAGTCACCCGTCCTGACCCCCTTCGGCGACGGACGGACAAGGGCCTGCCACTGGGTTTCGGATGCCATGATCAAGGGGGTGAACTGATGGGTACTGACAAGAAACTGCTGCTGGAAGTGTCTGACCTCAAGGTTCACTTCAGCATCAAGAGTGACAAGGCCTGGCCCTGGGCCAAGCCCTCCGCCCTGAAGGCGGTGGACGGGGTCACCCTGCGCCTCTACGAGGGGGAGACCCTGGGGGTGGTGGGGGAGTCCGGTTGCGGCAAGTCCACCTTCGCCCGGGCCCTGATAGGTCTGGTGCCGGCCACCGACGGCAAGGTGGTGTGGCTGGGTCAGGATCTGACCAAGCTGGAGCAGGGGGCGCTGCGGGAGAAGCGCAAGGAGATCCAGATGATCTTCCAGGACCCGCTGGCCTCCTTGAACCCGCGCATGACAATCGGCGACATCATCGCCGAGCCCCTGGTCACCTTCTATCCCAATCTCTCCAGGGAGCAGGTGAAGGAGAAGGTGCGCGCCATGATGACCAAGGTGGGCCTCCTGCCCAACCTGGTGAACCGCTACCCCCACGAGTTCTCCGGCGGTCAGTGCCAGCGTATCGGCATCGCCCGGGCGCTGATCCTGGAGCCCAAGATGATCATCTGCGACGAGCCTGTCTCGGCGCTGGACGTCTCCATCCAGGCCCAGGTGGTGAACCTGCTCAAGTCCCTGCAAAAGGAGATGGGGCTCTCCCTCATCTTCATCGCCCACGACCTGTCCGTGGTCAAACACATCTCGGATCGGGTGCTGGTGATGTATCTGGGCAATGCGGTGGAACTCGGGACCCGTCAGGAGATCTTCGCCAATCCCCTGCATCCCTACACCAAGGCGCTGATGTCGGCCGTGCCCATTCCGGATCCGGATCTGGAACGCAACAAGGTGATCCAGATCCTGGAAGGGGACCTGCCGTCCCCCATGAATCCGCCGTCCGGCTGCGTGTTCCGTACCCGCTGCCCGGTGGCGGGGCCTGAGTGCGCCAAGACCCGCCCCATGCTGGAGGGGAACTTCGATCACGCCGTCTCCTGTCTCAAGGTGGATCCGCTCTGAGGGCGAGGGCGTGAACGAGCATGCGGGGCACCCAGGTGGTGCCCCGTTTTATTTCCATCCGCGGTGAAGATGCCTCTTGGCGTTATCTTTTACCGCTGCTACTATCCGCGCAACAAGGGGAGTAACTTCTCGCCGGTTTGTCGTCATTACGGTGCACCCATATCCTGCAGTGCACCCGGCAGCCGGGCAGTCGATGGAAATTGGCTGTAAGTGAGACCTTGCCGAGAGGCAAGGTGTATCTGCTCCAAACGCAAACCCACGCCTCTCGGTCGTGGGTTTTGTCGTTTTGGGAGAAGTGAAAATGGGTGAATGGTGGATGTGGACCGGTTTCTTCAGCATAGTGCTGGTCCTGTTGTGGATTGATATCCGCTTTGTCGGCGGCGGCAAGGTGCACAAGGTGTCCCTGAAAGAGGCGGGGATCTGGTCCCTCGTCTGGGTCAGCGTGGCCCTGCTGTTCAACCTGGCCATCTGGCTCTGGCTGGATCACAGTGCCGGGCGTGAAATTGCCAATCAGAAGGGGCTGGAGTTCCTCACCGGCTACCTCATCGAGAAGGCGCTGGCGGTGGACAACGTCTTCGTCTGGCTGATGCTGTTTGGCTACTTCGCCATTCCGGCCGAGCTGCAGCGCCGGGTGCTGCTCTATGGGGTGCTGGGTGCCATCGTCATGCGCGCCGGCATGGTGTTCGCGGGCAGCTGGCTCATCGAGCAGTTCCACTGGATCCTCTACCTGTTTGGCGCCTTCCTGCTGCTGACCGGGGTCAAGATGCTGTGGGCCGCCGACAAGGAGCCGGACTTGGCCAACAACCCGCTGCTGGGCTGGATGCGTCGCCGCTTCAAGGTGACAGAAACCCTGGAGGGGGAGAACTTCTTCGTCTGGCGTGACGGTGTGCGTTATGCGACCCCGCTGCTGCTTATCCTGGTGCTGGTGGAGGTGAGCGATCTCATCTTCGCGGTGGACAGTATCCCGGCCATCTTCGCGGTGACCACGGATCCCTTCATCGTGCTGACCTCCAACATCTTCGCCATCATGGGCCTGCGCGCCATGTACTTCCTGCTGGCCGGCGTCGCCGAGCGCTTCGCCCTGCTCAAATACGGCCTGGCGCTGATCCTGATGTTCATCGGGGTCAAGATGCTGCTGCTGGACATCTTCAAGATCCCGACCGGCATCGCATTGGGCGTGGTCGCGCTGATCCTGCTGGCCTCCATGGGGCTCAGCCTCTGGGTGACCCGCAAGAAGGTGACCGACCAGAAGGCGGTGTAAGCACCCGCAAAAAAAGGGCTCCCTCCGGAGCCCTTTTTCATATCAGTGCGTGCTTAGCGCTTGATCTTCTTGGGGTTGGTGTAGCCCCAGATGGTGTACATGTCCGCCAGCAGGGCGCCGTTGTACTCCTCCAGATCCGCCTGCTTCACCTCGGCCTCACCCTGACGGCCGAACAGCACCACCTCGTCACCGGGTTTCACCCCTTTGAGATCGGTCACGTCCACCATGATGGTGTTCATGGAGGTCTTGCCCACCACTGGCACCTTCTGGCCCTGGATCAGCACATAGGCCTTGTTGCTGAGCGCCCGGCGGTAGCCGTCGGAGTAACCCAGCGGCAGGTTGGCGAGCAGGGAGTCACGCTTGAGGGTGAAGGTGCGGTCATAGCCGACTGTGTTGCCCGCCGGGTAGTGGTTTACCGAGGCGACCTGGGTCTTGAACGCCATCACCTTCTTGTATTCGGTGTAGGAGGGGATGGTGTCACCGTAGATGATGCCGCCCGGGCGTACCATGTCAAAGTAGGCTTCCGGCACTTCCAGGGTGGCGAAGGAGTTGGCGGCGTGAATGGTGAGCTTGCTGCGATCCAGCTTGCCCGCGTCGATCAGCCACTGATAGTCCAGCTTGAACTGGGCCAGCCCCAGCTTGACGTCCTCTTTCTCTTCCACCGGGAAGTGGGTCATGATGCCGACCGGAGTGATCCCCTCGAGCTTGACCATGGCCAGGGCATCTTCCTTGGCGTCCGCCTGGCGCAGGTCGATGCCGTTGCGGCTCATGCCGGCGGAGTTCAGACCTATGTGCACCGGGATGGTGGTATGGTGGCGCTGGGCGATGTCGGCGATCCCCTTGGCGCTCTCCAGGCTGCCCACCAGCTCTTCCAGCTTGTAGGGCAGGGCCTGCTCCACTTCGGCCGGGGTGGCGGCACGAACCCGCATCAGGCGGCCTTCGAAGCCCTTCTCGCGGGCCACCCGGGCCTCTTCATTGCTGGCGATGCCGATGCAGGGGATGCCCGCCTTGACCACGGAGGGGACCAGCAGATCGATGCCGTGACCGTAGGCGTCGGCCTTCATGATGGCGCAGATCTGCGGGCCCTTGTCGCCGAGACGATCCTTGAGGGTCTGGATGTTGTGCTCGAAGGCGGTCAAATCCACCTCCAGCCAGGCGTTGGCGGCGGTCTGCTCCTGACCGTTGCGGGTGTCGCTGGCGAGCGGCAGGTAGGGGGCGGCGACGGCCTGGCCGGCGAGCAACCCGAAGATCAGGGTCGCGAGCAGGGTTTTCTTGTGCATGGGATGGTTCCTTTTTTATTGTGTCGTTGAGGATGGGCCCGCGTCAGACGCGAGCCGCGGCATGGCTGGGTCAGCATGTTGCTATGCTAATGATATGTTTCACTTTTTACCCAATACCGACGCTGCGAGTGTATCGCAATGGCGTCATTCGTGGCACTTGTTGCAGGAAGAAAATATGCGTTTTGAGCTGCGTGTTCCGCCGTTGTTGCTGTTTGTGGTGCTCGCCTTCGCCATGTGGCTGGGTCGGGGGGAGGAGAGGGGAGCCGGGGGTCTGCTGGTGCTGGCCATGGCGCTTTTGCTGATGGGGGCCCTGCTGGGGGGCGGGGCGCTGCTGCACTTTCGCCGGGAGCGTACCAGCGTTCACCCTGTTCGCTTGCAGCAGAGCCGGGTGCTGGTGACCCGGGGGGTCTATCGCATCAGCCGCAACCCCATGTACCTGGGGCTGCTCTGTTGGTTGCTGGCGCTGGCCTGCTATCTCGGGGGCCCCTGGGTCTGGCTCGGGCCGCTGCTGTTGCTGGGCTGGCTCACCCGCTTCCAGATCCTGCCGGAGGAGCGCGCCCTGCGCGCCCGCTTCGGCATCCCCTATGTGCAGTATTGCCGGCGGGTGAGGCGCTGGTGCTGAGCGCCAAACGACAAGAGGCCCGCAGTTGCGGGCCTCTTGTCGAGTAACGGAGAACCTTAGACCCTGGCGAGGTCGGCCTCGCCCTGGGGCGCGGTCTCTCCCAGGCTGTCTTCCGTCTTGGCCACCACGCTGGCGGCGATGGCGTTGCCCAGCACGTTGGTGGCGGAGCGACCCATGTCGAGGAAGTGATCGATGCCGAGCAGCAGCAGTATGCCGGCCTCCGGAATGTGGAACTGGTTCAGGGTGGCGGCGATCACCACCAGGGAGGCGCGCGGCACCCCGGCCATCCCCTTGGAGGTGACCATCAGCAGCAGCAGCATGGTGATCTGCTGGGCCATGGAGAGCTCTATGCCGTAGGCCTGGGCGATGAACATCACCGCGAAGGTGCAGTACATCATGGAGCCGTCCAGGTTGAAGGAGTAGCCCATGGGCAGCACGAAGCTGGCGATGCGCCTGTCACAGCCGAACTTCTCCAGCCTGTCCAGGGTCTTGGGATAGGCGGCTTCGGAGCTGGCGGTGGAGAAGGCGAGCAGTATGGGCTCGCGGATCATGGCCAGCAGGGTCAGGATGCGACGGCGGATGAAGAGGCTGCCCATGGCGATGAGCAGCAGCCAGAGGCAGGCCAGGGCCAGGTAGAACTGGGCCATGAAGGTGCCATAGGTGGCGAGGATCCCGAGCCCCTCCTTGGCGACCATGGCGGCGATGGCACCAAAGACCGCGAAGGGGGCGAAGTTCATCACGTAGCCGGTCACTTTCAACATGATCTCGGCGCCGCTGGCCATCAGCTTGACCACAGGCTTGGCGGCATCCCCCAGGGCGGCGGCGGCCAGCCCGAAGAAGAGGGAGAACACCACGATCTGCAGGATCTCGTTGGTGGCCATGGCCTCGACCACGCTTTTCGGGATGGCGTGGGTCACGAAGTCCTTGAGGGAGATGGCGGTGGCGGCCACCCCTGAGCTGGCGCCGTCATCGGGCAGGGAGAGGGAGAGGCCGACCCCGGGCTGCATCAGGTGGACCATCACCAGCCCCAGGGTCAGTGACATCAGGGAGGCCAGCATGAACCAGCCCAGGGTCTTGGCGCCGATGCGGCCCACGGTGCGGGTGTCGCCCATCTTGGCGATGCCGACCACCAGGGTAGTGAACACCAGAGGGGCGATGATCATCTTGATGAGGCGCAGGAAGATGTCGGTCAGCAGGGTGATTTCACTGGCAAAGGTGGCGGCCTGGGCCGGGGCAAACAGGCGATAGCCTTGCCCGGTAAAAATGCCAAGCAACATCGCAATGAGGATGGCAACGGTCAATTTGTTCATTTTCATGGGGGGACAGTCTCGATATGTGCAGTGCCTGTGCAGGTGGGCAGGGTGCCACCTCAGTCCGTTTTTGTGATCCGGGCCATGGAATCCTGACAGCCGGTATGCTGGCAGCATGCCTAATCACGGAGGGGAAATCCAGCGACTTATAGCAGAACTTTATGTTGTGATTAGTTGTATGTGATGTGTATGTTGTGAATTAATTATATTAATCGCTGTTTATTTTCATTTTTACCAGATAAATGGCTTCCAGGCTCTGGTCGTCCAATGGGGCTCTCTCCAGGGAGAAGATCAGCAGTGCCGAGGTGCGGTGTTCTACCTGCGTCTCGTCCATGAAGGTGTCGGGTTCGTACTCATCGAAGCCGAACTGGGGGCGGGTCGGGATGACTCTGATTGCATCCCGCGACAGGGTCAGCGACTGCACCTGCACCCAGGCGTACCCCTGCGCCAGCGCCATCTCTCCCGCTCGCTTGAGCACGTACTTGCGGGCCGTCTCCCTGTCCACCAGATCGTTGCCCACAAACTCCAGCTGCCAGCGGGTCTCCCCGAGCCGGGTCTGGGAGAAGCCTGTCTGGCCGTTCCAGAAGGACTTCTCGCTGTCATAGGGGGTGGCGCAGCCACCGAGCAGCAGCGAGCCGCACAGGGCGAGGGCGAACAAGAGGGGGGAGCTTGGTGACATGGTGCAGGCCCTTGGCAAAGAGGGGATCACTACAGCACAACGGCGCCCACGAGACAATCGCTGGCCTGGGCGCCGCCGCGGGGAGGCAAAAAGAAAAGGCCTTGTCGTTTGACAAGGCCTTTCTCGGGGAATTTGGTCGGTGTGAGAGGATTCGAACCTCCGACCCTCTACACCCCATGCAGATGCGCTACCTGGCTGCGCTACACACCGACTTAAGTCAGCTCGGCTGACGGGGAGGGAGTTTATGGAGATGCCCCGACCCTGTCAACAGGGGAAATCCCGCGCCGAGATCGTTTGCCTGCTTTGCGAGCAACTTCGGATCAAAGTGCGACCAGTCGCGCATTTTGTCAGCACCTTGCCGCCCTCTTGCATCAAAAACGGCCGCCCGATGGGCGGCCGTCTGGTATCAGCGATGACTGGCTTAGCGGTTGAAGGTCAGCCGCTTGCCCAGCACCTGATCGGTGACTTGACCGTTCTGCCAGGCAATCTGGCCGTTCACCAGAGTCATGTCGATGGTGCTCTGGAAGCGGTAGCCGTTGAAGGGGGACCAGCCGCACAGGTAGAGCAGGTTGCTGTCGTTGACCACATAGGGCTTGCCGAGATCCAGCAGCACCAGATCCGCGAAGTAGCCCTCGCGGATGTAGCCGCGATCCTGCACCTGGAAGCGCTCGGCCACCGCGTGGGAGGTCTTCTTGACGATGGTTTCCAGCGAGAAGACGCCGTTGTGGTAGAGCTCCAGCAGCGCCTGCAGGGAGTGCTGCACCAGGGGCACGCCGGACGGCGCCTTGAAGTAGCTGTTCTGCTTCTCTTCCCAGGTGTGGGGGGCGTGGTCGGTGGCGATGATGTCGAGCACGTCGTTGCGTACCGCATCCAGCAGGGCGTGCTGGTCGGCGGCGCTCTTCACCGCCGGGTTGCACTTGATCTGGCTGCCCAGGGTGTCGTAGTCCGCCTCGTTGAAGAACAGATGATGGACGCACACCTCGGCGGTGATGTTCTTGTCCTTGAGATCCTTCAGATCCGGGGTGGCGGTGAACAAGGAGAGCTCCTTGGCCGTGGTCAGGTGCAGCACGTGCAGCTTGGCGCCGTATTTTTTCGCCAGCCCCACCGCCATGCTGGAGGATTTGTAGCAGGCATCGGCGCTGCGGATGCGGCCGTGCTCGCGCATCGGCACATCTTCGCCCCACTTGGCGCGGGCCTCGTCTTCCAACACCTTGATGGAGGGGGTGTCCTCGCAGTGGGTGACTATCATCACCGGGCTCTCGCGGAAGATGGCCGCCAGTGTCTCCTGGTTGTCCACCAGCATGTTGCCGGTGGAGGCCCCCATGAAGATCTTGATGCCGCAGGACTGCTTGGGATCCAGCTTCTTGATCTCTTCCAGGTTGTCGTTGGTGGCACCCAGGTAGAAGCTGTAGTTGGCGGCGGCGGAGTTGGCGGCTATCTGGTATTTGGCTTCGAGGGCATCGATGGTGGTGGTCTGGGGATTGACGTTGGGCATTTCCATGAAACTGGTGGTGCCACCGGCGACGGCGGCCCGGGATTCACTGGCGATGGTCCCCTTGTGGGTCAGGCCAGGCTCCCGGAAATGGACCTGATCATCGATCATTCCGGGGATGAGGTGACGGCCTGCGGCATCGATCACCACGGCATCGGGGGCGCTGATGTCCGGGGCGATGCGGGCGATGCGCTCACCTTCGATCAAGACGTCGGAAGCATAGATGCGGCCTTCGTTGACCAGGGTGGCATTCTTGATAAGCAATTTGTTCATGGGGGGTTCCAGTTCCTTTGCCGATAATCCGGGGTCATAATATCGCAAACTGCACTTTCTCTGTAGCAAGGCCTGAGTGATGAAGTTATTTGTTAGAGATTTGACTGTGATCGATTCCAGCTATCTGTGCGAGCGTCGCGGCATGGTAGGGGAGAGCTGGCTGGTGGACATCGAGATGAGCGGCGAGCTCAACGAGATGAGCATGCTGCTGGACTTTGGCCGGGTGAAGAAGCTCGTCAAGTCGATCATCGATGAAGAGGTGGATCACAAGCTGCTGGTGCCGACCGAGAGCCCCCTGGTCCATGTCCACGCTCTGGACAACGACGAGTGCACCGTGGATCTGCTGCGCCCGGGTCGCTCCATCCACCTGCGCTGCCCGGCCCAGGGGTTTGCCTTCATTCCCGCCCCCCAGGTGGACAAGGAGTCGGTGACCCGCTATCTGCTGGCGGTGCTGGCCAAGCGCCTGCCTGGCAACATCAAGGATCTCTCCCTGACCCTGCGTCAGGAGAAGATCGAGGGCGCCTTCTACCACTACAGCCATGGTCTGAAGAAGCACGACGGCAACTGCCAGCGCATCGCCCACGGCCATCGCTCTCCGGTCGAGATAGAGGTGGACGGGGCGCGCAACGAGGAGCTGGAGCTGAACTGGGCCGAGCGCTGGGCCGACATCTACCTCGGTACCCTGGAGGACAAGGTGGCCCTCTCCGAACTGGACTTGAGCGAGCTGGCCAAGGCCCACCTGGGGGAGCATCACCTCGGCTTCAAGTACCTGGCGCCCCAGGGGCTGTTCCAGCTCGCCATGCCGGCCGCCGAGGTGGAGATGATCGACACCGACACCACCATAGAGCTGCTGGCCCACTACATTGCCCGTGAAGTGAAAAAGCAGGTGGGAGACAAGCTCGTCAAGATTGTCGCCTATGAAGGGGTCGGCAAGGGCGCCATCGCCTACGCCTGATCCCCAGGCGCAAGCCGCAATAAAAACGAGGCCCCGCATCTGCGGGGCCTCGCCGTTTAACTGCCGTGGCTAAGGGGGCTCAGGCGCTAAGCCGGAAGCGCTGCACCAGCCCCTCCTGCTGCTCGGCCAGGCTGTCGAGCTGCTGGCTGGTCTCGGCGACCCGCTCTATGCCCTGATAGTTGAGATCCGAGATGTCGGAGATGCGGTTGAGGTTGGTGGCGATGTCGGCGCTGGTGGCCTGCTGCTGCTCGGCGGCGGAGGCTATCTGGCTAGACATGTCGCTGATGAGCACCACTATGCCCTGCACCTCCTCCATGGCGTTGTTCGCCTGGGAGCTCTGATCCACGCAGCTGTCCATCTCGCGGGAGCACTCCTGCATCACGTTGACCGCCCGGGCGACCCCCTGCTGCAGGTTCTCTATCATGGTCTGGATCTCGCTGGTGGACTGGGCGGTGCGACCGGCCAGGTTGCGCACCTCGTCCGCCACCACCGCAAAGCCACGGCCCTGCTCGCCGGCCCGGGCCGCCTCGATGGCGGCGTTGAGGGCCAGCAGGTTGGTCTGCTCGGCGATGCCGCGGATGACGTCGAGGATGTTGCCAATCTGGCCGCTCATGGCGCTTACATCGCCGATCACCTTGCCGGTCTGCTGCAGCTTGCCCGCCAGTTGATGGGTGGTGGTGATGTTGCCTGCCATCACCTTGCGGCCCATCTCGGAGGCTTTCTCCACGTCCTGCACCCGCTCCAGGGTCTGGTTGGCGGCCTGGGCCACCTCCCGCACCGAGGCCTCCATCTGGGTCATGGCGGCGGCGACCGAGGCGGTCTCCTGACGCTGTTTCTCCAGATCCGCGCGCACCGATTCGGTGGTGTGGCGGTTGTCGTGGGCGGCGCTGTTGAGCTGGGTCGAGGCCTGGGAGAGCTGCTTGAGCACGTCTCCCATCTGCTGGATCAGCAGGTTGATCTGGCTGCCGAGCTGGCCGAACTCGTTCTGGCTCTTGAAGCCGACCCGCTGGGTCATGTCACCCTGGGTCACCTGGGTGAGCACCCGCAGCAGCTCCTTGAGGGGGCGGCGTATGGCCTTGCCGAGGGTAAAGGCCACCAGTATGGCGACGAAGATGGCGATGACAATGCTGATCCCCTGGGTCAGGGTGCTCTGGGTCTGCACCCGATCGGAGGCCCTGATGCTGGCGTTCATCAGCTGCTGGCTCTGGGCGGTGATCCCCTCCAGCTTGTTCTGGATGCTGACGATGAGCTGGCTCGCCTGCTTGCTCTGCTCGCGCATGCTCTGCTGCTGCTTCATCAGCGCCAGGTACTGGGCGAGCACCCCCTCATTGGCGGTGGTGTCGCGCACGAAGCCATGGACGTAGTGGCCCATGTTGTTGTCGAAATCCTTGAGCTCCCCCTGGAGATCCTTGATGGTGCTGTTGAAGCCCTCGATCTGCATCTTGTTGCGCTTGAGCGCCGCTTCGATGGGGCCGGGGATGCTCTGGTTGAGGGCATCCATGGTGGAGAGCTCGATGGCGGAGAGCTTGGTGGTCAGGGTCTCGGAGAGCATCTTGATGAAGCTGTCGTCGACGGTGACCATCATGTCGCCGAGGTTCTTCTTGAACTGGGGCAGGCTGACCTGGAACTGGCCCTTGGCCTGGTTGACCTTGTGCAGCCGGGTGAGCAGGGCCTCGTGCTCGGTGGGCAGGGTCTGGGTCAGCTGCAGGTAGTCAGCCACCAGCTTGCCGAGGGCTGTCATCTCCCCCTGCAATTCGGGGTGTGCCGCCACCTGCTGCCTGAGGGTCGTCAGCATCTTGTCGACCTGGCCCTTGGCCTGCTGCAGCTCGGCCACTTCCGCCGGCAGTTGCTTGGGATCCTGCTCGGTCAGCACGTCGGTGAGCCACTTGTTGGCGCTGAGCAGGCTGATCTGGGTCTGGCTGCTGGCGATCACCAGCGGCATGGACTCTTGTGTTACCTGGTCCAGGGCATCGCTGAGTTCGCTCTGGCCGCGAAAGGTCAGTACCGCGCTGGCGACCATGACGGCGACCAGAATGGCAAAGCCCAGATAGACTCTCTGTAAGATCGAGAGGTCTGACATTGTTTGTTTCATTATTGTCCCGCTGTCTATGCAAAAGTCCCTTGCCTGAGTACCCCGTCCCTTTGGTACCCTGCATGCCCTCACGGGGAATGCCGCTGGGGTACTCGGGACGTCATCCTCACTATCGGTATTCTTCACAATAACTGAAGTGATTGGGACAACGGCTGTGTCAAATGTCGGCTTGTGTCACACTTGGCGGGCTGTGGCGACATTTTTGGGAGTCGCTTGAGTTTTGCATTGAATTTTCTTTTTCATATAAAGGAGTTACCCATGGCGCAAGAAACCATTTTCAGCAAAATCATCCGCAAGGAGATCCCCGCCGACATCCTTTATCAAGACGATCTGGTGACCGCCTTTCGCGACATCCAGCCCAAGGCCAAGACCCACATTCTGATCGTGCCCAACGTGCTGATCCCCACGGTCAACGACGTGGAAGCGGATCACGAGCTGGCGCTCGGCCGCATGTTCACCGTGGCCCGCAAGCTGGCGGCGGATGCCGGGATCGCCGAGGACGGCTATCGCCTCATCATGAACTGCAACCGCCACGGCGGGCAGGAGGTCTACCACATCCACCTGCACCTGGTGGGTGGCCAGCCGCTGGGACCCCTGCTCAGCCTGTGATGCGTCCCGCCTCATTGACCGGCCTGCTGTTGGCCGGTCTGCTGCTGGGAGGCTGCGCCTCCCGCTGGCAAGATCTCTTCGTCTCCTATTCCGATCAGATGGTGCCCCTGCGCAACCAGCTGCTGCTGGGTCATGCCGCCGAGGCCCTGCCGAAGGTGCGGGAATCGACCCCGGGGGACGACACCTATGTGCTGGATCAGCTGGAGAGAGGGCGCATCGCCTGGCTGGCGGGTCAGGACGGGGTCAGCAAGCAGGGCTTTGCCGCCGCCGACAGCCGGCTCGCCTGGGAAGACAGTCAGGCCCAGTACCGCCTGAGTCACGGCCTCGATCAGGCGGGCAGCCTGCTCACCAACGATCAGACCATGGCCTACCGGGCGCCGGACTACGAGCGCACCATGCTGCACCACTATCTGGCGCTGAACTACCTGCAGCGCGGGGATGCCGAAGGGGCCCTGGTGGAGGTGCGCCGCGCCAACCAGGTGCAGGAGAGGGCGCTCAAGGCGCGGGCCGACGAGGTGCGCAAGGCCAAGGAAGAGAGCGAAGAGGCCGAGGCTGATACCGCAGCAGAAGGGGAGATGCGCCAGCTGATGTCGCGCGGGGCGCCCGAGCTCGATCGCCTGATAGGTCAGGTGAAAAACGGTTTCCAGAACGCCTATACCTTCTATTTCTCCGGCGTGCTCTACGAGGCGGCCGGGGATCTCAACGACGCCTGGGTGGACTATCAGCGCGGCTATCAGATAGCGCCGGACAACCAGAGCCTGCAGGATGCCTTGCTGCGCCTGGCCCGGCTGCGTGGCGCGGCGGACGAGCTCAGGGAGACAGAGAAAAGGGTGGGCCGCAAGGCGCCGCCGCTGACCAGGGATCAGGGCCAGCTGGTGGTGCTGTTTGAAGATGGCCTGATCCCGGCGCGGCGGGAGATCTTCCTGCCCCTGCCGATTTCCACCTCCAGCGGCGATTTTCGTACCTTCACCGTGGCGGTACCCTATTACGACAACAGGGCCAGCGATACCGGCCCGCTGACGGTGTCGGCGGGCAAACAGGCCGGGCGGACCAGCTCGCTGGTGCGACTCGAGGCGCTGGCGGCCAAGGATCTGCAGGAGCGGCTGCCCGGCATGCTGACCCGTCAGGCGCTGCGGCTGGTGGCCAAGGAGCAGCTCAGACGCTCCGCCGCCAAGGAGGGGGGGGATGTGGGCAACATACTGGTGGGGATCTTCAACACCCTCTCGGAGCGGGCCGATACCCGCAGCTGGCTGACCCTGCCCGCCGAGGCATCGAGCTGGCAGGGAATGGTCCCGGCCGGGGAGGTGCAACTCCGGCTGGGGGCGGGCAGCGCCATGCGCACCCTGCCTCTCACAGTGCACGCCGGCCGCACCACGCTCGTCTGGGTGCAGCGTCTCGGCGCCGGATTGAGCACCCGAGTGATGCCCCTATGAGTGCCCGTTTGGGCAAGATCACACACTGACCGGCTCGGCCCATCGGCCGCCGGCAAGGAGAGCAAGATGAAAGCACATGGCTTGGCCCTCGGGCTGGTACTGCTGCTGGCGGGTTGCGCCACCAACACCTCTGGGGTGGCGCTCTATGGCGCGCCCGGGGCGGCGGCGGTGGCAGAGCAGCACCAGAACGTCAATGTCACCCTGACCGAGCTCAGCCGCCGCCAGCAAAACGGCCTGCTGCAGGTCAACGTGGCCGCCGCCAGCACCCAGCGCGGCGACAACAAGCTGCAATACCTGTTCTATTGGTATGATGACGCCGGGCAGGAGGTGGCCAGCGATGGCCGCGGCTGGACCCCCATCAAGCTGCACGGCTACCAGACCCGCACCCTGTCCGCCCTGGCGCCGAGCCCGGCCGCCCGGGGCTACCGGATTTACGTACGCGAAGTGATTGAGGAATCGAACTGATGAGAATGAACCATGCCCTGCTGATCCTGACTTCTGCCCTGCTGCTGGGGGGCTGCTCCAGCACCACCGTCAGCTATGGCGACGCGACCGAGACAGAGACGGTGACAGTGGATTACGGCTCCTCCGACTTGCAGGCCATCGCCGACAAGATGGCGGACTCCATGCTGGCCTCACCGGTCACAGGCGAGATCACCGCAGGGGGCCGTCCCGTGATGTTCATGGACTCCATCCGCAACAAGACCTCGGAGCACATCGACACCGAGGCCATCACAGACACCATCCGCACCAAGCTGCTGCGCGCCGGCAAGTTCCGCTTCGTGGACATGAGCAAGGTGAGCGCGGTCAAGCAGCAGCTCGAGTACCAGCAGAGCAGCGGCATGGTGGATCCCGCCTCCATGGTGCGCCTTGGCAAGCAGACCGGCGCCCGCTACATGGTCTATGGCAACCTCGCCAGCATCGTCAAGGACAATGGCAAGGTGAAGGACGTCTACTACCAGATGACCATGAACCTGATGGATCTGGAGAATGGCGAGCTGCTGTGGGCCGATCAGAAAGAGATCCGCAAGCAGGCGAAGACCTCCACCTTTGGCTGGTGAGGCGACCCGGCAGCAGGGGGATCTGGCGGAGCTGACCCTGCTCGCCAACCTGCCTGCCCCCTGGCACCAGGGACGCCTTGAGCCACTGGCGAGCGGCCTGACCAACGGCAACTACCGGCTGCATCTGCCCTCGGGGCAGAGCGGCTTCCTGCGGCGCGGCCACCCGGATCCGGTCCGGCTCGGTATCGACAGGGCCACCGAGTGGCAGCTCTATCAGGGGGCCGTGGGGCAGGGGCTGGCCTTGCCCTGTCATCACGGCGATCCCGCCACCGGCCTGATGCTGCTGGACTGGTGCGACGAGCCTAACTGGGCCGTCGCCCCGCCGCCCCTGGCAGCCCAAGCCCCCTTGCTGGCCGAGGTGCTGAGGCGACTGCACCGACTGGCACTGCCCGCCGTGGTGATGGCGGTGCGGGCCCACAGCGCCGGCTATCGGCAGCGCCTGGCCCACATTCCCCCCTGGTTGCCAGCGCTGGAGCGGGCCCTGCTCGCGAGCCGCGAGCCGGACGACTGCTGGCTCCCTTGCCATCATGATCTCAATCCGGCTAACTTGTTGGGCCACAGGCCCTGGGTCATCGACTGGGAGTATGGCGCCGCCGGTCATCCCGGCTTCGAGCTGGCCAGCATACAGCGCACCCATGGCTGGAGCGAAGAGCTGCGGTGCCAGTTGGAGAGCTGCTATCTTGAAGGCAGGGGAGGCGCTCATAAGCTGCTCAATGGCAAGGGATTCCAGGCGGATGCCTTCCTGCCCTGGGTCGATTACATCGGCCTGCTGTGGGCGCTGCTGATGGCGGAGCAGCAACCCGGGCCCGACTATCAGGCCCTCATCGACATGAACCGCCAGCGCCTGGAATGAGATAGGCCAGAGGCCAGCGCGACGCTTATTTTCTACGACTTGGAGGCATGCATGGTGACCAGATTCTCATGGCGTCAACCCCGCAGCTGGAGCCTGCTGCTGCTCTGCCTGCTGATGACCGGCTGCGCGACCCGGGTGATCTACTACTGGCTCGACTCGGCCATCGTCTGGCAACTGGACGACTACTTCTCCCTGGACCGCAGCCAGAAGACCCTGCTGGACAGGGAGGTGAAGGGGCTGATGGCCTGGCATCGCCAGCACGAGCTGCCCATCTATGCCCGGGATCTCGATGCCCTGGCCAAGGCGGTGGCCAGCCCCATGACCCCGGCCCAGGTCACCCTGCACCTGGACCGCACCCAGGCCAGCCTGACCCGCACCCTGGAGAACGCCATTCCCCGCACAGTGCGCCTCGCCAGCACCCTGACCGATGCCCAGGTGGCGCGCTTCATGACCGATAGAGTGAAACGCCAGCAGGAGCGCCAGCATGATTTCACCACCGAACCCAAGGCGCAGATGCTCAAGGAGTTCAGGGAGAAGATGAGCGAGCGACTGGTGTTCTGGATTGGCAAGGTGAAGCCGGCCCAGGAGCCGCTCATTGCCCAGTGGGCCGAGTGGCAATACGAGATGATGCCCCCCTGGCTCGAGTTTCAGGAGGCCTGGACCAAGGAGCTGGAGCGGCTGATGAAGCAGCGCCAGGACCCGGACTTTGGCAAGGAGCTGACCCGACTGCTGCAACAGGGGGATGGCCTGATGGATGGTCGCTTCACCGGTTACACCGACCAGTCACGCCAGCGCACCATACAGTGGCTCAGCGCCCTCAGCCAGTCGATGGATCTCTCCCAGCGCGCCCACCTCTACACCCTGCTCAAGGACTATGCCGAGGACTTCGAAACCATGACCCGCAGCCGCTGATTGACAGGATCCGCGCCGCAAGGGCGGCAGGCGTCATGGCCTGCCGCCCTTGTCCTTGTGGGGGGGCTATGGTAGTTTGCCCTTTCTATTATTCGGGAATTAACTTTTTGAGCCTGCTGGACAAAGTGAAACTGGCGGCGATGACCCTGCTCATCGCGCTCACTCTGCTGCTCTCTACCGTTTCGGTGGAGGGGCTCAAGGTACCCGCTTCCCAGCACGCCGCCCAGCTGATGGGGGAGGCCGCGGATCCCGCCGACGGCGCCCGGATGAACCACGGCGCCAGCGACAGCGACGACGGTGTCGTCAAGTTCATCGGCTCCCACCAGAGCCACCTGCTGCGCCTCGAGCACTCCCTGAGCCGGGATCATCAGCCCGGCAGCGTGGTCTACGAGCTGGTCATGAGCTGGGCCCAGCAGGCCATACTGCTGCTGCTGTGCGGCCTGCTGCTCTACGCCGCCCTCTTCTACCCGAGGACGAGCTTTCGCGATCACTTCGCCAGCATCCACCGGCGCCGCCTGCAGCGCCGGCACCTGCAATACCGCTTCTCCCAGAGTTTCCTCGCCTGACCCCGATGGGGTCAGTCTGCCTGCTGTTGCCTCATCTTCTCTCTGTTGCTGTTCACTTTTAGTGAACGGCTAGGCTGTCTTGTTTCATTTTTTTGCACGGTGCGACCCGGCGTCGCCCCTTGCGCTCGCCTGACAGAGGCCGATTTCATGAGAAAAAAGAGTCATACCGTCTTGAACCGCATGAGCCTGTGGCAGTACGCCCTGCTGCTGCTGATGCTGCTCACCTTCGCGTTCTATTCCCTGCCCACCTTCTTCGGTGAGCAACCCTCCCTGGGCCTCCATGGCCAGACCCGTCTGAGCGAGGCGCAGCAGCGCCTGCTGCAGGAGCACCAGATTGCGCCCCAGCTGCAGATCGAGCAGAAGGAGCGGATCGAGCTGGTGTTCGCCACCCAGGCCGAGCAGCAGCGGGCCAAGCAGTTGCTGGAGCAGCAGGGGGTGGACAGCGCCGCCCTCACCCTGGAGTTTCACTCCAATGCCCCGACCTGGATAAGCCGGCTCGGCGCCGATCCCATCAAGCTCGGGCTGGACTTGCGCGGCGGCTCCCAGCTGCTGATCGGGGTCGATGTGGACTTTGTCATCGACAACCAGACCAAGAACCTGGTGGATACCCTGCGCACCCGCTTCCGTGAGGCCAACCTGCGCGGCGCCAGCGTGATGCGCACCGCCCAGGGGGCCCTGGCCGTCACCCTGCCGGACGTCGACGGGCAGGAGGGCTGGCTCACTATCATCAAGGAGAGCGCCGGCACCCGTCAGGATCAGTGGAAGCTCTCCCGCTCCGGCAATGAGCTCAAGCTGGTGCTGAGCGATGCAGAGCGCACCCTGCTGGTGAACAACGCCGTGACCCAGAACCTGTCGATCCTCAAGAAACGGATCAACGAGCTCGGCATCGTCGAGGCCTCGGTCCAGCGTCAGGGTCAGGACGGCATCCGCATCGAGCTGCCGGGGGTGCACAACCCCAAGCAGGCGAAAGAGGTGATAGGCGCCACCGCATCCCTGGCCTTCTACGAGGCCAAGGCCGACAGCCGCTTCTTCATGGCGGATCGCAACGGCCAGGCGGTCGGTCTGGCCCGCAAGCCGGTGCTGAGCGGCGAGCACATCGTCGATGCCCGCGCCAACATGGGGGAGATGGGTCAGCCCCAGGTCAACATAGTGCTCGACACCCTGGGTGGCAGCAAGATGAACCAGTTCAGCCGCCAGCACGTGGGCAAGCCCATGGCCACCGTCTTCACCGAGTACAAGACCAACGCCGAGGGCAAGCTTCGGGCCAGAAGCGAGGTGATCAACGTCGCCACCATCCAGACCGCCCTTGGCAACCAGTTCCGCATCACAGGGATTGGCAGCCTGCCGGAGGCCCAGGAGCTGGCCATGCTGCTGCGGGCTGGCGCCCTCACGGCGCCGCTGAAGATCCTGGAAGAGCGCTCAATCGGCCCGACCTTGGGTCTGCAGAACATAGAGGCGGGCTTCACCGCCCTGGCGTTCGGCATGGCGGGCATGATGCTGTTCATGATGGCCTGGTATCGCAAGTTCGGCTGGGTTGCCATCACGGCGCTCATCGGCAACCTGCTGATGCAGGTGGGGATGCTGGCGGTGCTGCCCGGCGCCGTGCTGACCCTGCCCGGGATCGCCGGCCTGGTGCTGACGGTGGGCATGGCGGTGGACACCCATGTGCTCATCTTCGAGCGGATCAAGGACAGGCTGCGGGAGGGGGGCTCCTTGGCCAACGCCATCGACTTTGGCTATCGCTCGGCGTTTCGCACCATCTTCGATGCCAACATCACGACGCTCATCTGCGCCGTGGTGCTCTATGCCATCGGCTCAGGGCCGCTGCAGGGCTTCTCCATCACCCTGATCCTGGGGCTCATCTCCAGCATGGTGACCGGCATCTGGGGCACCCGCGCCATCATCAACCCCCTGTGGGGCAACAGCCGCGCCAAGCTGCTGAGGGTATGACCATGACTGACCACCTGTGTCATTGCACCGCGCGTTCGAGCCTGCTCCGCGCCACTTGCTTCCGGTTGGGAAGCCCAAGCCATCTGCTGTCGAGGGAAGAAGAATGCTGAGAATGATCATTGCCATGGGCCTGACCCGCTGGCGTTACATCGGGATGTGGGCCTCGGTGCTGCTGACGTTGGCGAGCATCGCCGTGCTCGCCATCAACGGGCTCTCCCTTGGGCTCGACTTCACCGGCGGCATACTGCTGGAGTTTCGCATCCAGACCCTGAAGGAGGCCCACGAACTCAACGCCCTGCTGAGCGCCCCCCTGGCCGGGGCGGTGGAGCTGCACGGCGCCGGCGTGCCCGGCGAGTGGCTCATCAAGCTGCCTCCCCACGAGCTGCCCTGGGCGGCGGAAGATCTGGCGACCATGCTGGGGCAGCAACTCGCCCTGCCGGTGGAGCTGCTGCGCACCACCATAGTGGGCCCCCAGGTGGGCGCCGAGCTGTTCCAGCAGGGGATGCTGGCGGTGCTGGTGGCCTCCTTGGCCATCTCCGCCTATCTAGCGGTGCGCTTCGAGTGGCGCCAGGCCATCGGCATCCTGGTCTCTGTGCTGCACGACGGTCTGGTGGCCCTGGGGCTGCTGGCGCTGTTCAATATCGAGTTCGACCTCAACGTCATCGCCGGTCTGATGGCGGTGATCGGCTACTCCCTCAACGACAGCATCGTCATCTCGGACCGGCTGCGTGACCTGCTCGGTTCGCGCACCCAGATGGGGATCCACGACTGTTCCGATGTGGCCATCAAGGCCACCTTCAGCCGCACCATGATCACTTCGGGCACCACATTGTTCACGGTGGGGGCCCTGCTGCTGTTCGGTGGGGACGCCCTGTTCGGCTTCTCCTTCACCCTGTTCGCCGGCATCCTGGTGGGCACCATCTCCTCCATCACGGTCGCCTCGACCGTGCAGGAGCTGCTGGGGCTCTCCCCCCAGGCTTACCAGAAGAAAGAGGAGGATCTGGCCGAGGCGGCCTGATGCCTTTGCCATTCCTTGCATGCAGAACGGGCCCCACTGGGCCCGTTTTTTTGTCTCTTTGGCTGGCCTAGAAGCCGGAGCCCGGTTGCTGCAAAAATTCGGCCTCCTCCGGGGTGCTGGTGCGCCCCAGGATGGCGTTGCGATGGGGGAAGCGGCCAAAGCGCTGGATGATCACCTGATGGCGGCGGGCGAAGTCGGCGAATCCCTCGAAGGTCTCCCGGGCCGGGCCGTCCGCCTGCTCGGCCGCCAGCGCCTCGAACAGGGCCACGCTTCTGGCCTGCTGCTCCCGGGACTCCGCATGTTCCAGCGGCAGGTAGAAGAAGACCCGCGCCAGCGGGGAGAGGGCCTTGTCCGCGCCAAGGGAGAGGCCCCTGAGGCAGAGATCCCGGGCCTTGGTATCCTGGGTAAAGGCCGCCGGGGTGCCACGATGAAGGTTGCGCGGCAACTGGTCCAGCAGCAGGATCAGCGCCAGCCTGCCCACCGGCACCTCGGCCCAGTGGGCGAGCTCCCCCTCTGCGGCGGCCTGTGCCAGCTCGCCAAAGCGGTGCGCCAGCAGCGCGTCCGTCTCGCTGATCTTGCCCCACCAGAGGGGGGCTTGCCTGGCGGCGCGGGGGGCGTCGCCTGAGTCGTCGCCAAACCAGAAATCGAGCAGGGGTTGCCAGGGTTGCATGGGTACTCCTTGGGCCTGGGGCCTTGAGGTGAAACAAGGCCGATTGACCCTGTCATGGGGGGCTGCCGAAAGGGCGGCTTCTCGTTACACTGTGCCATCTTTTGCCTGAAACAAGGAGCCCCCTCTGCTCGGCACTCGCTCGCGGCATCGGCCCGGCGAGATGGCCTGGGTGCCGGAGGGGATTTTCCCACTGATATAAGGAATGCCTGATATGGCCGGAACCAGTCTGTTGGCCCTGCCGGGCGATATTGCCAGCGTGCCGGGTGACCTGGCCCTGATGACCGGGGCGGTGACCAGGAAGAGCGCCGTGCTGCCTGGGGCGATGTTTCCCACTGATATAAGGAATGTTTGATATGGCCGGAACCAGTTTGTTGGCCCTGCTCGACGATATTGCCAGCGTGCTCGATGACGTGGCCCTGATGACCAAGATGGCGGCCAAGAAGACCGCCGGTGTGCTGGGGGACGATCTCGCCCTCAATGCGGAGCAGGTCTCCGGGGTGCGGGCCGAGCGGGAGCTGCCCGTGGTGTGGAAGGTGGCCAAGGGCTCGTTTCGCAACAAGCTGATCCTGGTGCCTGCCGCCATCGCCATCAGCGCCCTGATCCCCTGGCTCATCACCCCCTTGCTGATGCTGGGGGGCGCCTACCTCTGCTTCGAGGGGGCCGAGAAGCTGGCCCACAAGTTCCTGCCCCACGACAGCGGCGAGACGGCCTCGTCGGCGCAGGCGATCCCGGACGATCTGGAGGCCTTCGAGCAGCAGAAGATAAAGGGGGCCATTCGCACCGACTTCATCCTCTCCGCCGAGATCATCGTCATCGCCCTCGGCACAGTGCAGGGTTCGAGCCTGGGCCTGCAGATTGCCGTGGTGGCGGGCATAGCCCTGCTGATGACGGTGGGGGTCTATGGCCTGGTGGGGCTCATCGTCAAGCTCGACGACATCGGTCTGCACCTGCTGCAAAAACCGGATGCCGGCGCCCTGCGCCGGGCAGTGGGGCGGGGTCTCTTGGTAACGGCACCCCGGCTGATGCACCTGCTGGCTCTGGTCGGCACCATTGCCATGTTCATGGTGGGGGGCGGCATTCTGGTCCACGGCTGGCCCTTTGCCCATCACCTCATAGAGGGGGTGGCCGCCAGTCTGGCCCCCCTGGCCGGGGGCGCCGTGCTGGCCGCGGTGACGCCGACCCTGCTGAGCGCCCTGGTGGGGGTGGTGGCCGGTCTGCTGCTGGTGCTGGCCATGACCCTGGTGGGCAAGCTGACTCCCGCGAAATAACAGCGGCGGCCGCTCAGGAATCGTCCCCTGCCGACAGGGGGCGTCGCAGGTCGGATCTGCTGTTTGTTGACCAGAATGGGGGCTAGGCAAGGGCCGGCCCCCTTCGTACTATTTGGCGGTCACTGCCCACAGAGGCGGGACGCCCACATGGACGCAAACAGACAAGGACAGTTATGACCACCACCCTTTGGCAGGATGATCACATCTATGCCGCCCCCGATTGCCCGGCCATCGACGCCGACTTCCAGCGCGCCGCAGATGGCCTGACCGAGATCGCCAACCTGCTGGCCGCCTTGCCGGAGACCCGGGACATCAACCCCTTGCGCCACCTGCTTCGGGCCATTCGCCGTCAGGCCAATGCCGTGAAAGCACAAGCCTGGAACAGCCAGACCTTCGCCTACAACCGGCTCAGCCGCAACGGCCGCGACGAGGCCGCCCGGGTGCTGCTCTCCCGTGGCCAGCAGCTGCAGGCGAGGCTGGCCCAGCTCGTCAAGCCGGTGGCCCTGTTCTGGCTGAATGCCCCCGAGGATCAGGTGCGGGCCCTGCTGCAGGATCCCGAGCTGTTCGAGCTGGCCTACCTCATTCGCCACGATCGCCGGTTGCAGGATCAGGCTCTCTCCCTCGAGAGCGAGCAGCTGATCGAGGGATTGGCGGTGGACGGCCTGCAAGCCTGGGGGGATCTCTACGACAGCCTGGTGGCCAGACTCAGGCCGGTGGTGGCGGGGGAGCCCATGGGGCTGGCCCAGGCGGACAACCTGCTCGCCCACCCGGACAGGGCGCGGCGCGCCAGCGCCTGGCACGGCATTCAGGCCGCCTGGGCTGGCGAGCAGGAGACGGTGGCCGCCATCCTCAATGCCATCAACGGCTGGCGCAACGAGCTCGCCACCCAGCGCGGCAAGGGGCGGCGGCTCGATGCGCTGGATCTCTCCTGCCACCAGGGGCACCTGGAGCGCGCCACCCTGGAGACTCTGATGGCGCAGGCCGAGGCCCACAAGACGCTGGGCAGGCGGGCCCTGCAAGCCATGGCAAGCGCCCAGGGGATAACGGATTTTGCCCCCTGGGATCTCTATGCCCCTGCGCCTTATGGGGCGCAGGCCAGCTTTGGCTTCGAACAGGCGCTGACCCTGGTGGCCGATGCCTTCGCCGCCTTCGATCCCGAGATGGGGGAGTTCGTCCGCATGATGGCGGATCGGGGCTGGATAGATGCCGCGCCGAGCGACAACAGGCGCAGCGGCGCCTATTGCACCGAGTATGCCGACCCCGCCGAGCCCCGGGTCTTCCTCACCTTCGAGGGCACCATGGACAACGTCATCACCCTGGCCCACGAGCTCGGCCACGCCTGGCACAGCTGGCTGCTGCGGGAGTTGCCGCTGGAGCAGCGTGACTACCCCATGACGCTGGCCGAGACCGCCTCCCTGTTTGCCGAGACCCTGGTGCGGGACGCCCTGCTCGCGCGCTCGCAGACCCGCGAGCAGCGCCTGACCATCGCCTGGATGGACGGGGAGCGGGTCGCGAGCCTGCTGCTCGACATCCCCTCCCGCTTCCACTTCGAACGGGCGCTGGTGGCAGGCCGGGCCGAGGGGTATCTGGGGGCGGGCCAGCTGAGGGCCATGATGAAATCCGCGAAGCAGCAGTGGTATGGTGACAGCCTCAGCCAATATGACGAGCTGTTCTGGGCCAGCAAGGGTCACTTCTCCATCGCCGAGTTCGGGTTCTACAACTACCCCTATCTGTTTGGCTACCTGTTCAGCCTGGGGCTCTATGCCCAGAAGGAGCGGGTTGGGGCCGACTTCGTGCCGGCCTATCGGGCGCTGCTCGCCGACACCGGCCGCATGAGCGCCGAGGATTTGGTGGAGAAGCACCTGGGGGTCGACATTCGCGAGCCCGCGTTCTGGCAGGAGAGCCTGCGCTCTGTGGAGGAGGCGGTCAGCCGTCTCGAGCGGCTGGTGTAGTCGCGAGTCGTCGCGAGTCCTCCTGAGCGCTGGCAGGAGAGCCTGCACTCTGTTGGAGGAGGCAGTCGAGCGCCTCGAGCGGCTGGTGTAGTCGCCTGTGTTTGATCCGGCTGGTGTCGCCGCCAGCCTTGGTATTCCTGTGCGTGGCCCTGGGGCCACCCCTGTTTCACGACGGGCCGGACCCGTCTCTGACAATGAGCGTTCGATGCAACAACGAGTCTACCCACAGCAGTGGCAAAATCAGCACATCTACCCCTCCCTCGACAGCAGCGTACTGGAAGCGGACATGAGCCTGGCCCGCGCCAGCCTCGCCGAGCTGGCGGTCTTTATCGACGGCCTGGGCCCGCTGCGTGATCAGGGCGCCGCCCTGCAGGATGGCTTGCGGGATGGCTTACGAGAGGTGCGGCTGCGGGCCCGTCGCATCCGCGAAATAGGCTGGAATATCGCCGTGCTGGCGGCCTGCACGGGGAGCCAGGACGCCAGGGATCCCCTGGCCAAGCAGCTGGCCTCCCGGGCCCGGGCCCTCAATGCGGACCTGTTCAAGACGCTGGCGCCCATCGAAGATCTGATGCTGGGGCTGCCCGAGGCCGAGTTCGGGGCGCTGATGCAGGATCCCCTGCTCGGGGAGGAGGAGTATCGGCTGCGCCACGAGCGCTGCCTGCAGGATCAACGGCTGCCGGTGGAGGCGGAGCAGCTGGTCATCGGCCTTGGCACCGACGGCCTGCACGCCTGGGGCAACCTCTACAACGATCTGGTGGGCAAGATCCGGGTGCAGGTCGCCGGCCAGGAGCGGGGGCTGGCGGAGGCGAGCAACCTGCTCTCCAGCCCGGATGGGGCCCTGCGCAAAGAGGCCTTCGACGCCATCAGCGCCGGCTGGGAGGGGGAGCAGGAGACGGTGGCCGCCATCCTCAACGCCCTCAACGGCTGGCGCCTGGAGCTCTCGCGCCAGCGCGGCAGGGTGCGGACCCTGGATGCCCTGGATCTCTCCTGCCACCAGAGCCACATCGAGCGGGCGACCCTGGATACCCTGATGCAGGAGACCTGGCAGGCGCGCCATCTGGGCCAGCGGGCCCTGGGGCTGATGGCCCGGCGGCTCGGCATCGAGGAGCTGGGGCCGGAGGATCTGTTCGCGCCGCCCCCGGCGAGCAGCCACCGCAGCATCCCGTTCGAGGAGGCGATCGAGATCATCGCCCTGGCCTTCACCGGGTTCGATCCCGAGATGGGGGCGTTCGCCCGCATGATGGCCGAGCGCGGCTGGATTGACGCCGCCCCCACCCCGAACCGGCGCACCGGGGCCTACTGCACCAAGTTTGCCGATCCGGTGGAGCCGCGGGTCTTCATCACCTATGCCGGCACCATGGACAACGTCATCACGCTGGCTCACGAGCTGGGGCACGCCTGGCACAACTGGCTCATCCGGGACTTGCCCATGAGCCAGCGCAGCTACCCCATGACGCTCGCCGAGACCGCCTCCATCTTCGCCGAGACGCTGGTGCGCAGCGCCCTGTTCGAGCAGGCCCGAAGCGCCGAGGAGCGCCAGGCCATCGCCTGGGCGGAAGCCGACGGCGCCGCCACCTTCCTGGTCAACATCCCGGCCCGCTTTGACTTCGAGCAGGCCCTGGTGGCCGAGCGCGAGCAGGGCTATGTGTCATCGGCCCGGCTCAAGGCGCTCACCGACGAGGCCTGGGGGCGCTGGTATGAGAAGAGCCTTGGCCGCTATCACCCCATGTTCTGGGCCGCCAAGGCGCACTTCTCCATCGCGGGGTTCGGTTTCTACAACTACCCCTACCTCTTTGGCTACCTGTTCAGCCTCGGGGTCTATCAGCAGCTGATAAGCCGTCAGGCCGCGGGCGAGCAGGATGTGGCACAGGCCTATCGCGCCCTGCTGCGAGACACTGGCCGCATGAGCGCCGAGGATCTGGTCGCAAAACACCTTGGGCAGGACATTCGCGAGGCGGCCTTCTGGCAGGGGAGCCTGGCGCTGGTGGCGGCGGCGGTGGATCGCTTCGAGCAGACCCAGAGCTGAGGCCGGGCGCCGCGTCAGGGGCCTGGAGCCCCTTTTCCCCTGCCGAATGCGCCCAAAGGGAGTGGGAAAAGGATTTTCCGGCGGCGGGGGGCGTGATCCAAAGCAAGAAAGTGCGATGTTTTGGTGGCGCCTCTGCGGTTCGCTGGGGTAGTTTCGATAGAACCGACACAGTTCTTGAGGTCTTATCCATGATCATCTATCTGCATGGCTTCGATGCCACCAGCCCCGGCAATCATGAGAAAGTGCTGCAGTTGCAGTTTATCGATGATGATGTGCGCTTCGTTCACTACAGCACGGTGCACCCCCGCCACGACATGAGCCACCTGCTCAAGGAGGTGAAGAAGCAGCTCGACATGAGCACAGACCCCAAGCCCCTCATCTGCGGGGTAGGGCTCGGCGGCTACTGGAGCGAGCGGATCGGGTTTCTGTGCGGCATCAAACAGGTGGTCTTCAACCCCAACCTGCACCCGGAAGAGAACATGCAGGGCAAGATCGACAGGCCGGAAGAGTACGAGGACATCGGCACCAAGTGTGTAACCGAATTTCGTAATAAAAATTCAGGAAACTGCCTGTGCATCCTTTCCGTTCAGGATGAAATCCGCGATAATCGGGACACTGAACGTGAATTGAAGAACTATTACGACATCGTATGGGATGAGCGCGAGACCCATAAGTTCAAGAACATCTCGCACCATCTGCAACGGATGAAGGCCTTCAAAGAAGCCTGAGCCATCACGTCAACCGATTTCGTTTTAGGGAGCCAATGGCTCCCTTTCGTTTTGAGGAACCAAGGAAAATCATCATGATGAATATTGTCGTTGTAGGCGGTGGCGCCGGCGGTCTGGAGCTTGCGACCAGCCTGGGCCGCAAGCTGGGCAAGAAGAACAAGGCCAGGATCACCCTGGTGGATCGCAACCGCACCCACCTGTGGAAGCCCCTGCTGCACGAAGTGGCCACCGGCTCCATGGATGCGGGCATCGACGCCCTGAGCTACCAGTCCCACGCCAAGAACCACGGCTTCGAATTCCAGCTCGGCAGCCTGACCGACATCAAGCGCGACGAGAAACGCATCGTGCTGGCGCCTATCCATGACGAGAGCGGCGCCCTGGTGGTCAACGAGCGGGAACTGCCTTACGACATGCTGGTGATGGCCATAGGTTCTGTGTCCAACGACTTCAACACCAAGGGCATCAAGGATCACTGCATCTTCCTGGACAGCCCCTCCCAGGCGCACCGCTTCTACAACAGCATGATGAACCGCTTCCTGCAGTTCGCCACCGAATACCAGCCCGGTGACAAGGTGAAGATCGCCATCGTCGGTGGCGGTGCCACCGGCGTCGAACTCTCCGCCGAGCTCTACAATGCTGTGGAGCAGCTCTACGCCTACGGCTTCAAGAACCTCACCACCGACAGCCTCAAGGTGACACTGGTGGAGGCGGGCCCCCGCATCCTGCCGGCCCTGCCGGAGCGCATCAGCGGCTCCGCCCATCAGGAGCTGGTCAAGCTGGGTGTGGACGTGCGCACCGCCACCATGATCACCGAAGCCACTAGCGATGGGCTGCACACCAAGGATGGGGAGCTGATTGAAGCAGACCTCATGGTGTGGGCCGCGGGCATCAAGGCACCGGACTTCATGAAGGAGATCGCCGGCCTCGAGACCAACCGCATCAACCAGCTGGTGGTCAAAGAGACCCTGCAGACCACCCGTGACGAGAACATCTTCGTCATCGGCGACTGCGCCGCCTGCCCGCAGCCGGACGGCAAGTTCGTGCCGCCCCGCGCCCAGTCCGCCCACCAGATGGCGACCCAGGCGTTCAAGAACATCCTGGCCAAGATGAACGGCGGCGAGATGAAGCCCTACCTCTACCATGACCACGGCTCCCTGGTCTCTTTGAGCCGCTTCTCCACCGTGGGCAGCCTGATGGGCAACCTGATGCGCGGCTCCATGATGGTGGAAGGTTACATCGCCCGCATCGTCTACATCTCCCTCTACCGTATGCACCAGGTCGCCCTGCACGGCTACATCAAGACCGGCCTCATCATGCTGGTGGGCCGCATCAACCGGGTGCTGCGCCCGAGCATGAAGCTGCACTAAGCCTGTGCCTTGAGTGGCAAGCACAAGACAAACGACAAGGAGAGGCTCGCCTCTCCTTTTTTATGGCCGTTTTTGACGACCGCGACCCGGCAAGCGCCGCTGGAAGCGGGGCGGGGAGATCGGCCCCTGCCTGCCCGTCCCCCTGGCCGGTTATTTGCGATAGAGGATGTTGTCCTGCCCCGCTTTGGGGTAGTCTGGAGCCCATTTTCACCCCAAGGAGCGCAAGATGATCCTCTCAACCACCCCCACCCTGGAAGGCAAGGCCATTCGTGAATACCGCGGCATAGTCGTGGGTGAAGCCATCCTGGGTGCCAACATCTTCAAGGACCTGTTCGCCGGCATCCGCGACATCATAGGTGGCCGCTCCGGCGCCTACGAAAAGGAGCTGGCCCGGGCCCGGGAGATCGCCTTCGAGGAGCTCAAGGAGCGCGCCGCCGCGCTAGGGGCCAACGCCGTGGTCGGCATCGACATCGACTACGAGGTGGTGGGCCAGAACGGCAGCATGCTGATGGTCAGCATCAGCGGCACCGCCGTGGTGATCTAGCTCGCCTTTGCCCCCTGGCCGCCTGTGACGGCACGCAGCAAGCCGACCCCGAGGTCGGCTTCTTTATTGGGCGCGGCCCCCTAGGGTATGGGGGGCGATTCACCCTTCTCCCCTTGCGGGAGAAGGGTTGGGGATGAGGGGAAGGCCCCGGGCCGGGAATATTGTTTACTTTTTCTATCCGACCTGGTTATGTCGTTTGATTTCTCTAAACAAAAAACGGCCTGCCCGGTGCCTGCGAGCCCTTGCCGGGATGAAAACACCTGGCGTCAGCAGGTTCAGCCCTTATGTCCCGTTTCATGCAAAGAGGCCGCAGTTGCGGCCTCTTTGTTGTTGCTATCGGGCAGGATCAGGGCAGGGCATCGGCCCTGAAGGTATTGCAAGGATCTGCGGCCCCCGTCTCTTAAATGTTTATTGATCTCAGGGCAGGGCATAGGCCCGGAAGGTGTTGCAAGGATCTGCGGCCCCCGTCTCTTAAATGTTAATTGATCTCAGGGCAGGGCATCGGCCCGGAAGCTGGCGCGGATCTGCGGCACCAGGGGGGAGGGGTCGAAGCCCTTCTCCTCCCCCAGCACCGGATGGAGCACGGGCTTGTCCTCTATGGGGGTGAGATCCCCTGCCAGCAGCGCTCGGGTGGCCTGTCCCATCTGGTAGAGCTGGCGCACCGGGGCGAACTGGCGATCGAGCGTGATGGCGCCATCGTTGCGGGTGAAGGCCATCATGGGGATCTGGTAGGGGGCATCCCGGGGCGGCTTGGCGCCATGGATGTTCTTGCCCGCCGACATCAGGAAGGGCTGGTGATCCCCGAAGGCCACCACCAGGTAGCGCTTGCCGGAGCGATCCAGGGTCTTGAGCAACCGCTCCAGGGAGGCCATGGCGTCCACCACCCCGGTGTAGTAGGTGTTGAGCAACTGCCTGTCCGCCGGGCTCTGATCCGGGCAGGCCCGATCGAGCTGCTGGGCCCGATAGCGATCCCCGTCGAAGGGGCCGTGCCCCTGCATGGTGACCGCGTAGGCGAACAGCGGCTTGTCATCCTGCTCGCTGCGCCTGAGCAGGTGATCGATGAGGGCGTCGTCGGAGATGTAGAGTCCCTTGTGTTCCAGGGTGGTGAAGCGGGTGTCGAACCAGCGCTCCTGGTAGCCGAGCGCCGGAATAGCCTTGGCGCGGCCCCAGAACTTCTCCACATAGGGGTGGGCGAACAGGGTCTGGTAGCCGTTCTGCCTGGCGCTTTGGGCAAGGCCGGGCACCTTGTCCGAGAGGTAGTAGTAGGGCACCACCCCCTGCTTGAGCAGGCCCACCGGCAGGCCGGTATTCATCTCGAACTCCGCCAGCACCGTCATGCCCCCTGTGGTGGGGGAGTGGATGGTCTTGTGCCACTGGGCCACGCCGGCGGGCAGAGAGAGGGTGGGGGCGGGGGCGCAGATCTTGCCCTGCCAGTCGAGCCAGAGGGACTCATATTGCAGCACTATCACCAGATCGAAGCGGGGCGGCTGGCCCGGGGCCGGCTGGCTGAGCTCGGGGGTGCGCTCGTTGATCTGCAGGGGGTAGCGGAAGATGTTGCCGCTTTGCAGCATCTCGTCCACCAGGTTGAACAGGTAGAGGCCGGGGCCGGCGCGGATGATGTCCCTGTGATAGTTGACCGCCCTGTCCACGTAGCGGATGTTGGCCCCGAGCAGCTTGTTGCCGGTCTGGGTGGCGAACACGCAGAGCGCGAAGAAGGCGGCGGTGGCGGCGGCCGTGCGCAGGATCCAGCGCGACAGGGCAAAGCGCCAGCACAGGAACAAGAGCCCCAGCACGGCCAGCACCGGCAGCACGGGGTGCTGATCGAGCAGTATGTGCAGCAGGGCCAGCAGGTTGCCGAGATCGTCCCCCCCAAGCGGCACCCCGTAGATGGCAATCTTCATGAAGTTCGCCAAGAGGCCTATGCCCGAAAGCGCCGTAAAGACCAGCCCCATATAGAGGTTGAAGCCCGCCAGGGCGCAGAGGCTCCAGCCCAGCACCATGCTGCCCCAGGCGAGGTAGTAGTGCTCGGGCCTAAAGCCCGACCAGAGCAGAAACTCCCCCAGCTTGAACACCACGAAGCCGTGCAGCAGCACGAAGGTGAGGTTGCCGAGCAGCAGGCTGCCCAGCACCCGGGAGCGGTAGCTGCGGCGCAGCCGCGGCATCAACCCCCTGAGCACGGCGGCGCTCACCAGCAGCACCAGCAGCAGGCTGGTCATCAGGTAGACAAGATTGAAGCCGCGCTCCGGCAGGGTCTGCAGGATCTGGCTGTATTCGGCGCTCTCGGGCCTGTCCGCCAGTAGCAGGCCGATCCGCAGCTGATAGCGGCTGTCGAGGGCGTCGTCGGGGGCGCGCAGGGCGCTGTTGAGATCCAGGGTGCAGCGGCTCTGGCGACACTTCTGGCGTTTCTCCACCGCCTGGCTCAGCTGATCGATGCGAATGCCCTTGTCGTTGAGCAGCTCCACCCGCACCTTGTCCCCCGCCTGCAGCGGCTTGAGCAGTTGCCACTGGCTGCGCACCACCAGATAGAGGCCGCGACTGTCGCTCTTGTAGAGCAGGCTGTGGCGGCTGAGGGTGGCGATGGGCTGATCGGCGGGCCCCAGGATCAGCGGCTGTGCCTGCCCGAGCCAGCCGGCGGGATTGAGCAGCGGCAGGGCCAGGGTCAGCAACAGCAGGGCGATCAGCAGACCGAACAACCACCCGGCCAGAGATTGGGAGGAAGAGGGGGAGCGATCACAGACAGGGGCATTCATAGAGGCTCATCCTTGGAGCGGGCAGGGCAGCAACGCTGCATCTATTTTGACCCGATGGTGAGGGGCTTGTTCCTTGATGTCAATTTAATGACGACGGGATGAATATTGGGTGACGGTCTGGGCGTGCAAATTGTGATCCCGATCCGGGAGGGGCACTCATTCTGTGATGAAAGCGTCATCATGGGCCTTTGCCGCTGGTCTGGGAGGGGGGCGCTGTTTAGTCTCTCAGTAACGGTTGGAGGTACATGTATGAATCCCAAGGTTGCGGCACGTCAGGCAAGATTGCTCCAGATGCTGGAGAACGGGGACGAGATCCGGATCGGGCGTGAGCGAGACTGTCCCCTGCCCCTGGCCCAGCTGACAAGGCTGACCGAGGATCACCCGGCCGTCGTCAAGGTCTATGGTCAGGGGCTCACCGCCGAGGTGTTCCACCTCAAGGTGGAGGGCCACCACTGGTGCCTGAAGCGCTGCCGGCCAGACTCCCTGGTGGCCAACGTCGACGGCAAGACCGCCTTTCTCACCGAGCTGGAGCGGCGCCGGGAGATAGAGAGCCTGCGCGAATTGCACCCCACCATCCTCTCCAACGTGGTCTGCACCAGCTTCGGCTCCGCCCGCACCGGGGTGCTGATCTCTCCCTGGCTGCGGGGAGAGCCGGTGCGCAGGCTGAGTGAACGCAACCTGGCGCAGATGCTGGCGGTGGAGGCCGAGCTGGCCCGCTGGGGCTGGTTTGACTGGGATCCGAGTCCGGGCAACCTGCTCGACGACGGCCAGCAGATCTCGGTGTTCGACTTTGGCTACATGTGGCCCTTCGATCCCCTGCACGAGTTCAACTCCAATGGCCTGAGCGACCCTGAATTTCATGTGCCTGAGCGGCTGGAGACCCGTACCCTGTCGGGGCTCTGGCTGGAGGAGGCAGACCCCCTGCCGCTGTTTCGCCACTGGCGCGCGCTCTGCCTCGCCTGGGCGAAGGGGGAGTTGCAATATCTGTCACGGGAGGGGGCCAGCGCCCCCGTGCTGGCCCGGATGCAGGGGCTGGTGGGGGAGTGGAGTGCGGCGCTGGCAAGCGAGCAGGCGCTCGCCGCCAACTGGTGGCGCGACATGTATCGCAGCCACCGGCTCGACATTGCGGACGATCTCAGCGGCAAGAGCTGCGGCCCCATGACCCTGCGCCGCCTCGACTGGCTGGAGCAGGCGGTGCGGGATCACTTCCCGGCGCTGGCCGATAACCTGGGATTTGACGAGGCGGGGCTCAGCCAGGCTGCGCTGTTGCAGCGGCTGGGGGCGCTGCGCGAGCAGATCCGGGCCAACCTGTTGCCGACCCGGACCAGCCAGCCTGCGCGCTGACATGAGGGGTTAACAGAATGACGAGAGGGGCGCATCGGCGCCCCTCTTCGTTGGTATCGGCTCTGGCGCCATGGCCTTCCCCTGATACCGACCCTTCTGCCGCAAGAGAAGAGGGGCCTGCCATGGTTTCACTCAGGCTCAGTCGAGCAGCTCCTGATGGAGGCGATTGACTATGTTGCCCGCCTCGCTCTCCTTGACCAGGAAGCAGAGGTTGTGGGCGCTGGCGCCATAGCAGATCATCCGGATATTGTGCTCGCGAATGGCGTCGAACACCCGGCTGCCCACCCCGGCGGCCTCGCTCATGCGGTTGCCAATCAGGGCCACCAGCGCGAAGTCGGTCTCCACCTCCACCTTGCACAGCTGGCCGAGCTCCGCCAGCACCTTGTCGCCCAGGATGGGCTCGCCGTTGCTCTGGCTGCCGGTGTGATCCAGGGTCAGGGAGACACTCACCTCCGAGGTGGTGATGAGGTCCACCGAGATGCGGTGACGGGCCAGGATGCCGAATACCTCCGCCAAAAAGCCGTAGGCGTGGAACATGTTGAGGCTGTGCAGGGTGACCAGTACCTGCTGGCGGCGCAGGGCCACGGCGCGAAACAGCGGGCTGGTCTCGGTGCTGGCGCGGATCCAGGTGCCACCGGCCGCGGGATCCCGGGCTGCGCCGACGAACACCGGAATGTCCTGGCGCAGTGCGGGTTGCAGGGTGGCAGGGTGCAGCACCTTGGCGCCGAAGGTGGCCATCTCGGCCGCCTCCACGAAGCTGATTTCCGGGATGGGGCGGGCCCGGGTGACCAGGCGCGGATCCGTGGTGTAGATGCCGGGCACGTCTGTCCAGATCTCTATGCTGCCTGCGTCCAGCGCCTCGGCGAGCAGGGCCGCGCTGTAGTCGGAGCCGCCCCGGCCGAGGGTAGTGGTGCGGCCATCGGCGTCGGCGCCGATGAAGCCCTGGGTGATGATTAGGCTGTCACCCAGCAGGGGGCCCAGGGTGGCCTGGCAGAGGGTGCGGGTGGCGGCGAGATCCACGGTGGCCTTGCCAAAGCGGCTGTCGGTGCGCAGCAGCTGGCGTGCGTCCTGCCAGCAGGCCTTGATGCCCCGCTGGTGCAGCAGCTCGGTGAAGAGGCGGGTGGACATCAGCTCGCCGCAGGCGATGAGGCGGTCTGCCAGTTCGGCATCCGTGTGCTGGCAGGCCTGGCGGGCCATGGTGCGAATGTCGCCAAGCTGGGCGTGAATGAGCGCGCTCACTTCCCCCGGGTTGCCGAGCGCCGTCAGTATGGCCTGCTGGATCCCGGTCAGCTTGTCGAGCTGGGCATCCTGCCCGGCTTCGTCCAGTTCACCCTGGGCCAGGCTCACCAGCAGGTTGGTGACCCCGGCGCTGGCGCTCAGTACCACTACCCGGGTCGCCGGATTGGCCAGCACCACGTCGGCGCAATGGTTCATGGCCGCGGCATCGGCGACACTGGTTCCGCCAAACTTGGCGACGTTGATCGGGTTCATTGCATACTCCTGTCTCAAGGTGAAAATCCGGTTTCATCGGGCAAAAGAGAGGAGGAGGCGATAAATGGCAGGAAAACGCGAGGATCCCGGCCAGAAGCACTCCATCCGCGGTGCCCATCCCACAAGGATCCTGCTGGATGCCTGTGGGATGCACACGACCGATGACAACCCGGGGGATTCAGCCCCCGCAGCCGACGTTGAGGTATCCAGTTGCCTCACTCGTCTCGGCGCTGCTCCCCCTGACCCAAGTTCACCGGACTCTGGTGTCCTCCCTTGGGCTGCCTGGGCAGCGCTCCTCTTCTGGTGCCACCCTGGAAGGTGGCGTGCATGTAGAAATACCCTGCACTGGATTGCACTGTCAATCGAGTTTGTAAAAAAGTACACAATTGGCAACAACCAGGCACAAGATCAATCAGTTACGAAATGGTCTTGGACAAAACCTTGGAGCGGCGCTGCCAGTTGTAGAGGCGCTGACGCGCCACCGGCAGATCTTCCACCTCCAGGGGATCGAAGCCCCGCTCCCGGAACCAGTGGATGGAGCGGGTAGTGAGCACGAACAGGCGGCGGATGCCGAGCCGCTTGGCCCGCTCGGCCACCTTGGCCACCAGCTGATCCCCCCGGTTGGAGTTGCGGTACTCGGGGTGGATGGCGACGCAGGCCATCTCGGCCATCGCCTCTTCCATGAAGCAGTAGAGCGCCGCGCAGCCGATGATGAGGCCATCGCGCTCTATGATGGTGAACTTGTCTATCTCCATCTCCAGCTGCTCGCGGGAGCGGCGCACCAGTATGCCTTCCTCCTCCAGCGGCCGGATGAGATCCAGGATGCCGCCGATGTCTTCGATGGTGGCGGCCCGCGCCCGCTCGGCGCTTTCGCGCACTATCTGGGTGCCGAGCCCCTCGCGGCTGAACAGCTCCTGCAGCATGGCGCCGTCATCCTGATAGCTCACCAGGTGGGAGCGCGGCACGCCGCCCCGGCAGGAGGCGATGGCCGCGCGCAGGTAGCGGGCGGTGCCGGACATCTCCTCGCCCGCCTGCTCCAGCTCCACCAGCAGCTCTTCGGCCTGCTCGGGGAAGAGTTCGGAGATGGCCACGCCCTGCCGGTTCATCACCCCCTGGGTGCTGCTGAAGCAGATGAGCTTGTCCGCCTTGAGATCCACCGCCACCCGGCGCGCCACCTCTTCCGAGCTCAGGTTGAAGCTCTCGCCGGTGACCGAGCAGCCGATGGGGGAGATGAGCACCAGACCATGCTGATCCAGCTGGCGGGTGATCCCCTCCACGTCGATGCGCCGCACCCGGCCGCTGTGGCAGTAGTCGATGCCATCTTCTACCCCCAGCGGCTGGGCGGTGACGAAGTTGCCGCTCACCACGCTGATGCGCGCCCCCTGCATGGGGGTGTTGGCCAGTCCCATGGAGAGCTGGGCGGTGATGTCGTATTGCAGACCGCCGCACACCTGCTTGATGATGGCGAAGCTCTGATCGTCGGTGACCCGAATTCGTCTGTGGTACTGGGCCTCGATACCGGCACGGGCCAGCGCCTCGTCGTTTTGCGGACGCGAGCCGAACACCAGCACCAGGCGAATGCCGAGCGTCTGCAGCAGGGCGATGTCGCTCACTATGTTGGCAAAGTTGGGGTGACAGATGGCTTCCCCGCCCATCATCAGCACGAAGGTGGCACCCCGGTGCACGTTGACATAGGGGGTGGATTGCCGAAAGGCATGGACCAGGCTGGGTTCGCGTTCACGCACGTGTTTCGTTCCATAAAAAAGCAGCAATTTGCCCAATATATGAAAATAAATTCACAAATCAAGACTAAATATTGGTTTGGCTGTTTTGTGCCGCCATTTTGACCAGCCGCAGACGCCCTGCGCCTGGGCGAGCCGGGCGGCGGTCAGCCCGCTGAAGGGGCCGCCTTGGTTGATCCGGGCTCATAACCTGTTATCTTCGGGGTTCCTTTTCGTCAGCCGCCTCGCGCGGGATTTTATTCAAGGACAGGGCATATGGAGCAGATTATTTCACCGGCAGAGGCCCTGCCGGGACGACGGGAAGCGCTGGCGATCGGCCAGCAGCATGCCGTCAACGGCCACCCGACCCAGGGCCCCTGGCCCGAGGGGATGGAGCTGGCCTGGTTTGGCATGGGCTGTTTCTGGGGTGTGGAGCGCCTGTTCTGGCAGCAGCCCGGCGTCTATTCCACCGCCGCCGGTTATCAGGGGGGCTTGACGCCCAACCCCACCTACAAGGAGGTGTGCAGCGGCCTGACCGGTCATGCGGAGACGGTGCAGGTGGTGTTCGATCCTGCGGTCATCAGCTATGGCGATCTGCTCAAGCTGTTCTGGGAGCAGCACGATCCGGCCCAGGGCATGCGCCAGGGCGGCGACATCGGCACCCAGTACCGCTCGGTGATCTTCTATGGGGATGAAACCCAGGAGGCCATCGCCCAGCAGAGCCTGGCGGCCTACCAGCAGGCCATGATGGCGAGCGGCGACGCCCGCGCCATCACCACCCGGATCCTGCCGCTGGCGCCCTTCTACTACGCCGAGGATTACCATCAGCAATATCTGGAGAAGAACCCGGAAGGCTATTGCGGACTGGGGGGCATTGGCGTCTGCCTGCCCCCCAGCCTGAACCGCTGAGGCGCAGCCTGGATAAAACAGGGGCCATTAGGCCCCTGTTTCGTTTTTTTGAAAGAAATATTAAAAAAAACGTCCTGGCCGGGAACTTAACCTAACCTCGGCAGACTAACAGGGTAGCTACCATGGACGGCAGCCAAGACCAGACACATTTCTTGCCTCGATATTCATTCAACTGACAAGCGCGATGAATCGGAAGTGATAGCAAGCAGGGCTGCCCGTTGAGGCGGCCCTTTTCATTGCGGATCTTTGGCGGGCCCTGCGGCCGCGGGGGAGGGGACTAGCCGATGGTGCTGTCGAACAGGTTCTTGATGAGATCGATGAACTCATCGAGGAAGGCGTGCTGGGCCGGGGTGGGCGCCCGCAGCCAGACGGCGGAGAGCACCTCCTCCAGATCGGCCACCACGGCGTCGGCCTCCTGCATGATCATGAAACGCACCTTGGGGTCGAGCTGGGGGTTCTGCTCGCAGATGGCCATGAGGTTGCCTGCCACCCGGTTGCTCACCAGATCCTCTATGGTCTGGGAGCCCGTGCCCTGCTGCTGGCTCTCGAACAGGCCCAGACTCTCTACCAGATACTCGATCAGCGCAATATAACCGTCGCTCTCTACCACCATGATGGCTGCCTTCATTCATCGCTTTAGGGAAATGGGGGGTATTTTAGTGGCTGGCCCTGGCTTGGCAAGCGGCAGTAGAGGCGATGGCGGACAAAACTGACCCCGCCGCGCTCCACGGTTTCCAATCCGGCCTGCTCGAAGCCGTGGCGCAGAAAGAGCGCGAGGCTGAAGGCGCTGGCCTCTGTGGTTAGGCTGTGCAGACCCAGCTGGCTCGCCGCCTGCAGCGCCTGCACCAGCAGCAGGCCGCCGAGCCCCTGGCGCGGATGATCCGCGCTCACATAGAGCAGGCTGAGGTGGCCATCATCGCTTAAGGTGACAAAGCCAAGGGGGATCCCCTCCTGCTCGATGAGCCAGCCGTGGTGTTCGCGCAACTGGCTGGCGAGACCCGGATGACGGGCGCCCAGCGCCCATTGCTCCACTTGCGCCGGGCTGTAGTGCTCCGGGCCCAGGCGGCGCACCGACTGCTCGAACAGGGTGAGCAGGGCCGGGATATGGCGCTCATCCAAGGGAACGACGGGATAGAGGTCAGGGTCGCGGGAGTGCGGAGCAGGGGAGTCAGACATGGGAAGGCTCATGGTTTGAAATGGGAGGCCGGCGCCTGTGGCCGCTTGGCCTTGGGCAGGCCCGCCACCACCCGCTGGTAGGAGTGTTCAATCCAGCCCTGCCAGAGCTCGGCGTCCAGATTCTCGCTCAGGGTCACCGTGTTCCAGTGCTGCTTGTTCATATGCCAGCCGGGTTTGACTTCGGGGTGTATCTCTCGCAGCAGCAGCGCCAGCTCGGGCTCGCACTTGAGGTTGATGGTGAGCGGCGCCGCCTGCCAGTCCACCAGGGCGAACATCTTGCCGGCGATGCGATAGACCAGGATCTCGGGGCCAAAGGGAGTATCCTCGGTGGCGCCGGGCTGGCTTAGCAGAAATTCACGTAACGATGCAAGGCTCATACAGGACTCCATGCTGGTCCGATGATGGGTGGCAGCATATTCAGCGGGGCGCCCCTTCTGTTAATATGCCCGCCGAGTATATCCCCCAACCCCCCGGGAGCCCATAAGATGTTGTACCACAAGACCTTTGAGCTGGGCCCCGATCGGGATTGGGTGGTGTTCGTGCACGGTGCCGGCGGCAGCTCCTCCATCTGGTTCAAGCAACTGCGGGCCTACCGGGAGCACTTCAACGTGCTGCTGCTGGATCTTCGCGGCCACGGCCAATCCAACCAGTTGCAACAGGTGGTCAAGGGGCACTACAGCTTTCGGGCCGTGACCGAGGACATACTGCGGCTGCTCGATCACCTGCGCATTCCCCGCGCCCATTTTGTCGGCATCTCCCTTGGTACCATCCTCATTCGCCACCTGGCCGAGCTCTGCCCGGAGCGGGTCAAGAGCATGGTGCTCGGCGGCGCCATACTGCGCCTCGACATCCGCTCCCGGGTGCTGGTGCAGCTTGGCCGGGTCGGCCAGCACATACTGCCCTACATGTGGCTCTACCGCTTGTTCGCCTTCATCATCATGCCGCGCCAGCACCATCAGGAGTCCCGCAACCTCTTCGTGCGCGAGGCCAGAAAGCTCTGCCAGAAGGAGTTCAAACGCTGGTTCCGCCTCGCCACCGAGGTCAACCCCCTGATGCGCTACTTCAAGGAGCGCGCCCTGCCCATTCCCACCCTCTACCTGATGGGGGAGGAGGACCATATGTTTATCGCCCCGGTGCGCGAGCAGGTCGCCCGCGACCCCTACAGCCAGCTCGAGATCATCGAAAACTGCGGCCATGTCTGCAACGTGGAGCAGCCGGAGCACTTCAACCGGCAGTCGTTGGCGTTTATCTCCAGCCAGACGGTCGCGGCATAAGCCATTTAATGGGGAAGGTTGGGCGTAGGTTGATGCTGAGCTTAGCGAAGCCCAGCATCAGGATGCTTCGTTGTGACAGGATTTGATTTCCGTTATCAGGTATAAATAGATACAAGCCCCGAATATTATCTCAGGGCTGGAATTGTTTAATTAATAAAACCACGAACGTTTGAATACGCTTCGCTATTCGAGCCTATGCTGCGCTGTCCTCTTTAATGTCAACGCTATCTTTTGCAATGCTGTCGTAATATTTCTTAGTTAATTCTGATTGAAGGAAATCATCATTTAGTAACTTCAAGAATAAATCCTGTGATTTTTTCGTTTTTAAATTTAGTTGAAGTCCATCCGTGCTGTATTTGAACTTACCTTTCAAAGCAGGATGATTTTGGGTGAAGCTAATTATTTGTGAGTTAGGTATTACATTTAAAACAGGAGAGTTGTTAGCGGATTTAACTAACTTCCTTGCGAAGGATATTTCATCTAATCGTGCGTTAAATACCTCGCAATCCATAACGATTTCTGTATTTTTTATGTTTTCAACACCTTTTGTCGCAATGTTTTTAACCGCTTCGTGGAAACCGAAAAATCTTTCTAGGGCTTTAATGTCAAAAATGTAATATTTGTTATCATATTTAATGAATTCAAACTTAGAACTGATTTTTAGTATGTCGGTGTCTAATTTCTTGAATCTATTATTCCCTTTTGGTTTCATTAAACTGAAGCCGCTATCCGGTTTCATCAAAGTCACAGGATATTGGTGTTTATATAAAGCCACCTGTGAGTCTTGATTTCCAATGAGAATAAGAATTCCTTCAAGTGTTGATAGATCATCATTAGCTAATTCAAAATTATCAATGTTTTCATTATCAATAATCTCCTTGAGATATGTAAGGCCCACTGGCACGTCATCTAAATCGTAATGATAGACGGCATCTTTTCTATCATCTGCACTAGAAAGTGAAATTAGCGTTAAATCATCATTCAAAAGCAATGTATCGGTAATTGATTTTATGAAGATTTTCTCTAGCTCTTTATGGTCAGTGTCGTTGATATCGACGGACTTAACTCTCATGTTGCTTTTATCATCAAACAAAAAGAAAAATTCAGCCGAACATCCAGCTGCGCTGATGATGGAAGATACACCTTTCTTAAGAACTTCTATTGTCATTTTATTTTCCTTGCAAAACAAACCTTATCATCGAGATCGATTATTCTTATTTGATCGGCCTCAGTTAGTCGTTCTTTTGTAATTACTACAATGTTCTCGCTTGTTTTTGTTCGCGTTGTTATGGTTACTTTATATAGTCTGTAGCCAAGAACAGCTAAGGTTGGATTTGCATAAAACTTATCAGTTTTCACATAGATTATGCCGATCACCACTAATAAGAAAGCCAAAGCAAACACGTACCTAGCGTTGGATAAATTAAAGCAAATTAATGGAATTATATATGTTGTGAGAAATGTCAAATGCTCATAGTTTAGATCTTCTATTTTATCAATTCTTGAGGGGATTTTTTTACTTCCGGAAATTCTATAGTCAAATCTTAAGTATGAAAACACACCGATTAATAAAAATAACAATGAAATTAAAGGGATGACGTTTCTTGAAATCAATGAACTAAAGCCAATAAATGTACAATCATTTCCGAAACATATAGGAATGTCTGCAGTAACAACGATTATGAGAAAAAATAGTAACCATAGTGATACTATATAGAGCTCAAACTTCTTCACTATTTCATCAAGCTTCATTGATATTTCCCACACGATAATATTAACCATTATGCTGGTTTGGAGAGAGGGCCATATGCTTTTCTTATTGTTGTCCTACGTTCTCGTCTGCCGGAAAATAGGGTGGCTACCGCACGGGGTTTCAGCTCCCTGTGTGCTGCGCTTAACCGGATTGAGAAGGGGCAAACCATAGGCGCTCCTTGGCTGCCTTTGGGGCTATGAGGGCCGGATGAGTAGGGTACCAAGTGTCTATCCCGTTGTTGAGCGAAACGTTTTACCAAGGCGGGGGATTTACGCGTTACTTTGATGGAGATCAGAAATCCGGAAGGGGGAGGTGGTTTAAAGCTGGCGGTTATGAGGGTATTGCTTTCGCACTCTACAGCCGCCGCATTTGTAATGGGGAGCAGACTTCGCCCCGGAATACAAAAAAATAGACGCAGCGAAGAAACGGGGTGGGCCCGGGCTCAATACCCCGTCATCTCCAGATAGCCCAGCCCTGTTGCATCGCCCTCCACAGTCACCGCCCCCTCCCAGTAGTCAAAACGCCCCGTCATGGCCTGATTGGGTTGACGTGCTTTGATAACGAGATTCAAATCACCGGCCTTAAGCTGCCACTCGACGGGGTAGGGCTGGCCCTTGGGGCCGTGCCAGGTCTTGCCGGGGGTGAGGACGATGGATTCGGGGGCGAGCACACGGCTGCTGCCATCCCGCTCAATCAGTATGCCGTAGCGGTTCTCGGGTTCGGGACGACCTTCCTTGGTGCGCAGGCGAAACAGCATCAGCTCGCGGCCATCGACAAGTTGCAGGGAGAACCAGTCCCAGCCCGACTGCCACTGGGCCAATACCGAGCTGCTCCACTCGTGATCGAACCAGCCCTGGCCCGTGACATTGCGGGTCTCCCCCTCCAGGGTCAAGGTGCCGCTAAGCGTCAGGCGCGGGTAGGAGTAGTAGAAGGAGGCGTTGCCCGGGCTCTTCTCGCTGTAACCCGCTTTGCCTTGCAGCACCACCGGCTTGGCGGCGCTCACCCTGAGGTTCAGCTCACCCATCTTGCTCTGCACCTTGAGGGTGGCGGGAAAGAGCGATTCTCCTTCAGAGGCGAGTACCCACTCTTTCAGCCAATACTCGCCGCCGCTGGCGCCGGCGAGCCCAGGCCCCTGGCGGCTGGTACGCTCATCCTGGCGGTGAGTGCCACGGGCGAGATCCGTGATGGCGAACTGGGCCAGCCAGAGCTGGGGGCTGAGCCAGGGGTTGTCAGATGTGATCTGCTGCTCGATACCCTGGCGAAACAGGGTCCACTGCAGGCCGTAGTCGCGCCCCTGCTCGTCCTTGAGGTTGCCGGTGAGATACCACCACTCGGATCTGTAGTCGGGGTGGGCGCCGTGATCCGTGGGCAGTCTGATGGGCTGGCCCGGCAGGGCCTTCTTGAACTGATCGCTGCCGCCGCCAAGGATGCTCCCCAGATCGCTGGCCTGCGCGTTGCCGCTCATGGCAATAAGCGGGATCAAGAGGGCTGCGAGCCACAGGGTCCGTAAAGAGGACAAGATTCCCCTCACCCTGGCCCTCTCCCGAAGGGAGAGGGGATGGTTCGCGGCAGCTCTATGCGCTTCTCTGCGCTGAATCAAGAGTGGTGACAGGGATGTGGTCCATGGGAGCGTCAAGCCATGGCCGAGCCAGTGCGGTAACCGATATTTCATACCACTCTCCTTGCGGCATACCAGGAGGCGAGTGCCCCGCACACCGGCGCCAGCAAGAGCGCCGTGACGGCGTGCAGCGGGGCGGCCTCGAAGGCGAGGCGCCAGCCAAAGGCGCGGGGGTTGACCACTTCAATCAGCACCCAGGCCAGGCCATAGCCCACCGGCAGGGCCAGCAGCGCCGTGAGCAGCCCCAATCCCGCCCCCTGCCACACCAGCAGGCGGCGGCAGTGGCGGGGGCCAATCCCTAAGCTCTGCAAGGTCTGCAACTCCCCGCGCCTGGCCAGCCCCAGCACCATAAAGGCGGAGCCGATGCCGACGAAGGCGATGCCGAGGATGAGCAGTTTCAATAGCTCGGTCACCACGAAGGTCTGATCGAACACCTTAAGCGCCGCGGCGTGGATGGCGGGGGCGGGCAGCAGGTTCACCCGCTCGCCAAGGCGCGCTCGCAGCCGATCGCTTAGGCCCTCGGGGTCCGCGCTGAAGAGGGCAAGGGATTGCACCGCCCCCCCTTCGAAGGCGTGCAGTATCTGCCCCTTGTCGCTGCCGTAATCCTGATAGACCCCGGTGACGGTGAGGGCCCTTGGCCCCCCTTCGCTTGTTACATCAAGTATCTGGCCCACCCTGACCCCGAGGCGCACAGTGAGCGGTTCGCTCGCCAGCACCTCGTCGGGCGTTGCGGGCCAGCGCCCGGCGAGCAGCGGGTAGGCGGCCTTGAGCTCGGGGATAAAGTCCATCTGCGCCCACTCGATGGGCTGCCCCTGCCAGCGGGCGGGATGCACGGCGCGGCGGGAGGCGGCACGCACATCTGGCTCGGCGAGTATGGCGGTCAGGCTCTGCTCGCTCAGCTGGCCTCTGCTGCCTGCCACCCCCTTGGGGGCGCTGACATAGAGGTCGGCGGCGAGCCGCTGGCCGAGCCAGATCTCCACGCTCGAGCGAAAGCTCGACACCATGACCCCGATGCCGATGGCCGCGGCGATGGCAAGCTGTAGCGCCATCACTGCGATGGCGGTGCGATCCAGATGGTATTGGGTCTCGGCCACCCCGAGCCGGACGCTGAGGGGGCCGTGCCCGCGCAGCCGGCCCAGCAGCGCGCGCAGGGCATCCGGCAGGGCGAGCGCCATGGCGAGCAGCCAGCCCCCGGCCACGAAGAGGGCGCCTCCCAGGCCGGTCTGCGGCAACAAGAGGCAGAGGGCGCAGAGCAGCAGTATGGCGATGGCCAGCCCCCGACGTTGCCAGGGGTGAGTCGGCGGGCGGCTGTTGCCCTCCCGCAGTTCAAGAGGGGATTGGCGCAGCAACTGCCACCAGCCGGGGAGGTTGGCGGCAAGGGTGCCAGCCAGGCCTATCAGCAGCGCCTTGATAAGGCTTGCGGGGGAGAGGCGCAGCAGGTCGATGGGATTGGGGCCATAGAGATCGGCCAGCGCCTGGGTGAGCTGCCCCATGAGGGCCAGCGCCAGCAGGCTGCCGAGCAGCAGCCCGAGCAGGGTGCCTAGAGTGGCGAGGATGGAGAGCTCCAGAGCCAGCCAGCGGAGTACCCGGCTTGGGGGCATCCCCAGGATGATGAGCTGGGCGAGCTGGGGGCGGCGCACGCTCTGCACGAAGCGCTGGGCGTTGAACACCAAAAACAATCCCACCGCCATGGCGAGCAGGGAGAGGGCGCTGAGGTTGAGGGCCAGGGCATCCCCGAGTTGGCTGGCATCGAGGGCCGGGCTGATGGGCTCGAGCCAGAGCGGCTGAGCGGGGAACTCGGCTCCCTGCGCGGCCTGCAAGGCGCTTTGCAAGGTATTGGCCTCTGCATCGCTTAACTTGAAGACGATGCGATCCAGCCTTCCGGCCTTGCCAAGCAGCGATTGAGCGAGACCTATGTCGGTCACCAGCAGTCGCTCCATGGGAACGGCACCCGGCTCGAAGGTGCCCGCGAGAGTGAGGGTGAGCGTACGGGCTCGCTCACCGTCCGTGCCCAGCATAAAGGCCCGCGACTGGCCCGGTTGCCAGTCAAGGCGCCTTGCCTCGGGGGCCGAGAGCCAGACGCTGTCGGCGCGGCTCAGGGTGAAGTCGGGCTCGCGCCCCGGTTGCTCGCCAAAGAGTCGGCGCAGGGGGCCCGGGTTGAAGAGATCCATCCCCAGCAGCTGGAAGCTGCGTCCCTGCTGGTCCTTGAGCCAGGCGTGCAGCTGGGGCATGGCATCCAGACCCGGCTGGCTTCGCACCAGCGTCACATAGAGCTGCTCATCCAGGCCGCCGCTCGGGGCCAGGCGGTAGTTCGCTTCCCCCGCAAGCTGGCTGCGGGCGGCGACGAAATTGGTGCGGGCGCTGTGGTTCAAAAGCTCGATGGCCACCACCAGGGTGACCCCCAGCATAAGCCCCGCCAGGCTCATCAGCAGCAGCCAGGGGTGGGCGCGATAGAGGCGAAGCAGCGCCTTCAGCGGCAGCATGATGCATCCTTGCGGCGGGCGTCACCCATGGGGTCTGGCCTCGAGCAACTGCCCCCCTTCCAGGCGCAGCACCCGATCCGCCAGGGCGCCATAGCCCGGGTTGTGGCTCACCAGCAAGAGGCCTGCGCCGGTGTCCCGCACCGCAGCCATCATCAGCCCCATCACCTGCTCGGCGTTGTGTTCATCGAGGCTGCCGGTGGGCTCGTCAGCGAGCAGCCACTGGGGCCGGTGAACCAGGGCCCGGGCCAGGGCCACCCGCTGGCGCTGGCCGCCGGAGAGCTGCTCCGGCCAGGCGTGGCGCTTGTGACTCATGCCAAGGCGCTCCAGCAGGGTATCGAGGTGTGCCATGTCGCGGGGCAGGTGGTTTATCTCAAGCGGCAGGCAGAGGTTTTCCAGCACAGTGAGGGTCGGCAGCAGGTTGAAGTCCTGATAGACGATGCCAAAATGCCGGCCCCGCAAACGGGCCCGTTCGTCCGGGGACTGGGTGTCGAGCCGGGTCTCCCCCAGCCAGATCTCCCCCTCGTCCGGGGCAATGAGGCCGGCGATGAGGCTCAGCAGGGTGGACTTGCCACAGCCGCTCTGCCCCAGCAGCAGACAGGTTTCCCCCGGGGCGAGCTTGAGATCCAGCCCCTCAAACAGGGGGAGCGTCTCGCCGCCGCTGGCGAAGCGTTTACTGAGGTTGCGCAGGTTCAGCATGGGATAACCGGTTGATGGCCAATGGCTTTCACAATGTCAGTCACTATGCCAGTTAGTGATCGCGCCTGCAAAAGGGATGAGGATCCTTGCTGGATCCCGCTCGCCAGAGGTGGTTAGAATAGGGGCCTCCATGGGTCACAGGATGAGCAAGGATGTTACACAAGCAAGTCAGTTTTATCGTCGACAGCAAGGGGGCCAAGCAGGCTGCCGTGGTTCCCATCGATATCTACAACGAGCTGATGACCCTGCAGAAGGCGCTCTCCGACAACAAGCCCGGCGAGCGCGAGCTCTACCACTTCAACGGCAAGGGTGCCGAGGCCCATGGCTATCCGGTGGGCAAGCGCCAGAATCCCGGCTTCATGGTGCAGGCGGGCTCCACCGCCAACGGGGAAGATGCCGCCTCCCTGCGCGAGGCGGTGATCGAGCTGCGCCAGGAGCTGCTGGCCAAGGGGGTGCTCATCCCCCGAGCCGAGGGGGGCTTCATGTTCAGCGCCGATCAGCTGTTCAACAGCCCGAGCCTGGCCGCCAGTCTGGTGGCGGGCAACAACAGAAGCGGGCTGGATGCTTGGCAAAACAGCGCCGGCTACACCCTCAAGCAATCCGGCTTTGGCAAAAAATCCCCCTGATGCCTCTGAGACAGCCACGCCGCCTGCCCGGCCGAGGCGGGTGGCGGGCAACAACAGAAGCGGGCTGGATGCCTGGCAAAACAGCGCCGGCTATACCCTCAAGCAATCCGGTTTCGGCAAGAAAACACCCTGACGTCCCCTGAGCCGCGCCGCCTGCCCGGCCTAGGCGGGCGGCGGGCAACAACAGAAGCGGATTGGATGCCTGGCAAAACAGCGCTGGCTATACCCTCAAGCAATCCGGTTTTGGCAAAAAATCCCCCTGATATCCCCTGAGCCGCGCCGCCTGCCCGGCCGAGGCGGGTGGCTCGACATCCGGGTCGGGATGGCGGTGACTTCCCTGTCCGCTGCTAGCCTCAATGCCAGACGGTTCTCAAGAGACGCGCACTCATGTCTGGATCCTCACGCCTTGCCCTCTTGTCCGGGCTCTGCCTGTTCTGCGGCCCCGCCCTGGCCGAGGGCCCCCTTGCCCTGACACACAGTGGCGTCGGTGTATTCGCCCTCGCCATCTTCGTGCTGGCCTACCTCCTGGTGATGGCCGAAGAGTACCTGAAGCTGCGAAAATCCAAGCCGGTGCTGATCGCCGCCGGCATCATCTGGATAGCCATTGGCGTCGTCTATGCCGACGCGGGGCAGAGCCCTTTGGCCCACGAGGGGTTTCGGCAGAACCTGCTGGAATATGCCGAGCTGATGCTGTTCCTGCTGGTGGCCATGACCTATATCAACGCCATGGAGGACAGGCTGCTGTTTGCCGCCCTGCGCGCCCGTCTGGTGCGGGCCGGGCTCAGCCTGCGCACCCTGTTCTGGCTCACCGGGTGGCTGGCCTTCTTCATCTCCCCCGTGGTGGACAACCTCACCACGGCGCTCCTGATGTGTACAGTGGTGCTCAATGTGGCCAACGGGGATCGCCGCTTCATCAACCTGGCCTGCATCAACATCGTGGTGGCGGCCAATGCCGGCGGCGCCTTCAGCCCCTTCGGCGACATCACCACCCTGATGGTGTGGCAGGCGGGCAAGGTGCCCTTCGGCCAGTTCTTCGTGCTCTTCATCCCCGCCCTGCTCAACTTCCTGATCCCGGCCGCCCTGATGAGCCTGATGGTGCCGCGCCATGCCCCCAGGGTGCTCGATGAGGAGGTGGTGCTCAGGCGCGGGGCCGCCACCATAGTGCTGCTCTTCCTCCTCACCATAGGGACCGCCGTCGCCTGCCATCACTTCCTGCACCTGCCCCCGGTGCTCGGCATGATGACGGGGCTGGGCTATCTGCAATTTTTCGGCTTCTACCTGCGCAAGACGCAGCGCGGCATCCTGGCGCGGGAGCGCGCCCTCTTTGAGCGCACCGGCGATCATGCACGCCTGCTGCGCCTCGGCTCCATAGTGCCGTTCGACGTGTTCAACAAGATTGCCAAGGCGGAGTGGGACACCCTGCTCTTCTTCTACGGGGTGGTGATGTGCGTCGGCGGGCTCGGCTTCATGGGGTATCTGGCGCTGGCGTCTCAGCTGCTTTATCTGGGGGGCGATCCGACCCAGGCCAACGTGGTCATCGGCCTGCTCTCCTCCGTCATCGACAACATCCCGGTGATGTTTGCCGTGCTGTCGATGGAGCCGCAGATGAGCACGGGGCAGTGGCTGCTGGTGACCCTGACCACAGGGGTGGGGGGCAGCCTGCTCTCCATCGGCTCCGCCGCCGGGGTGGCCCTGATGGGGCAGGCCCGTGGCATGTACACCTTCCTCGGCCATCTCAAGTGGTTGCCTGCCATTTTGCTTGGCTATATGGTCAGCATAGGGGCGCATCTGTGGCTCAACAGTGCCCTGTTCTGAGCGCGATTGACACTGCAGGGGAAGGGACTATGGGACAACTGTTCGAGGCGCTTTCGCCGCGCCACGTGGCCTTTATCGAGGCGCAGAAGATCTATTTTGTCGGCACGGCGGCGGGGGAGGGCACGGTCAACCTCTCTCCCAAGGGCGGGGATTCGTTGCGCATTCTCGATGCCCATACCCTGGCCTGGCTCAACCTGACCGGCAGCGGCAACGAGTCGGCGGCCCATGTGCTGCAGAACCCGCGCATGACGGTGATGTTTTGCGCCTTCGAGGGGGCGCCCATGATACTGCGGGCCTATGGTCAGGCGCGGGTGCTGCACCGGGGTGACCCGGACTGGGAGGCTGCGTTGGCGCGCTTCCCGGCCAGCGTGGCGGCCCGCCAGATCTTCCTGCTCGACATTGAACGGGTTCAGACCTCCTGCGGCATGTCGGTGCCCCTGTTTGACTATCAGGGGGACAGGGAGGATCTCGCCAATTGGTCGGCGCGCCAGGGCAAGGAGGGCATAGAGACCTACTGGCGCAAGAAGAATCAGCTGAGCCTGGATGGCGTGGAGAGCGAGATCCTGGCCCGCAGCGGCCTCGAGGCAGACGCCTGAGGGCCGCGAACCCTGATGCAAAAAGCCCTGTCCGGTGGACAGGGCTTTTTCGTGTCGGCATAGCGGTGAGCCGAAGGGATGGTCAGGCCACCCTGGCACGCTTGCCGGTGAGCAGCCAGTAGCAGAGCGCCGAGCCCAGGCCGCAGGCGGCGATGGCGATGGCCATGGGCAGTGGCGACTCAGGCGCCTTGAGGTTGACCAGGATCCCCACCACGGCGCCTATGCCAAAGCGAAGGGTGCCCGCCAGCGCCGAGGCGGTGCCCGCCGACTGGGGGAAGTGACCCATCAGGCCGGTCATGGCGTTGGCCCCCACCAGACTGATGTGGCCGACGAAGAGCACCACGGGGATGACGATGCCCCACAGGCCCCCGGTCTGGCTCCAGGCGTTGTAGATGAGCAGGCCCCCGGCGAGCGGCAGCACCGTCAGGCCGTACTGCAACATGCGCTCGGCGCCCACCCCCTTCACCAGACGGCTGTTGGCGAAGGTGACCACCATCATCAGCAGGATATTGAGGCCAAAGAGCCAGCCGTAGTGCTCGGTCGGCACCTTGAAATACTCGATATAGACATAAGGGGAGGCGCTGATAAAGGCAAACATGCCGGAGCTCGACAGGGCGCCGCACAGCACATAGCCCATGGCGCCGCGGTGGGAGAGCACGCCCCAGTAGTTGCGCAGCACCTGGCCTAGCCTGAGGGGCTGCTTGTGTTCGGGTTTGAGGGTCTCCTCTATCTTCCACTGCATCACCACGCAGATGAGCAGGCTCACTCCCACCAGCAGCCAGAAGATCACCCGCCAATCGCTGTGGGCGCTGATGTAACCGCCCACCACGGGGGCCACCAGGGGCGCCAGCGTCATCACCAGGATGACGAAGGACATGGCCCGCGAAAACGCATCCTTTTCGAACAGATCCCGCAGCAGGGCATTGACCACCACGGATCCCGCCGCCCCGCCGGCGGCCTGCAACATGCGCCAGGCCAGCAGCTCCGGCAGGGAGTCCGCCATGGCGCAGCCCACCGAGGCCACGGCGAACATCGTCAGCCCCGCCAGGATCACCGGCTTGCGGCCAAAGCTGTCGGCGAGCGGCCCGTAGAACAGCTGGCCAATGGCGAAGCCGCCGAGGAAGGCGCTGATGGTGAGCTGGGCCCCGTCTATGCTGGTGGCCAAGTCCCGGGCGATGGCCGGAATGGCGGGCAGGTACATGTCCACCGCGAGCGGGGTCAGGCCCGCCAGGGCGCCGAGCAGGATGAACAGGAAGCGGGGAGAGAGGGTCGTGGCTTGAGGCATAGGGTATCCGAGTCGTGGCAGGGCCGGGAAAAGGGGCAAGTGCTGAGTCTATCAGCTTTGGCAGGCTTGAGCAGGTCTATCCTGGCCCAGGCCCTGAGGTCAGATCTGCCAAGGGATCAGCGCACCGGACGCCTTGCCCTGTGGTGGCACAGAAGCAGCAGCCAGCCCAGCCACCCGAGCAGGGAGAGGGCATTGCCTGCCCGCTCGGGCCAGCGCACCGTCAGTCTGAGGGTGAGGCTGTGGCTGCCCGCCGGCACCCAGAGCTGCATCAGGCCCTGGTGATTGGCGCCCACCGTCAGCATCAGGCGCTCGTCGAGCCAGGCCTGCCAGCCGGGGTAATCATACTGGTGCAGGACCAGCCGGGTCGGCACGGCCGCCGTCACCGCCAGGGTCAGGGCCCTGGGCTGCCAGTGGTGCACTGTCCAGCTGGCGCCCGGGGGATCGGCGCTCACCGGGGGCTGGAACTCGTCCTTCCAGGCGAGCAGGGTGGGGGCGAACATCCCCCCCGGCACCTGTCTTGGCCTGTACTCCCGGGCGCTGCGCTTGCTGTCGAACTCGAGGGCCATGGCCTCTCGGGTGGGGGCCTGGGTGAGGGGGGCGTGGCGGACATAGGTGAGGGTGGTGATCAGGGTCAGCAGGAGTGTTCCCCACCAGAGCCACTGCCAGGGGCGGTGAGTGGGGGTGCCGAGCGCCACCACGGCGATGGTGGCCAGGGTGAGGATGAGATTGAGCCGCCAGGGAAACTGCACCCGTTGCAGGGGGGGCAGCAGGCTCCAGAGGGGCTGGCTCAGGGGCAGCATCATCAGGAAGGCACCCACCCCGAGCGCCCCCCAGCACAGGAGCTCGGGGTGGCGCGGCTCGCGGGCTGCGGCCCAGGCGATGAGCAGCAGGGCCAGGGTCAGCAGGCTCTGCCACGCCAGGTGGCCGCGAAAACGCCAGTCCCCCCAGCCCGAGGGCAAACGGTCGAGGAAGTTGCGCCTAAAGTCGAACATGCCGCCGCGCATCAGCTCCATGGAGATGGCCCCCTGATCCGCCAGGGCGGGCAGCAGCAGGGCCGCCGCCATGCAGAGCCCCAGCCCCTGGGCCCCCAGGGCTATCCAGCAGGGCGCCAGGGTGCGGGATCGCCAGGCGAACCAGAGGGCGCGCACGCTGACCAGCCCCATCATCAGCAGCAGGCTGGGCAGGTGGGAGAAGGCCAGCAGCGCCAGCCCCAGGATCAGCAGGGGCAGGCCCTGGCGCAGGCCGCGATGGGCGAGATCCTGGCCAAGCAGGATCAGCGGTGCCCAGGCGAAGGCCCAGAACTCCGCCAGGGCGAAGCGGGCATAGAGATCCATGGCCAGGTGATAGGGCAGGATCAGGTAGAGCAGGCTGACCGCCAGGGCTCGGCCCGGGGGCGTGGTGGCGCGCAGCCACAGATAGGCGAACGTGCCCGAGAGCAGCAGCGCCAGGGTGGCGCTGCCGAGCAGGGGGTAGATGGCCTGCTGGGCGGGGGCACCGGGGCCGGCAAAGAGGGCGCTGACGTAGTAGGGGAGCGGGGGATAGAAGAAGAAGGTGGGGCTGCCAAAGCCGCCATTCATGGCCATCAGCCAGCGGGGATAGAGCTCACCCTGCCACAGCTGGCGGGCAAAATAGTGGCCGGAGAGCAGGTGGTGGAACAGATCGTGCCCCTGAGTGCCCCCCTGCAGCCAGACAGGCAGCACCAGGAGCGCACTGGCCAGCGCCAGAACCAGGGGCACCAGTGCCCACTCCTTGCCTCCCTTCATGCATCCTCTCCCTGCCACGCCCATGCGCAGTGAGTGTAGACGAGTCAGCTGGCGCAGCGACGCGTTTGGGCCAGATGTCAGCGCGGGATGGCGAGCCAGAGGCCGGGTTCGGCGCCAAAGCGGGGGGCAAACCAGTACGCTTGGTGGGGGAGCGGCATCTCGCTCTGCGCTATGGGGCGGCGGCTGAGGCGGCAGGCCCCCTGGGTGAGCGCAAGGGCGGCATCCCCCTGATACCAGCCATCGGTGACCGGCAGGGTGGTGGTTTCCCTAAGCAGCCTCACTCCCCATTGGGTCACCAGGGCCGGGCAGGTTTTTTCTGCAAGTCTGGCCGCCTGCACCATGGCGGGCGGACTGGGCTGGGTGAAGGTCGCGCCGAGCAGCAACAATCCGGCCACCGCGACCAGCACCTCGCCACGGCGTGGCAGCCAACCTGCCAGCAGCACTATACCGAGCAGGGTAATGGGCGCCAGATGGCGGGGATTGTCCGGGTTCTGGCCAAACAGGGTCCAGAGCAGCAGGGCGAGCCAGTAGAGGGGCCAGAGCGGCGAGAGGGCGGTGGCTTGGCCTTTTGATCTTTGCCAGAGCGGCAGTACCAGCAGTGCCCCCATCGGCAGGGGCCAGAGCGGGGTGAGCTGCTCATTGAAGGTGCGTGCCCAGCTCAGCAGCCGGTCGCCGTGGGCCGCCGCCGTGTTGCCCCAGAGGGTGAAGTGGCCGTCGGTAAAGCGTCGCCCCTCGGCAAAATAGGCCCAGCCATCGGCCTGCCAGACAAAGAGCAGGCAGATAAGCCCCACCAGAGTGATGGGGAGCACAAACCTTAAGCGCGTTCCCTTCTGCTCTATCCCCAGCCAAAGGGGCAGCAGGGCCAGCACAAAGTAGGAGGGGCGCAGCGCCAGCAGCAATCCAAGCAGCAGACCCGCCAGCGCCGTTTTGCGATGCTGCAAGGCCAGCAGCGCCCCGAGCCAGGCGGCCAGCGCCGGCCCATCCGAGAGGCCGGAGAGCGCCAGGGCCGGGGTGAGCGGCAGGGCCAGCACCAGCAGCCAGACTGGCGCCAGCAGGCTTGGCCGTTGCCATAGTTTCACCGCCAGCCAGGCGGCGAGGGGCGCTATCAGCGCTGTGCCGAGCAGGCTGGCCCATTGCACCGCGCGGGCCGGGTCGTCTACCGCCAGATTGATAAGCCGCGCCAGCCAGATAAAGGCGGGGTAGCCCGGAAAATGGGGGGAGAACTCCAGCACGCTGAAGCGTATCACCCCGTGGGCGAAATTGAGGGCATCGTCGGAGTCGAGGGCCACCGGGAAGGTAAATAGCCAGCCCATCCAGACCAGTTGCAGCAGGATCAGCCAGTAGGGTCGATTAGCGAAGCGTAATCGGCCGTAGTGATGCCCCCCTTCTCCCCTTGCGGGAGAAGGGCCGGGGATGAGGGGCTCCGTCGTCATCGATGGGGCGGGAGTGATCAGAGCGGCGCCAGCACGGCCATCAGCGCTTTTTCTGCATCGCTAAAGGCGGCGGCATCGGCGGGCTTGGCGCCCACTCCGAATACCCCCGGGTTGCCGATGGCATCCAGCACCCTGGCCAGCGCCTGTTCGGCGGCCTTGCGATCCCCTTCATTGAGGGAGGGGAGGATCAAGTCGAGGAAGCGCTTGCTCTTGACCACCAGCACCTTGGCGGTCTGGTAGTCGCCAAGGTTCTGAGCCGCCCCCTCGAGGCGGCGCTCGATCTCCGCCTTGTAGGCGCGGTTGAGCAGGGCGGCGGTGGCGGCGGCGTCTTTCCCCTTGATGGCGGCGGCCAGGGGCGCTTGCAGTTCGACCTTGTGGTGCTGTTCCAGATAGGTCAGCTCGTCGGCAATCTCGCTCAAGGTGGCGCTGGCATCCTTGCCGTCCGTGGCGGCGGTCAGCAGTGCCTCGCGGGCATCGATCAGCGGCTCCTTGCCGGCGGCGGCGTAGGAGTAAGCCTGTGCCTGACCGCTCAGGGTCAGTCCGCTGAGCGTCAGCAGCAGGGTGAGGGCGAGTAAACCCGGGCGGATGGTCATCCTGTTCTCCTTACTTATGCCAAGAGGTTATGCCAATGGCGTGGCGGTCAGGCCACGCGCTGGGTCTCGATCACGGTATTTTCATTGCGATGGTTGAAGGTGTTGCGGCGTCTGTCTACCTGTTGGACACCGGCAATGGTTCTCACGCCACGCTCTGGGTTTCGATCACGGTATTTTCGTTGCGATGGTTGAAGATGGCGTGGCGTCTGTCCACCCCGTCGATCACCATGTCGGCGGCCATCATCCCCATCTCCATGGCGGTGTCGGTGAAGATGTAGCGGAATGTCCCCTGACGGCCGGTCATGATGAGGTTGGCTATAGGCATCAGCGCCTTGATGGCGTCGTTGCGACGTGCCTGATAGCCGAGATCCATCAGCGGATAGGCGTACTCACTGCGGGCTTCGAAGGTCTCATCGCCAAGCTTGGTGGTGTCCACGCCGAGGCTTGCCAGATCGGCGGTGACCCGGCCGCGCAGATTAGCAAGCGGTGCTTGCCAGGTGGCATCCCCCGGATTGCAGGGGATCTCCAGCATCACCGAGGTCTGGCCTTGTGGCGCCATAAAGGGGCTGCGGCGGCGCGGCTCCTGCAAGCGGGTGGCCAGAATATGGGGGTCGGAGAGGTACTGCCAGGTGTTGTCCGACAGGTTCTCCTGTTTGAGCGGCATATTGACGAAGCGAAGCGACCGGTAGTGCAGATCGCACGGCAAGCCCAGATGCTGACAGGTGAGTGGCAGCGGTAGGGTGGAGATCACCTGATCAAAGGCGGCGCTCTGCTCAACGTTATCTTGTGACCAATAAACCCGTTCAATGCGGCCATCAGCCTGCTCAAGGCGAGTGATGGTGGCGCCGGTTTTGAGCTCAACACCTTCGGCCACCAGCCGCTCGCCCAGGGTCGCGAAGATCTGGCCGAAGCCATATTTGGGGTAGCGGTATTTGCGGGCATAGGTGCGTACCGAGAGGTTGCCGTTGCGTCTTGGCAGCAGGCGGCGCGCCACGTCTTTAAGGTCAATCAGGCTGATGCGCTGACCGGCCCAGTCTGCGGAAAGTTTGTCCGGGTTGATGCCCCACAGCTTAGCCGTGTAGCCCTCGAAGAACTGGCGGTAGAGGGTGCGACCGAAGTGGCTCTGGATCCACTCGGCAAAGCTCGCCTTGGCAAAATCGTCCGGCTTCTTGGCAAAAGGCAACAGCAGCAAGTCTTTCACCGCACCCGCCATCAGCGGCAGGGGGGCGGTCTTGAGCAGGTTCGGCAGGTTCAGGGGGTAGTCATAGGTGCGCCCGCCAAAGCGGATCACGCTCTTTCGCTCGGCGTGGAGCAAGTCGTCTCCCATCAGCTCGTCGATAAAGGCGAGCAGCTCGGGGTTCTTGGTGATGAAGCGGTGACCGCCGTAGTCGAAGCGATACTCCCCATCGCGTCCCTTGAAGGTCTGGGTGGCGCACATGCCGCCGACGACCGGCTCCTGCTCGAACAGGGTGACCGCAAAACCGGCCTGGCAGAGGCGCCAGGCGGCCATCAGACCGGCGGGACCGGCACCCAGTACCGCAATCTTCTTCTTCTTGTTGTTATCGCTCATGCGCTTTTCCGACACTGCTTGATAGATAAGGAAACCGCGCCAGGGCGCGGCCCCCGAATGGGGTTGCAACCGGGGCGGCGTTATCCCTGAACCCGAGGACGATAGCTGCGCTGCCAGAGGGTGACGAAGACTGCCAGATAGGCGGCCCAGGTCAGCAGCTGCAAGCCGGCCGGCGAGGCATTGTAGCCAAACAGGGCGCGCAGGAAGGTGCCGAAGACCCCCTGATCGTCGAGAATGTGGCTGATGTCGAACACCGGCGTGGTCCAGAAGGTGATGATGTCCGCTGCCTGCAACATGTTGACGGCTGACGACAGCAGACCCGCGGCTATGATGATGATCAGCAGCCCGGTCCAGCGGAAGAAGGGGGCCAGCGCCACCTTGCGGGTGGAGCGCAGCAGCCCCCACACCAGCACCACAGAGACCAGCAGTCCTGCCAGCGCGCCTATGAGGCCGGATTGCAGATCCACTCCTTGCCCGGAGTAGATCAGGGCGGAGAAGAAGAGCACGGTTTCAAACCCTTCGCGCATCACAGCCAGGAAGGCGAGCAGCACCAGCCCAAACAGGTTGCCGCCGTCGATGGCGGCGTCGATGCGCGCCGTCATGGCCCCCACCTGGGACTTGGCCTGTTTTTGCATCCAGATCGCCATATAGGTGAGCACCAGGGTGGCAAAAATGAGGATCCCCGCCATCAAGAGGTGGTTGTAGCGCTCGCTCTCGAACTGGCTCACCACCACCTGGAACAGGAAGGCGACCACGAGGGAGGCGACGAGGCCCAGCCCCACCCCCAGATAGATGAGCTTGTTGTAGCGGCTCGCCCCCAGCTTGGCGAGGTAGGAGAGGCAGATGCCGACCAGCAGGAAGGCTTCCAGCCCCTCGCGCAGGGTAATGAGAAAACTTGCAAACATCAGGATTGAGGCTCCGTAGCGGGCGTGATGGGGAGAGGCTGCAAGGTAAGTTGCAACCGATTTAGCTGCACTATGGGTGGCGCCGGCAAGCTCGGCTCGGCGGCGCGCACCGCATCACTGACCCACTTGGGGTAGGTGCGGAAATTGAGTCTGATATCGGCCTTGAAGGGCCCACGGGCATCCGCGGGCAGCGGCCAGGCTTCATCGCGCCAGCCATCGGCCGGAATGCGGGTATCTTCCAAGAGCTTGGCGTAGCGCCAGAACTTGAGCCCCACCGGCTTGCCCTCGGCATCGCCGAACACTTTTCTGAACAGCCGCGCATCCTCAGGGACGGCGCCATCTACAGGCTGGCCGCTGGCAAGCACCAGCTTGCCGGTGGCGTCGGTGACGGTCAGCTCCAGCCAGAGTTCACGGAAATCGGCGACCCCGGTGGGCAGGGCATGGCCTGCGCCGGTATTGGCGACCCGCACCACCAGCTGCTGACTATCGGCAGCCTGTTCGATACGGGCAGAGAGGGTGGCGCTGGAGCGCAGCAGCGCCAGGCTCTCTTGCTCGAGCGCGGGATTTCGTAACCCCACCAGCTGGTGCTGGGCACCGGTAAAGTTGTGGCGATAGAGGCGCTCTTTCACTGTGCCGTTTTCGGTGGACTGGCCCGCCACCGGCGCGCCGCCATTGCCCGGCTCCGGGTTCATATGGCAGTCGATGCAGGTGCGCCGCCTGGCGGGATCTTCAGCGTTCGCAAAGCTGGAGTTCTCCCACTCATCCCAGGTATTGACGATATTGGCGCCTGTGCCCGGGGCAAACTCGTTGTGGCAGGACTTGCACAGGGCCGCATCCTGGTAGAAATCCTTCTGGTAGGAGGCCTTGTGCATGGCGGGGCGGGCATTGATCTGCCGCTCGGCCAGCCAGTGCTTGAGGCTGCCACCCGGGGCATCCTCGAACACATAGCTCTCGCGGTCTTTCAAATTGACCGTAAAGGCGCTGTTGCCGCCGGCGTCTTCGACTTTGGTGATGCGATGGCAGAGCACGCAGCTGGTGCCCTCTTCAACAACGGGTTCGCCAGCCTGGTGGGCGGCAATCAGCGAGGCGCCGCCCTGCTCGAACATGTGGGAGCCCTTGGGCAGCTCCTGCTGGCCGTTCAGCACCTGCTGGGGCATATGGCAGCCCTGGCACCACTGACCGAAGGCTTCCCCTTCGGTTTCGCGGGCCAGCGCCTGCACCACCTTGTAGTAGGGGTGGGAGTTGCCCATCAGTCGGTGGTTGCTCTCGCTCCAATCCTTGAACGCTTGGCTGTGGCAGTTCTGGCAGGAGGCGGAGTTGAGCCACTCCTTGGGATGAGTGGTCGGCGCCTTGGCGGGATCCCTGCGCGGGGCATCGAGCCGCAGCCAGTTGGCCAGATAGGGGAGGTTGCCATCACTGGTCACGAAAGCGTGCAGATCCACCATCATCGCCTGCACCTCGGGCTGGGGCCTCGCGGGATCCACCTGCTCGGCGCCATCCCGGGTGTCATGACCCATGCCGCCCTGGGTCTGCTGGGTCATGCGCAGGTATTCGCCGACAAAATCCCCCGCCACCATGTTGGCGAGGTTGGCGTGGCCGTTGATGGCATTGTCGCCGCTCTTCTGGCGATGGGCCGCCATCAGATGGCGGTTGGTGAAGTTGAACCCGTCCAGATGGCAGGAGTTGCAGCTCATCCAGTTGTCCCCCGCCATGGGGAAGCGGCTGTTGGCGGCGGTGTTGCCCAGGTTGAACAACCGCTCGCCGCGCTTGAGGGCTTCGGGGCGGGGATCCGTCTCCACCAGTTTGGCGAAGTGGGGCACATCCACGGTGACCCGGGCAAACGGGCCGCTGCCGCCGCTGTTGAGACGGGTGAGATCTTGCCCCATGGCGTTGTGCACCAGAATATGGTCGCCGTCGATCAGCAGATCCCGAGGATTCTGGCCTGGCAGGTGACGCAACAGCTGGGTCGCCTTGGCGCCCCCCTGAAACTTCTTGCGGCGGTGGCGGTTGTTGTTGGATTTGCCGCTGCGCGACAGGTCGAACACCAGCAGATCTTCCGAGCCCGCCAGGGTCAGGTAGACCCGCTTGCCATCGGCGGCGAAGCGCGCCGCGAAGGGATTGGAGACGATCTGGCTGCGGTTGCCGACGCTTGGCAGGTTGATCTGCAAAAAGAGCTGCTTTCTTTCATCGACCCGCTCTTTCTCCTCATCGAGAGCGATGATGGAGACGGCCGGAAAGACGGTGCTCTGAAACTGGAAGGGGTGGTCGAAACTCCAGAGCACGTGGGGCAGCCAGGCTTCGCTGCCATCGGGGGAGAGGGCGATGCCATCCAGCAGGCGCGGCAGCCCCTGGGAGTCGCTCGCTTTTCCAGTAGGGGGCGCGCTGTGGGTCTCGGCCAGGGTGATGAGACGCGGCTTGGGCAAGGTGGCGCCCGTTAGCCCGCTGCCCAGTTTGGCGAGATCATAGATGGCGAGCTGGCCTGTCATGGCGTGGGTCAGCAGCAGGCGATCGTCGTCGGTCAGGGCGAGCCCGCGGGGGGTCTCGGCAGTCTCTGCATCCAGTTGGAGTTTGCCCGCCCTGTCGTAGGCCTGCAGACGAGCTGATTCGAACAGCGTGACCCAGAACCACTGCCGCTTGGCATCGAAGATGACGCCATAGGGTCTATGGCCGGTGGGGATCGCCTTTTCCAGCTCGAGATCTTCGTCCAGCAGCAGCAGGCGATCGCCGCTGTAGTCGGTCACCAGCAGGGTGCCGTCATCGGCGCGGGCAAGCTGGCGCAGATCCCCCCCCAGCTGCACCTCTTTCAGCCGTTTGCCGCTGCCCCGTTCAAGCAGGGTGACGGAGCCTGCGCTCTGGTTGGCCACCAGCAGGCGAGGGGCGTCGCCCTCGTCATAGGCGATCATGGCCGCGCCCATCTCCTGGGCCGAGGCGGTGCCCAGCAGCAGGGCGGCGAACATCAGGGATAACAACCACTTCAACATAAGATCAGGTGCGCCATGTCAAGATGGTCCAGCGCCAGGCGTGGCGCAGCACCAGGGGCGTCAACGCGAGTGCGCTCAGCCAGTGGGCCCAGCTGGCAAGGTTGCCGAGGCTATCCCCCGGGGTGCCATGCAGCACCAGCAGCAATCCGCTTGCCAGACAGACCAGCAGCAAGGCTTCGATGATGCGCCCCGTGGTGCGCAAGAAAGGTCTGCGGCTCTTGTTCAGCAGGCTGCGATGGGAGAGCCAGAAGGCGCCAAACAGCAGGGGAAACAGGGTGAGCGAAAGCATCACGTGGAGAAACAGATTCCAGCGCGCCAGGGACCAGACCGGGGTCAGCGGCTCCCACAGCAGCAGGCCGGAGAAGAACATCAGGTAGAGGGAGCTCTCGGCGGCCTGATGGTGATAGGCCAGCCATTGCCAGAATTGTCGCGGTGAGAGGGAAAGGCTTGTCATGGGTGCTCCAGCACCCGGGCAGTTCAGCCCGGGGCGAGCAAGTTTACAATGGGGTAAGGGTAATGAAAAGAGTTATCAATTCGGCTGCTGATGAATAGATCCTGAATGAAATCAGGGGCGGGTCACTTGTGATCCGCCAGCCGCTCGGTGATGGCGTAGATGAGGGCGGCGGTGGAGAAGGCGAGAAACACGATGACAGACCACTTCATCTCGGTCTCGTTGCCGATGCCATCGTCCAGGAAGGCCTTGAGCACCTCGATGCCGGCTATGGTCACCAGGGAGTTGATGACGATGAGTTTCAGGGAGGCGAAGTTGATCTTGTGGAGCCAGTTGTCCCCCAGGGCCGCCCGCTGCTCCGGGGTCTTGATGAACTGCACATAGCCGCACAGGGCCACCAGGATCAGCATCTGGGCCACCAGCACGAAGTCCACCAGGGTGAGCACCCCGGTGATGAGATCCAGATAGTGGATCTCGATGATGTCGCGGCTCAGCACATAGAGCTGCATGGCGAACTTCACCATCAAGAGGACGACGCAGATCAGGATGCAGACATAGAAGGGGAACATCATCAGCCGGCTGCCGTTGAGCATTAAGTTGAAGCGGCGCATGGGGACTCCATTGAGAGGGAAGCGAATGGCAGCAAGAATATCTGGAAAGAGGGGGGCGGGAAAGCGCCATGGCGCTCCCTCGCCCGTTCAGAGGGGGAAGGGGGGAAGCTCTCGGAACAGCCGCTGCAACCCCTCGCCCCAGGCCTTGCGCAGGGCCTGGAAGTGGGGGTTCTGCTCTGTGATGCGGTGCAGCTGTGCCGCCGAGAAGCTCCCTTCGGAATAGACGAGCGCATCCAGGGGCAAGCCCACCGACAGATTGCTGCGCAGGGTCGAGTCGATGGAGATGAGGGCGCACTGCATGGCGGTCTGGAGCGGCGTCTCGTACTGGATGATGCGATCTATGATGGGCTTGCCGTACTTACTCTCCCCTATCTGGAAGTAGGGGGTGTCCGGGCCCGCCTCGATGAAGTTGCCCTCCGGATAGATGTGGAACAGGCGGTGGCGCTCCCCCCGGATCTGCCCCCCCAGCAGTATGTTGCAGCCGAAGTTGACATGCCCCTGCTGCTGGCCCCCATCCCGGCTGATGACGGTGCGTATGGTCTGGCCGATGAGGGCCGCGACCTCGTAGAGGCTGGGGAGGGCAAGCAGCTCCTGCCCCTGTGTCAGCAGGCTGATGACACTCTGGGTGGTGGCCAGATTGCCGGCGCTTTGCAGCACTATCACCCTGTCCTCCTGGGTGAAGAGGTGCAGCTTGCGGAAGGTGGCGATGTGATCCACCCCCGCATTGGTGCGCGAGTCTGAGGCGAAGACGATGCCATCTTGCAGGCACATGGCGACGCAATAGGTCATGGCCGCCCTCCCGCCAGCGCGTCCCGGGCCCTCATTGCTGCTGCCCATCCAGGCGGGTGACCCGCGCCTGGCTCTGCAACTGCTCGCAGCCGCCACCGTAGCGCACCCCGCGCACCGGGCAGGCATCCAGGTAATCCATGCCGACCGCGAGCTTGAGGTGCTCGCTGGCGGAGCAGGTGAGGTTGGTGACGTCGAAGGTGTGCCAGCGCGCCTCGATCCACACCTCGGCCCAGGCGTGCATCGCCACGTGGCTGCTGTCCTGGCTGTAGAGGTAACCGCTCACGTACCGCGCTGGCAGGCCGGCATGGCGGCAGCAGGCCAGGAACACATGGGTGTGGTCCTGACAGACGCCGCTGCCCGAGGCGAGGGCCTCGTCGGCGCTGAAGGTGGCGTCCGTGCTGCCGGGTTGATAGGGCATCAGCACCAGGATGCGTGCCATCAGCCCCTGCAGATCGGCCAGGGTGGGCTCCTCTGGCAGACAGGATTGTGCGAGATCCCGCAGGGCCGGGGTCGGACTGGTGAGGGGGGTGGGCCTCAGGTAGCTCAGGGGGGAGATGAGGGAGTGCTCTTCATCCTCCAGGGCGTCGTCGCAGATCTCCACCTCGCCATGGGCGCGGATCAATATCCCCTCGTGGGGGGACTCCAGGCTCAGCACGTGCAGTATGTTGCCGTAGCCGTCCGTGGTGCAGGTGGCCTCCCCGGGCAGCTCCAGCTGCCAGGAGAGGATCTGCTGGCGCGCCGTGCTGTGGGGGGTCAGGCGCAGGTACTGGGTGCTGCGGCGCACCACGTCGGCATAGTGGTAGCGGGTCTGGTGATCGATGATGAGTCTCATAATACCTCCAGGTAGGCGGCGTGGATGCTCTGGCCGATGGCGCCGATGTCGCTGAGAAAGTCCCTCAGGTACGCCTGCATGCCGAGGGCGAACACATCCTCGATGGCGCCATAGGTCAGATGGGCGTTGAGTATGGTGGTGAGGCGCCGGGGCGCCTGGCCGGCGTTGCCCTCGATCTGGGCCAGGATGTGCTCCATCTCGTCGAGGCAGGCACGCAGGGAGCGCGGCACCTCGTTGCGCAGGATCAGCAGCTCGGCGATGGAGGCGTGGGAGAGGGTCTTGTAGAGGGTCTGGTGCGCCTCGTAGGCCCCCACCGAGCGCAGCAGGGCGTTCCAGCGGTAGAACTCGCGCACGCTGTCCTCGTCCTCCCGGATCACCTGATACTTCACGGTCAGGATGCGCGCCGTGTTGTCGGCCCGCTCGATGAAGGTGCCAAGGCGCAGGAACCAGAGCACGTCCCCCCGCATCATGGTGCCGTAGGTGGCGCCACGGAACTGATGGGATCGCTCCTTGATCCAGTCGAAGAACTCCTGGGCCTGGCCGCTGGACAGCCCCGCCTTGCGGCGCCTGCGTATCTCTATCCAGGCGGCGTTGATGCTCTCCCACACCTCTCCTGGGATCTTGCCGCGCACCCCGTGGGCATTGTCCCTGGCCATGCGCAGGCAACTGAAGATGCTGCTCGGGTTCTCCTCGTCGAAGCAGAAAAATTGCAGCAGGTTCTCCATGTTCACCTGGCCGTAGCGGGCCAGGAAGGGCTCGTGGGTGCCGCTGATGGTGAGGGGGGCCACCAGCTCGCTGTGATCGGCGTCGATGGAGGGCATCAGCGACATGGTCTGGGTGACGTCCAGCATGCGGGCCGTGTTCTCCGCCCGCTCCAGATGGCGGGACATCCAGTAGAGTTCGCTTGCGGTGCGGCTCAGCATGGGTTGCCCTCCATGACCCAGGTGTCCTTGGTGCCGCCGCCCTGGGAGGAGTTGACCACCAGGGAGCCTTCGGTGAGGGCGACCCGGGTCAGGCCGCCCGGCACCAGGCGAAGCTCCTGTCCGGTGAGCACGAAGGGACGCAGGTCGATGTGGCGGGGGGCGATGCCCGCCTCGACGAAGGTGGGGCAGGTGGAGAGGGAGAGCGTCGGCTGGGCGATGTAGTTGTCGGGCCTGGCCTTGAGCAGCTCGCGAAAACGGGCCAGCTCCTCGCGGCTGGCGCAGGGGCCGATCAGCATGCCGTAGCCGCCGGCGCCATGGACCTCCTTGACCACCAGTTCTTCCAGGTGCGCCAACACATAGGCCAGGGCATCGGGTTCCCGGCACTGCCAGGTGGGGACGTTGTTGAGGATGGGCTCCTCTCCTAGATAGAAGCGGATCATCTCAGGCACATAGGGGTAGATGGACTTGTCATCCGCCACCCCGGTGCCGATGGCATTGGCCAGCACCACGCCGCCGGCGCGGTAGACCGACAGCAGGCCCGGCACGCCGATGAGGGAGTCCGGGTTGAAGGCGAGGGGATCCAGGTAGTCGTCGTCGATGCGGCGATAGATGACATCCACCCTTTTCAGCCCAGTGGTGGTGCGCATCAGCACCTGGCCATCCTTGACCACCAGATCCGCGCTCTCCACCAGCTCCACCCCCATCTGCTGGGCGAGGAAGCTGTGCTCGAAGTAGGCGCTGTTGAAGCGGCCCGGGGTCATCACCACCACGCAGGGGTTGTCCACCGGGCTGCTCTCGCGCAGGGTCTGCAGCAACAGGGCCGGGTAGCGCTCCACCGGCGCGATGGGCTGGTTGTGAAACAGCTCAGGGAAGAGGCGCATCATCATCTTGCGGTTCTCCAGCATGTAGGAGACCCCGGAGGGGGTGCGCAGGTTGTCCTCCAGCACGTAGTAGTCGCCGTCGCTGTTGCGGATGATGTCCACCCCTGTGATATGGACATAGGTGTTGCGGTGCAGGTCGACACCCTGCATGCAGGGCTGGTACTGGGCGTTGGTGAGGATCTGGGCGGCCGGGATCACCCCCGCCTTCAGGATGCGCTGATCGTGATAGATGTCGTGCAGGAAGGCGTTGAGGGCGGTGACGCGCTGGCGGATCCCCTTGTCCAGATGCTGCCACTCCCGGGCGGGGATGATGCGGGGAATGCTGTCGAACGGGATGAGACGCTCGGCGCCGTCACCATCCCCATAGACGTTGAAGGTGATGCCGACCCGGTGAAACAGCAGATCGGCCTCCTCACGCTTGCGTTCTATGCTCTTCTCGTTGGTTTGGTGCAGCCACGCCAGGTAGGCGTGGTAGTGATCGCGAAACTGGTTGTCGGCGAGCAACATCTCGTCGTAGCAACCGGGTCCGGGCGGCTTGATGGGTAGCATAGGCAACTCCTTGTGACGTCCCTGAGGTCAGGAATTGCAAGGGCTGTGCCAGTCAATTGAGTCGCTATGAAGGCCGATATCAGTAATTTTCTGCTGATAAATCATATGGATGATTATTCTGTCAGCATGGGGCAAAGGGCGTCGCACCAGACTGGTACCCCATAGAGGGTAGCCCTGCGCCATCTTGTGGCAGCGCCCCCGGGCGCGATGAGCAGAGACGGACAGGGAGGGGAGGCCGCGTTGCTTCGTCCTGCCCCGCCCTGGGGCAGGAGAAACGAAAAAGCCCAGTCCTGAGACTGGGCTTTAGAAGATGGCTCCCTCGACTGGACTTGAACCAGTGACATACGGATTAACAGTCCGCCGTTCTACCGACTGAACTACGAGGGAATTGGCTCCTCCTACTGGACTTGAACCAGTGACATACGGATTAACAGTCCGCCGTTCTACCGACTGAACTAAGGAGGAATTGCCTGTCTCGTCGAGACGCAGCGGATATTAATGATCCCCCGGACGGGTGTCAACCCGCCATTCCACGGAAAAAGGGCTTTTCGGCCCGTTTGCCCAAAACTTGGGCGCTGTGGACTATTTTCAGCACAATCAGCAGCTTGAGATGCCTCCGCCGGCAGCCACGGTTGATCCGGCCGTGAAGGCGCGCCCCGGCCTGGAGGGGGCCGGCAATGGATGAGCCGATCATGGAGGGGGAAGTGATGCATGTGCCTCTCGATGGGCTTGCCTCTGAGCGGATGTGCGGGGGATGCGGTGAAGATGCCGGTTCGTGATGGCCGGGTTACTGAAGGGATGTCTGGGATAATTGGCGATATACCCATTGTCGATGGGCTTGCCTCTGAGGCGTTGGGAGGGGGATGCGGGGAAGATGCTGGCTCGCGATGAGCAGAGAGCTGAAGGGATGGCTGGGAAAATCGGCGATATGCGAGCTATCGATGACAATAATGCGGGCTAATGGCCATTTCTTGATCCTGCCCATCGAATTATCGGGCCGGCTCGGGTATGGTTGCTCTGGATACCATCGCCGCGTCGACAGCTCTGCCGGCCCTTGATGATGATCGGGTGCCGGTTCACCCCGGCCTTTGTCTCCCTCTTCTGGTATTACCCTAGACATGCACAATCAAGCTTCCTTACAAGGCGTGAAGCTGGCTATCGCATTGCGCCAATCCTGCATCGATGAACCCTATAGCGTGGCGCGCTTCGGCCGCGACCTCATCGCCGGCATCACGGTCGGCATCATCGCCATTCCGCTCGCCATGGCGCTGGCCATCGCCAGCGGGGTGCCGCCCCAGCACGGCCTCTACACCGCCATCATCGCCGGCATCGTCATCGCCGTGACGGGGGGCTCGCGCTTCTCGATTTCTGGCCCCACTGCCGCCTTCGTGGTGATCCTCTATCCGGTGGCCCAGCAATTTGGGGTGGGGGGCCTCTTGATGGCGACCCTCATCTCCGGCTTCTTCCTGGTGGCCATGGGGATGGCGCGCCTCGGCCGCCTCATCGAATACATTCCGCCCTCGGTGACGCTTGGCTTTACGGGCGGTATCGCCATCGTGATCGCCACCTTGCAGATCAAGGACTTCTTCGGCCTGCACGTTCCCGAAATGCCGGAAACCTATGTCGGCAAGGTGCAGGCGCTGGCCCATGCCCTGCCCAGCTGGCAGTGGGGTGACACCCTGGTGGGGGTGGCCACCCTGGCAGTGCTGTTGCTCTGGCCCAGATTGCGGCTGCCGGTGCCGGGTCATCTGCCGGCCGTGCTGGTGGGTGTCGGTCTGGCTTTCGGTCTGCACCAGTTCGGGGTGGACGTGGCCACCATAGGCAGCAAGTTCAGCTATACCCTGGCCGATGGCACCCAGGGCATGGGGATCCCCCCCATAGCCCCGACCCTGGTGATGCCCTGGGCCCTGCCCGGGCCGGACGGGGCGCCGGTGGAGTGGAACCTCGCCGCCATAGAGCGGCTGCTGCCCGCCGCCTTCTCCATGGCCATGCTGGGAGCCATCGAATCCCTGCTCTGCGCCGTGGTGCTGGATGGCATGACGGGGCGCAAGCACAGCTCCAACGGCGAGCTGGTGGGGCAGGGGCTAGGCAACATCCTCGCCCCCTTCTTCGGCGGCATCACGGCGACGGCCGCCATCGCGCGCTCCGCCGCCAACGTGCGGGCCGGTGCCACCTCGCCCATTTCCGGCATCGTCCATGCGCTGGTGGTGCTGGCGGCCATTCTGGTGCTGGCCCCCTGGCTCTCCTGGCTGCCGCTCTCCGCCATGGCCGCCCTGCTGCTGCTGGTGGCCTGGAACATGAGCGAGGCCCACAAGGTGGTGGATCTGGTGCGCCGGGCGCCCCGTTCGGACGTGCTGGTGCTGCTGGTCTGCCTGTCGCTGACCGTCATCTTCGACATGGTCATCGCCATCACCTTCGGGGTGATCCTGGCGTCCCTGCTGTTTATGCGCGAGATTGCCAAGATGACCAAGCTGCACAACTTGGCCGAGCACGGTCGCTATGCCAGCGAAGTGCCGGCGCAGACCCTGCTCTACAAGATCAACGGTCCCCTGTTCTTTGCTGCGGCGGAGCGGGTCTTCGACGAGTTGCTGGCCCAGGTGGGGGAGCACAAGGCGCTGATCCTGCAGATGGAGGCCGTCTCCATTCTGGATGCCGGTGGGCTCTCTGCCTTCCAGCAATTTGCCAGGCGCATGGCCAAGTCGGGCGTCCAGCTCAAGGTGGCCGAGCTGCAGTTCCAGCCCCTCAAGACCCTGGCGCGGGCAAAGGTGCGCCCTGTCCCGGGTGAGCTGGAGTTCTACGGCTCGCTGGAGGAGGCTATCAGAGGGGAACATTTGCACGAAGCGGTTGAAAATTGACGGAAAGGGATAGGAAACGGCATCTTTTTGGTCAGTTGGTTCGCAAATTGAGCAAACGATGGCAAAAGATGAAAAATGAGATTGACCGGCATGCTCCTATCCCTTACATTACGCCCCGTTCCAGCGCAGCAGCGCAGCGAACCCGTGTTGGCTGAACACGTTAAACCACAGACAGAACTTTGGTGCGGTGCTCCAGTGGCTGCCCACCGACGAAGTCGGCAAGATGCACGCGCAGCGTGCTCCGAAAGCCACTTCAAGAAGTAAAAATTTGGTGAGGTGTCCGAGTGGCTGAAGGAGCACGCCTGGAAAGTGTGTATACGGCAACGTATCGAGGGTTCGAATCCCTCCCTCACCGCCAAATAAAGTAAAAGGGCCTGTCGCAAGACAGGCCCTTTTACTTTATCCGGTGATGGGCGGCTCGGTTCGGACCCTGGTTCGACAAGAGGGCAGGATAGCCCGCCTGGACAGCCGAAGGCTGTCCGTAGGGCGAGCGCCAGGGATGGCGCGAGTCAATCCCGACCCACCGCCAAATTGAAAGCCCGACCTGATGGTCGGGCTTTTTGCATCTGGGTTATCACATTCCCTGATGCCCAGCGAGGGGCGGCTCGGTTCGGACCCTGGTTCGACAAGAGGGCAGGATAGCCCCCTTGGACAGCCGAAGGCTGCCCGTAGGGCGAGTGCCAGGGATGGCGCGAGTCAATCCCGACCCATCGCCACATTCAAAGCCCGACCTGATGGTCGGGCTTTTTTGCTGTTGGGGCCCTCATCTCCTCGGCTTCAGCGCAGGATGGCTGAATTTCCTTGCCGGAGGCGGTAATCCCTCCGTCTTATGCCGCCTTTTCCTTCCCCACCCGCATCAGAAGATCACCCCCACCAGCCTGTCGAGCAGAGCCTCGAAGGAGAACAGGGTGAGGAGCAGGGGCAGGAAGGGCACCACGGTGGCGAGCACCAGCTGCAGGAACATGTCCCGACTGAATGGCATGGGTCTGACCTCCTTGATGACGGCATAGGCATTGCCGAAATCTGCGAGGGACTGGATATCCGAGGCGCCGAGCAGGGATTCCCCGTCTCTGTCCGTCGTGCGCAGCCAGCGGTGCTCGAAGCTGCGGCTGTATTCGGCGGCAAGAGCGCCGTATTCCCGCAGCCCCAGACGCTTGGCCGCCAGAATATGGGGGGCAAAGACCGTCAGCGGCGCCAGCACCAGCAGCAAACCGAAGCCGGCGAGCAGAATGATCTCCGACTTGTAGGCGGTGAGCACGGCGGCGTCATAGAAGATCCGGTTGGCGATAAAGCCGGCCAGCTGGGCCCCCACAGCGGTCAGCAGCGGCGAGTAGGCGTAGGCCGAGCCCCCGAGAAAGCCGAGGCCGCAGTTGCGATCGGGATGGGTCGGCATGAGGGAGAGGGGGATCCGGGAAACCTGCCAGAGGAAGCGGGTCCAAATAAGGAGGCGGTAGAGCCAGCGCAGGAGCAGGAACTGGATGATGGGGTTGCTCACCCAGAAGAACCAGAAGCCGGGCAGGGTCAGGGTTGGGTTTCCCTCTTCCATGGTGGCGTACCAGGTCGAGGACTCCAGGACGAAGGTGTGGGTCCGGATGAAGTACCCCATAGAGAGGACCAGCAGGATGAGCCCGACCTCCGCGGGGATCGAGTTTCGCCAGATCATGGCGCTGCGAATGGCGTCATGAAAACGTGGCAAGTAGGGTGGCGAGATCAGCCCCCGTTCGATGAACTGACTGACGATCCCCCGGATGCGCTGGTGGACGACGAGCTCGGCGAGCACCAGCAAGGAGACGCAGATGAGAAAGCGAACATGGGTCTCTACGTCCAGCAGAAAGGGCACCGCCACCCCTTGCAGCAGGCTGCCTTCCCACCCGCACAGCAGCAACAGGGGCAGCCAGCAGATCCCGCAGAGGACAAGGATCCGTCGCCTGATGTGCGCCTCTATGTCACCAAGATGCGCCCGGCTCCACAGCTGATAGAGGGGGCCTCCCAGGATCAGGGAGAAGTTGCTGGGATCGGACAGGGGAGGGCTGAGGGGATCGGGCGGGGTGACAGGCCTGTGATGCGACATGATGGGACCACCTTGCTGTGTGATAAATGTGCCATCCAGCCGGCCTTGACTCCCCTTGTCACCAAGGTGTAAGGCGAAGACGCAGCGGGCAGGGATTAGGGCTTGGTGTCATGAGTGCACCATGACAGATCCCCTGAACTCAGCCTCTGTGTTGGCTGAAAATCCCATATGCAACAGGATTGGCAGAGGAAAATGACTGCCATGACGGCGGGTTCCATCTCAGTGCCACTGAGCCAAGCCCCATGGCTATAGGTATAGCGTTTGCCCATGCTCATGGTGTGATAACCAGCCTATTTTGCCATCCCTGTGTGTTGCTTTTTGAACAGGCCTTGCAGATGCAGTCCCTCATTGCGTCTGATGTACACAACGGGTGGTTAAACGTCCCAGAAGGGGTGACGCCTGATCGCGAAATGCAGGGAACCCTCCTGTCGATCAGCATCGATGATTTGTATCATTCAACTGGCCATCTTAATTCTGTCAATCGAGATGTGATGATTAATTATTATGCGGTCTGGTCGTCTGGACCAATGAAGTGTTATTTATCCCAAGGCGATGTCATGGGGTTAAATGGTCGATTAACAGCATCAAATAGAAAATACTGTGACAACGCTTTCATTTTTCATGACGCATGACCTGAATAGGGCGTAATTTATATTTATTTAATTCAAAAAGCGCAAAAAATACCACTTTGTGGGTATTTTGGGGGTGGTGAGGTTTTTAATAAGCATATGTTACATATAGATTTTTTATTTCATTATGTCGGCAGCATGGGTAAGTAATGTGTTTCTGTTTGATAAAGATCAACATGGGAGTCAAGGGGGAGGCATAGCATTCCCGCCATTAAGCATTTGTCAAACAATGCTCACTGACGGGAATAAAAAGAATGGTCGAGGATACATTTTTATCGGCTCATGGAATTAATCGCCGTGACTTTATGAAATTGTGCGCCGGGATGGCCGCAACCCTGGGATTAAGCCAGAATGCGGTGGCAAAGATGGCCACCGCACTCACCAGCCCCGAGCGGCCGCCGGTGATCTGGATTGGGGCGCAGGAGTGTACCGGCTGTACCGAGTCGCTGCTGCGTGCCACCCACCCCACCATCGAGAACCTGATCCTCAATACCATTTCGCTGGAGTACCACGAGGTGCTCTCGGCGGCCTTTGGTCATCAGGCGGAAGAGAACAAGCACAACGCCATCAAGCGTTACAAAGGCAAGTATGTGCTGGTGGTGGATGGCTCCATTCCGCTCAAAGATGGTGGCGTCTACTGCATGGTGGCCGGTGAGCCCATCGTCGACCATATTCGCCGTGCCGCAAGTGACGCGGCCGCCGTCATCGCCATCGGCTCCTGCGCCGCCTGGGGCGGCGTGCCCGCCAGCGGCGGCAACCCGACCGGTGCAGTCAGTCTGGAGGAAGCCCTAGGCAACATCGGCACCCCCATCATCAATATCCCGGGTTGCCCGCCCAATCCCCACAACTTCCTCACCACGGTCGCCTACTACATCACCTACGGCAAGCTGCCGGCGCTGGATAGCAAGAAGCGTCCGCTGTTTGCCTATGAGCGGCTGATCCACGAGAACTGCGAACGTCGTCCGCACTTCGATGCAGGGCGTTTTGCCAAGGAGTTTGGTGACGAGGGCCACCGTCAGGGCTGGTGCCTCTACCATCTGGGCTGCAAGGGACCGGAGACCTACGGCAACTGCTCGACCCTGGAGTTCTGCGATGTGGGCGGCGGCATCTGGCCGGTCGGCATCGGCCACCCCTGTTATGGCTGCAACGAGCAGGGGGTGGGTTTCAGCAAGGGGATCTTCCAGCTCGCCAAGGTCGAGAACCCGACCCCGCGGGTGGATAAACCCGATGTGAAGATCCAGGAGGGGGGCTATACCTCGCCCACAGCCACGGGTCTCATCGGGGGAGCCCTCGGGGTGCTGGTGGGAGTGAGTCTGATGACGGTGCGTGAACTCGGTCGCCAGCAGAAGCGCCACGAAGCCGGGCAGCACCCATCACGGGAGGAATGACCGTGAACAGACGCAATTTCCTCAAATTTGCCTCCGCCAGTGCATTGGCGGCAGGGGCAAGCGTGCCCGGCCGAGCCATGGCGGCGGCCAAGAACAAGCCGCCCATTCCCGGGTCGCTCGGCATGCTCTACGACTCCACCCTCTGCGTCGGCTGTCAGGCCTGTGTGGCGGAGTGTCAGCGTTTGAATGGCAACCCGTCCAATCCGGAGGGCGCACAGACCTGGTCTACCAACGACAAGCTGACACCCTACACCAACAACATCATTCAGGTGTGGAAGAGCGGCACGGGCGAGCACAAGGATCAGCTGGTGGATGGCTATGCCTACATCAAGAAGCAGTGCATGCACTGCGTCGATCCCAACTGTGTCTCGGTCTGTCCGGTGCAGGCTCTGCGTAAAGATCCCAAGACCGGCATCGTTCACTACGATCCGGACGTCTGCACCGGCTGCCGCTACTGCATGGTGGGCTGCCCGTTCGATGTGCCCAAATATGACTACGACAATCCGCTGGGGGCGATCCACAAGTGCGAGCTTTGCAACCAGAAGGGGCTTGAGCGGATCAGCCAGGGCAAATTGCCCGGCTGTGTCGAGGTGTGCCCGACCGGCGCCGTGATTTTCGGCACCCGCGAGGATCTGATGGCCGAGGCCAAGCGCCGCCTGCTGGCGACCCCTGGCAGTGAATATGCCTATCCGCGCCAGACCTTCAGCGCCAACGATCCCTACCTGCACGAGGTGCCCAACTACCAACCTTACGTCTATGGCGAGAAGGAGGGGGGCGGCACCCAGGTGCTGGTGCTGGCCGGGGTGCCCTATACCAAGCTCGACATGCCCGACCTGCCGGAGCTCTCCGCCGGGGCCCGCTCCGAGCATATCCAGCACACCCTCTACAAGGGGATGGTGCTGCCCATGGTGGTGCTGACCGGTCTTTCTGTGCTCATTCGCCGCAACAGCAAGAAGCACGGTCAGGATCACCATGATGACGAGGGGCATGGGCCGGACAGTCGTCACGATCAGGGCTCGTCAAAGGGAGGCAAGGATCATGAGTAATCACAAGGCACATCCCCTCGGCGGCAAGCTGGTCAGCTGGCCGGTGCTGGTGCTGGCCCCCTTTGCCGTGCTGTGCGGCATGCTTATCCTCAAGCGTCTCTTCTTCGGGCTGGGTTCGGTCACCGATCTGAACGGCGGTTATCCCTGGGGGTTGTGGATCTCGTTCGATCTCTTGATCGGCACCGGTTTTGCCTGTGGCGGCTGGGCACTGGCCTGGGCGGTCTATGTGTTCAACCGGGGCGAATATCACCCTCTGGTGCGACCTGCACTCTTGGCAAGTCTGTTCGGCTATTCGCTGGGGGGTCTCTCCATCACCATAGACGTGGGGCGTTACTGGAACCTGCCCTACTTCTACCTGCCCGGTCACTTCAACACCTCCTCGGTACTGTTCGAGACGGCGGTCTGCATGACCATCTATATCGGGGTGATGGCGCTGGAGTTTGCGCCCGTGCTGCTGGAGAAGTTCGGCTGGAAGGCGTCACTCATTCGCCTCAACAAGATCATGTTCTTCGTGCTGGCGCTGGGGGCACTGTTGCCCACCATGCACCAATCCTCGATGGGCTCCTTGATGATCGTCGCGGGGGAGAAGATCCATCCGCTCTGGCAAAGCTACGAGCTGCTGCCGGTCTTTTCGCTTCTGACCGCATTCATCATGGGCTTTTCCATAGTGGTGTTTGAAGGTTCGCTGGTGCAGGCGGGGCTGGCGGGGCGTGGCCCCAATGAGAAGTCGCTGTTCTACAAGCTGACTCAGGTGATCGACATCTTCCTGATCCTGTTTGTGGCGCTGCGCTTTGCCGAGATCGTCATCAATGACAAGTCGGAGTACCTCTCCGATCTCAATCGCTTCTCCATCATGTTCTGGAGCGAGATTGCGCTGATGATCTTCCCGCTGCTGGTGTTCCACTGGGACAAGAGCCGCCGCGATTCGCGCATGTTGTTCCTGGGGGCCCTCAGCATGCTGCTGGGCGCAGCCCTCTGGCGACTGGATTACTCCCTGCTCGCCTTCAACCCCGGCAATGGCTACCACTACTTCCCCTCCGCAGAGGAGGTGCTGATCTCCCTGGGCTTCGTTGCCATCGAGGTGTGTGCCTATTTGCTGTTGATCCGGCTGTTGCCGGTACTGCCATCACTTGAACGTGTTCACCAAGATTATCAGGCCCGAGGGAAAGCCAACGTATGAGCCAACGTATCACCATAGACCCCATCACCCGCATTGAGGGGCACCTGCGTATCGACTGCGAAATCGAAGGCGGAAAAGTGACCAAAGCCTGGTCGTCCGGCACCATGTGGCGCGGGATGGAGGAGATCGTCAAGGGCAACGACCCGCGCGATGCCTGGATGATAGTGCAGCGCATCTGCGGGGTATGCACCTCCATCCATGCCATCGCCTCGGTGCGGGCGGTGGAGAACGCCATCGGCGCCAAGGTGCCGGTCAATGCACAGTTCATCCGCAACCTCATCATCGCGGCCCACAACATCCACGATCACATCGTTCACTTCTACCAGCTCTCGGCGCTGGACTGGGTGGACATCACGGCGGCGCTGCAGGCCAATCCGCAAAAAGCGGCGGATATCCTCAAGGGGGTATCGACCTGGTCCCTCAATAGTGCCGATGAGCTGACCAAGGTGCAGGAGAAGATCCGTGCGCTGGTAGCCAGCGGCCAGCTCGGCATCTTTGCCAACGGTTACTGGGGTCACAAGGAGATGAAGCTGAGCCCGGAGGTGAACCTGATCGCCGTGGCTCACTACCTGCAGGCACTGGAGTGCCAGCGCGATGCCAACCGCATCGTCGCCATCCTCGGCGGCAAGACCCCCCACATTCAGAATCTGGCGGTGGGCGGCGTGGCCAACCCCATCAATCTGGATGCGCCGAGCGTGCTCAACCTGGAGCGGCTGCTCTATGTGAAGAGCTTTATCGATCGGCTCGGCGAGTTTATCGAGCAGGTCTACAAGGTGGATGCCGCCATCATAGCCGCGCACTACCCCGAGTGGCTGACACTGGGGCAGGGGGCCAAGCATTACCTGAGCGTGCCCGAGCTCCCCACCGACGCCAATGGCGGCAGCTTCCTGATGCCGGGCGGCTATATCGAGAATGGCAATCTGGCGGGGTATCGCCCCATCGAGAGCCATCAGGATGGCTGGTTGATGGACGGCATCGCCGAGAGCAACAAGCACGCCTGGTACAAGGATGACGAGCCCCTAAAACCCTGGGAGGGCAAGACCGAGCCCGACTACACCGGCTGGCAGGATGACGGCAAATACTCCTGGGTCAAATCCCCCACCTTCTACGGCAAGGTGGTGGAGGTGGGGCCGCTCGCAGACTTGCTGGTGAAGCTCGCCGCCAAGCACCCGGAGACGGTGGCGCACTTCGATCAGCTGAACGGCATCTACAAGGCGCTGACCGGTTCGGCCATCAAGACCGAACAACTGCACTCCACCCTGGGCCGCATCATCGGTCGCGCGGTGCGTTGCTGTGTGCTGAAAGACACCCTGGCGCACCAGTGGAAGGCGCTGGTGGACAACATCGGCAAGGGGGATACCACCGCCTATATCAAGGCCGAGATCCCGGCGGACAAGGAGTTTCGCGGGGTGGGCTTTGAAGAGGCGCCGCGGGGCATGCTCTCCCACTGGATCGTCATCAAGGAGGGCAAGATCGCCAACTATCAGGCGGTGGTGCCATCGACCTGGAACTCGGGCCCGCGCAACTTCAATGACGAGCCCGGCCCCTACGAGCAGGCGCTGGTGGGCACCCCGGTGGCGGATCCCGCCAAGCCGCTGGAGGTGGTGCGCACCATCCACTCGTTCGACCCCTGCATGTCCTGCGCGGTCCACGTGGTGGATACCCAGAATGGCGAAACGACTCAGGTGAAGGTGCTGTGATGAACACCCTGATCCTAGGCGTGGGCAACCTGCTGTTGAGTGACGAGGCGGTGGGGGTGCGCATCGTCGAGAGGCTGGGGCGCGACTACCGTTTCGCCCCCGGCATCGAGCTGCTGGACGGCGGCACGGCGGGTATGGAGCTGCTTGAAGCCATGGCCAGTCGCGACCACATCATTCTGGCGGATGCGGTGCGCAGCGGTAACCCGCCGGGCACCGTCGTGACTCTGAAGGATGAGGAGATCCCGATCCTGTTTGGCCGCAAGATCTCCCCCCATCAGCTGGGGTTGGCGGACGTGCTCTCGGCGCTGCACATGACGGGGGAGTCGCCCAAGCGGCTCACCCTGATCGGGGTCGAGCCTGAGTCCCTCGAACCCCGCATCGGCCTCACCCCGCTAGTGGCGGCTGCCATGGGGGAGGCGACGGATCGGATTTTGACCCTGCTGGCCAGTGTTGGCGCCCCCGCCATTGCGCTCTCCGACGCCGAGCGGGCAAAACAGGAGCAGGAGGGCTTATGGCGCAGTCCCATTTAAGCGAGGTTGATGCCGTACAGGAGTTTGCCGGTTTTGCCAGCAATCCCGCGCCGCTGCTGGTGGCCCAGTACGAGCGGATCGCCCGGGAACAGATGCAAGGGCTGCCCTTCTATCACGCCACCATGCCCATAGTGGCGGAGTGCGTGTTGTTTGAAGAGCAGTGGCTCGGTTGCGTGCTCACCCCCTGGATGCTGAGCCTGGTGGTGCTGCCGGGGCCGGATCAACGTTGGCCGGTGCGCAGCAGCAGCGATCGGCTCGCCCTGCAGCTCCCCTGCGGCAATATGACCTTTATGGTGGGGGAATTGCCCGAAAGTGGTCAGCTGCTGGCCTGCTCCCTGATGTCGCCGCTCGATCCCCATCTCGGGGCCGAGCAGGGGCGCTCGCTGGTGAGCAACACCCTCAAGATGCTGCACTCCTTGCCGGTGCAGCAAGGTGCCGTCGGCGTGGATCTGGGTCGGCGCCGGCTGTTTGGAGCCCGCCGCAGCCAGGGGCTAGGCGCTACCGAGTCCTAGTTTCAGGGATCATCCGCCATATATCGGGGGCCCCTGTCGGCCCCCTCGTTCGATGTGTCGCCCGGCGCCCTGCGTCGGGTGGCTCAGATGGATAAGGAGTCTTATGACCATCACCCGTCATGCCCGCAGCCAGGTTCGCCCTTATGGCGCCCCTGTGGTTGCCACCCTCTTGCTGGCTCTGCTCTCGGGCATGCCCCATTCGGTGCAGGCTGCCCAACCTGTGCCTGCCGAACTCAAGCTCGCCATCGGCAGTGAGCCCACCGAAGGGTTTGACCCCTTGCTGGGCTGGAGTCACGGCAGCTACCTGCTGCTGCACAGCCCGCTGCTCAAGCAGAACGCCGATCTCAGCTGGCAGGATCTGCTCACCGAATCGGTGACACCGAACAAGGATGGCAAGGGGTGGCTTATCACCCTCAAGCCCGGCCTGAAATTCTCCAACGGCGCGCCGCTCACCGCCGAGGATGTGGCATTTACCTACAACAGCGCAGCCAAGGGCGGCGGCAAGATTGACATGGGCAACTTTGTCTCGGCCAAAGTGGTCTCGCCTACCGAGGTCGCCATCGTCTTGAGCGCCCCCCAGAGCACCTTCGTCAATGTGCTGGGATCGCTCGGTATCGTGTCGAAGAAGGATTACGACGCAAAAGCGTATGCCCAAAAGCCTGTCGGTGCCGGCCCTTACCGGTTGGTGAGCTTCCTGCCCGGTCAGCAACTGGTGGTGGAGGCGAACCCCTATTACGCCGGTGGCAACAACGACTTCAAACGGCTGGTGTTTGTCTTTATCGACGAAGAGAGCGCCTATGCCGCTGCCCAGAGCAGCCAGCTCGATCTGGTGCGCATCCCCCCGTCGCTGGCGCTCGCCGTGCCGGATTCGCTGCGGCTCTGGGTGCGGCCGAGCGTGGAGAACCGCGGCATCGTCTTCCCCATTCCTGCAGCGAGCAAGCGTGGCGAAGAGGCAAAAAAAGATGCCAAGGGCTATGCCATCGGCAACGACGTGACCTCGGACGTGGCGGTGCGTCGCGCCATCAACTATGCCATCGACCGCAAGTTGTTGGCCGATCAGCTGCTGGAAGGGCACGCCATCCCCGCTTACAGCGCGGTAGAAGGCTTGCCCTGGCAAAGCAAATCTACCGCCTTCAAGGATGGGGATGCCGCCCGCGCCAATGCCCTGCTCGATGTGGCGGGCTGGAAGATGGGCAGCGATGGCATTCGCCACAAGGGCGACCTGCGCGCCGCCTTTACCCTCTGGTACACCAGCGGTGACAGCACTCGCCGGGATCTGGCGGAAGCGGTGCGGGCCATGCTCAAGCCCATAGGTCTTGAGGTGAGCCTCAAGTCCGGCAGCTGGGAGCAGGTGGAGCGGGAGATGCACGCCAATCCGGTGCTGATGGGGTGGGGGAGTCTGGATCCCATGGAGCTCTATCACCACTACCAGAGTGGTTCGGGCGGCGTTGAGTTCTACAACCCGGGCTACTACAGCAACCCTGTGGTGGATGGCCACCTCAAGCAGGCGCTCGATGCCCCGAACTGGCAGGCGGCCGTGCCGTTCTGGCAGCAGGTGGAGTGGGATGGCAAGACAGGCGCCGGGGTGCAGGGGGATGCCGCCTGGGCCTGGCTGCTCAATGTGCAGCACACCTATCTGGCCAACCGCTGCATCGACCTTGGCAAGGGGGCGCCGGAAATTCACGGTAGCTGGTCTTTGCTCAACAACCTCTCTGACTGGCGGTGGACGTGCCGCTAAGTTCGTCCACTATGATGAGCGTCACTGTGAAAGCCCTGCTGCGTCTGGCAGGGCTTTTATGCTTGGTGTCGGTTGCGACCTTCGTGTTGCTCAGCTACTCCCCCATCGATCCCATCAAGGCCTATATCGGCAACGATCTGCTCCATGTGCCGCCCGAGCAGTACGCCCGCATCGCCGCCCGCTGGGGGCTGGATCAGCCGCTCTGGCTGCGCTACTGGCACTGGTTTAGCCAGGTGCTGCAGGGGGATCTCGGTTACTCCATGCTCTATAACGCGCCGGTGAGCGAGGTTATAGGCCAACGCTTTGCCGCTTCCTTCCTGCTGCTGGCGGGGGCCTGGCTGCTCTCCGGCTTTTTTGGCATCCTGCTTGGGCTGTGCGCCGGTCGCTATCTCAACCGCTGGCCCGATCGCCTTATCTGCCGCTTTGCCTACCTGCTCGCCACCCTGCCCACCTTCTGGGTCGGCCTCTTGCTGCTCGCCCTGTTTGCGGTGCACTGGCCGTTGCTCCCTGTCTGCTGTGCCTGGACGCCGGGCCTCTCTGCCGATGAGGCTGACTGGGCATTGCGATTGCGCCATCTGCTGCTGCCGGTCACCACGCTTGCGCTGCTCGGAGTGGGCAACATTGCCCTGCATACCCGGGGGCGGGTGGCCGAGGTGCTGGAGAGCGACTTTATCCGCTACGCCCGCGCCCAGGGGGATGGCGGCTGGCCCATGCTGCGTTTTCATGTGTTGCGCCACGCCCTGACCCCGGCGCTCTGCCTGCAGTTTGCCTCCCTCGGTGAGCTGATTGGCGGATCCCTGTTGGCGGAGAAGGTCTTCTCCTATCCGGGGCTCGGGCAGGCGACCGTGGATGCGGGGCTCAGGGGCGACATCCCCTTGCTGATGGGCATAGTGCTCTTCTGCACCCTGCTGGTCTTTATTGGCAACACGGCGGCCAGCTTACTGCTGGCGCGCATCAATCGGGGCTGGGAGGGCGAGCATGCTGTTTAATCCGCTTCCCTCCATACTGCGGCTGGGTTTTGCCCTGATCGGGCTGGCGCTGCTGGCAGCCTACGGCTGGAGCTTGTCGGCTCAGGATGTGCCGATGGATCTGCTGGCCCGCCAGCAGCCGCCCTCGCTGGTCCACTGGTTTGGGACCGATCAGATGGGGCGGGGTCTCTGGTTGCGCGCCTTTCAGGGTACCCTCACCAGTCTGGAGCTGGGTATCAGCACGGCCCTGTGTAGTGGGCTGCTGGCCATGGTGGCGGCAAGCGTGTCGCTCATTCATCCCAGATGCGATGTGGCGGTGCGGCTGCTGATCGATGCCATGCTGGCGCTGCCCCATATGCTGCTGCTGATCCTGATCTGCTTTACCGTGGGGGGCGGCATGCGCGGAGTGATCCTGGCGGTGGCGCTGACCCACTGGCCCAAGCTGGCGCTCATTCTCTGCGCAGAAGCGCGGCGGATCGCCTGCAGCGACTATGTGGTGCTGGCCCGCTGTCAGGGTATGGGGGCGCTGCGTCGCTGGCGCACCCACCTGCTGCCGGGGCTGTTGCCCCAGTGGTTTATCGGCACCCTGCTGATGTTTCCCCACGCGGTACTGCACAGCGCTGCCTTGAGCTTTCTCGGCTTTGGGCTGGCGGCCCACGAGGCCTCCCTGGGTCTGCTGCTGGCCGATGCCCTGCGTTATCTGGCTGGTGGCGGCTGGTGGTTGGCCCTCTTCCCCGGTCTGATGCTGCTGACGTTGGTTTTACTGTTTGATCAAGCTACCCGCGCCCTGCAACAACTCTGGTTTGGGAGTGAACAATGCTGAGCTTCGACCATATGACCATAGAGGCGGCCCACTACTCCTGGCTGGGGCGGCGCAGCTGGCAGCCTTTGCTGACCGATATCAGCCTGCAACTGGCACCGGGGGAGATAGTGGCGCTGGTGGGGGGGAGCGGCGAGGGCAAGAGCCTGCTGCTGCAAAGCGCCCTGACATTGCTACCGGATAACCTGCGGATGCGCGGCACCATTTCCCTCGACGGTGATCCCCTGTGCGACGAGAGTCGGGCCTGCCTGCGTGGCCACACCCTCTGCTATGTGCCGCAAGGGGTGAGCGCCCTCAATCCGCTGCTGACGGTGGAGCGCCAGCTGGGCCGGGCGGCCCGTCTCTGCGGCCAGAACGGTTCCCGCGAGCGACTCGGCGAGCAGCTGCTTCGCTACCAACTGCCCGCCGCCACCCTGGACAGCTACCCGCGCCAGCTCTCCGGCGGCATGGCCAAGCGCATTCTGGCCTGCACCGCGGCGCTCGGCGGCGCCCGCTATATTCTGGCGGACGAGATCACCGCCTGGCTCGACGAGGAGCTGGCCTGTCTGTTGCTCAGCCAATTGCGTGAATTGGCCAATCAGGGCAGCGGCATCCTCTGGGTCACTCACGATCTGGCGCTGGCGGCCCGTTTTGCCGATCGCATAGTCGCGCTCCATCAGGGGCAGGTGAGCGATACCTTGAGCAGCCACCACCTGCAACAGGGGCAGGGGAGCGAGATGCTCCGTGCCCACTGGCAGGCGCTGCCGGAGTTCAACTCGCTCTTTCCCGCTACGTCGGAGGTATCCTGATGCTGGTGCCTCTGAGACAGATTGTGTGTGGCGCGGCAGATATTCAGTGGCGGGCGCTGCCAGAGTTCAACACGCTCTTTTCTGTGCCGGAGGTGTCCTGATGTTTGAAGTACGGGATCTCACCATCGCGCAGGGGGAACGCGCTCTCTGGCAGGGGTTGTCGCTGGCCGTCAAAGCGGGCGAGCGGCTCGGCATCTCTGCCCCGAGCGGCCATGGCAAGACCACGCTGGGGCGGGTATTGGCGGGATGGCAGCCTGTTCGGGGAAATGGAGAAATACGGCTGGATGGGCAGTCTGTGCCTGAACGGGTAAAAGGCTACAACCCCATCCAGCTGGTGCCCCAGCACCCCGAACTCACCTTCAATCCCTATCGCACCACAGGGCAGGCGCTGTGGGATGTGTGGCGCCCCGATGACGCCATGCTGACCCGCTTTATGGTCAAGCCTGCGTGGCTTGGTCGTAAACCCGGCCAGCTCTCCGGCGGCGAGCTGGCCCGCATCGCGCTGCTGCGCGCCCTCGATCCCCGTACCCGTCTGCTGATTGCCGACGAGGTGACCGCCCAGCTGGATCCGCAAATCCAGCGCCAGCTCTGGCGGGAGTTGATGGTTGAATGCGAGCAGCGCGGGCTTGGCATGGTGATCTTCAGTCACCAGCAGGCACTGCTGCGCCAGATCTGCCATCGGGTGCTGCGCTTTAGTGAGGTGCAGCCCGAGCCTATGGTGCTGACCGAAAGTGCTGCTTGAGAGTTGGTTCCCCCTCATCCCCAGCCCTTCTCCCGCAAGGGGAGAAGGGAGCAGAAGGTGCCATCTCGCCAGGCTCAGGGGTTGGGAAACAGGGGTGGGTTGTTATGCTCACAGGCTCTCTGGGGCGAATATTTCGAGCATATTTCTAGCATCCATGAATAGGTTCCCCTTTCCTTGTTGAGACAGGAGAGGAGTGCGGTATCTACCAACCGGTTCCCTCTCCCTGGGGAGAGGACCAGGGTGAGGGGGGGAGTGTGAGACGCTGGCCATTCTGGGCAGATAGAACGGCTGGCAAGGTTCGCAGATAAAGAGAGGGAGGCATCAGCCTCCCTCTCTTGTTTTCTACCGTTATCAGCGCTGTTTAACCGGTTCAGGCCGTAGCCAGCCAGTTGAGCCAGGCCTCCATCCCTTCGCCCGTGGTGGCGCTGACCTGGATCACCTGAATATAGGGGTTGACCCGTTTGGCGTTCTCGATGCAGCGGGCCACGTCAAAGCTGACATAGGGCAGCAGATCAATCTTGTTGATCACCATCAGCTGGGCGGCGGCGAACATGTCCGGGTACTTGAGGGGCTTCTCTTCCCCTTCGGTGACGGAGAGGATCGCCACCTTGTACTTCTCGCCGAGATCGAAGCTGGCAGGGCAGACCAGATTGCCGACGTTCTCGATAAAGAGGATGCCCCCGGGATTGGCGGGCAGCTGGTGGCAGGCGTCGTGGACCATTTTGGCATCCAGATGGCAGCCCTTGCCGGTGTTGATCTGCACGGCAGGGACGCCGGTGGCACGAATACGGTCCGCATCGGCGCTGGTCTGCTGATCCCCTTCGATCACAGCGCAGGGGCGTTTGTCGACCAGCTGGCGCAGGGTTTCGCACAGCAAAGTGGTCTTGCCTGAACCCGGGCTCGATACCAGATTGAGTACCAGTTGGGCCGCCTCGTCGAAGTGCTCGCGGTTATGGGCGGCCAGCGCATTGTTCTTGGCCAGCACATCCATCTCGATGGCGATCAGCTGGCGCTGCCCCATGCCCGGAACCGACAATCCCGCTTCCCCTTTGCCGTAGTGCAGGGAGCCCTGCTGATGGTCATGGTCATGGTCATGGTCATGGCTGTGATCATGGGGATGCGCGTGGGAATTGCCGTGTTCATGAGAGTGGGCATGTTCATGATGATGGTCGTGGGGGTGATCATGGTAGTGCTCATGAGGCTGATCATGACCCTCATGGCTCATGGGAGCCCGTACCCCGTGGTAATGGTGATGGACATCCCCCTGATGGTGGTAGTGGTGGTGAATGATCAGGGTGCGCGGCGCGCTCTGCTCGTGGTCATGATGGTGATGGGCGTCATGAGCATGATGATGGCCGTGCTCATGACCATGTTCATGGTGATGTTCATGTTCGTGATGATGCTCATGATCGTGCTCATGGCCGGCGATCCGCGCCTGGCCGCATCCGCATACGCTACACATATCAACTTACCTCGATGTCGGTGATGCGCAGGCTGTCACCCTGCGCGACTCGTAATTTGTACCCGCCACACCCGGGGCAGGCCTGCCCGCGCTCGGTGAGGGTGACCGTCTGGTTGCAGTCGTAACACCAGGCCTCTGCCGCCAGGTGCTGAAAGTGGAGTTGGGCGCCTTGGGCCACGGTGCCCTTGGCGGCCGCCTCAAAACAGAAGGCGATGGTGTTCGGGTCGACGCAGGAGAAGCTGCCGACCTCGAGCCAGAGGGCGGTCACCTTGGTAAAGCCCCGCTGGGTGGCCTGTTCAGCCGCCAAATCGATGGCAGCCATGGCTAGAGACATTTCGTGCATGGTGGCTCCTTAGCCGATATGGGGAGAAGCAGTGACTCCTCCCTGTAATTGACCGAACTGCATGGCCGCTCAACAGATCCGCGGCAGCAGCTCCCCCTGCGGCAGCTCCAGATAACGGCGGCTGCCCCAGGGGTTGTTGAGGATCACCTTGTGGCGATCGCTCGCCTGCACCACGCCGATCTGGCTGGCTGCTGGGTTGAATTGCCGCAAGATGCCCAGCGCGCCCTGCGCCTGCTCGGCGGGTAGGGCCAGCACCATGGTCCCCTCGTTGGCGAGATCATGGGGCTCGAAACCGTAGAGCTCGCACAGGCCGCGCACCGGATCGCACACCGGAATGGCGGACTCCTCCAGCTCGATGGCAACGCCGGAGGCGCTGCTCCATTCGTTGAGCACGGCCGCAAGGCCACCGCGGGTGGCATCGCGCAGGGCGTGAGGGGTAATGCCAGCTTTTAGCAGCGCTTCTACCTGGGGCCAGAGGGTGGTGCAGTCGCTCTTGAGATCAGATCCCAGTTGCAGGGCGTCACGGGCCATCAGGATGCAGGCGCCGTGGCTGCCGATATCTCGCGACACCAGAATGGCGTCACCGGCTTTGAGGTTGCGTACCGAGATACCCCGGCTCTGTTCGGGCAGCGGGAAGGTGCCGACCCCGCTGGTGTTGATAAAGATCTTGTCGGCCGCCCCCTTGGGCACCACCTTGGTGTCGCCGCAGACGATGCGAGCGCCGCTTTTGGCCAGCTCTGCGGCCATCGACTCGACGATGCGGGCCAGATCGGCGTAGGGAAAGCCCTCCTCGATGATAAAGCTGCAGCTCAGATACTCGGGCTTGGCCCCCATCATGGCGAGATCGTTGACCGTGCCGGCGATGGCCAGCTTGCCGATATCCCCCCCCTCGAAGAAGAGCGGCGAGACGGTAAAGCTGTCGGTGGTGAAGGCGACGGGGCCCTCTACCGGCAACAGGGCGGCATCTTCACCGCGCAGCAGGATCTCGTTGCCAAAGTGGCGAAAGAAGAGGTGGCTTATCAGCTGGTTCATCTCGACACCGCCGCCGCCGTGGCTAAGTTGGATCTCTCTCATCGGGTCTGGTTCTCCACAAGATTGCCGAAACAGGCTGGTTCATCTCTCCTCATCACCCGACCGCCGTGGCTTAACTGAATTTCTCTCATTGCTGCTGGATCCCCATATAGCGGTAGTAGGCATTGCAGGCCCCTTCGGAGCTGACCATGCAGCTGCCCATGGGCTGGGTCGGGGTGCAGCCCCGGCCAAAGACTTTGCACTGGTTCGGTTTGGCCAAGCCGCGCAGGATATCGGCGCACTGGCACGCCTTGTGGTCATCGATGGGAGTCTGATCAAGCTGGAAGTGACGTTCCGCATCACGCTTGGCGAAGGCATCGCGCAGGCGCAGGGCTGAGGCGTTGATATCGCCGAGGCCTCGCCAGCGAAAGTGCTCGCGGGTCTCGAAAAAGCGCTCGACCAGCCGCTGGGCGGCTTTATTGCCACTGGCTGTGACGGCGCGGCTGTACTGCACCTCCAGGGCGTAGCGACCCTCCACCTTCTGGCGCACCATCATCAAGAGCGCCTCCATCACATCCACCGGCTCGAAGCCGCTCACCACCACAGGCACCTGATAGCGTTGGACTATGGGCAGGTAGATATCGGCGCCTGTGATGACGCTGACGTGAGAGGGGCCGATAAAGGCGTTCACCCGGGCCTTCCCGTCGGCCATCACAGCGTGAATGGCGGGTGGCACCAGCACATGGTTGATATGAAACAGCAGGTTCTCAATCCCCTTAGCTTCAGCGGCAGCCAAGAGCGCAGCTGTCATCGGGGTGGAGGTCTCGAAACCGATGGCGAAGAAGACCACGGTTTTCTGCGGATTCTCTTTGGCGATGCGCAGGGCGTCGAGGGGGTCATAGACCGGGCGGATATCGCTCCCCTTGGCCCGCTGCTGGGCCAGCGTGCCTTTGGAGCCCGGCACCCGGATCATGTCTCCCAGAGTGACCAGAATGACGCTGGGCTGGCGAGCGAGCTCGATGGCCTGATCGATGCGCTCTTTGGGCATGATGCAGACCGGGCAGCCGGGGCCGTGGACAAACTCTATGCTGGCCGGCAGCAGCTGGTGCAGGCCGTACTTCATGATGGTGTGGGTATGGCCGCCGCACACCTCCATCACCCGCAGCGGCTCGGGCAGATCTTTGGCCAGTTCGGTAATTTGCGCAGCGAGGGCACGGATGACGTCGGGCTGACGAAAGCCCTGAAAGAGATCATTGAGGGTCAGCATGGCAAGATATCCTGCGCAGGCATCAGGGCCACCATCTGGCGGAAGCTCTCCAGGCTGGCCTGCGCCTCCTCTTGGTCAATCTTGCTCATCACAAAGCCGATATGGAGCAGCACATAGTCGCCAAGGTTGAGGGGCTCTTCGAGCAGCATGCAGCTGACGCGTCGCTGCACCCCCAGGGTATCGACGGTGACGCAGTTATCTTCGGGGTGCAGCTGCACCACCTGAGAGGGAATGGATAGACACATGGATTTCAGGACTCCGACAAGGTGGCACAGCCGGTTGTGACAGGCTGGTGCGTGGCAATATGGTGGATGGCAAACCAGAGCTGACCGGCGGCGATGCCACCGTCATTGAGCGGCAGGGTTTCACTGGTCAATACCTGCCGGCCGGCGGCTTCGAGTGCGGGCACCAGCTGGTCCATCAGCACCCGGTTTTGAAAGACGCCGCCCCCCAGCGCCACCGGATAGCCGGGGAAGCGCTCGGCAAGGTCGATGACCAGCTTGCTGATGGCGCGGATAAAACCGGCGGCCAGGCTGGCGGTGGCGGTGCCTTTTCTCTGCTCGCTGACAAGGGTATTGATGAGCTCTGCCCACTCGAACTGCAGTGGCCCCTCTGTTGATTGGCTTAGATCAAAGGCGAGGGGGAAGGGCTGTTCATCGGGGGCAAGCTGCAAGGCGGCAGCCTCCAGCAAGAGTCCCGCTTCGCCCTCGTAATCCGGGGTGTCGATCACCCCCAGTAGCGCCGCCACGGCATCGAACAGCCGACCGATGGAACTGGTATGGGGGGCGTTGCGACCGAGATGCCAGAGCTGGTGCAGATTGCTGATCCGCTTAAGGGGCAGTTGCTTGATCAACGGAATATCGAGGGCGCAGATCTCCTCAGGACTGTGCGATTCAAACAGCAGCCCCAGCAGCTGGCGCACCGGCTCGCGAATGGCCGCCTCGCCGCCAATAAGCTTGAAGGGGGTGAGGTGGGCAACGCGCTCGAAGCCCTTCACATCGGCCAGCAGCAGCTCGCCGCCCCAGAGGGTGCCGTCATCCCCAAGGCCGGTGCCATCGAAGGCAACACCCAGCACCGGGCCAGTGATGTCATGCTCGGCCATCACCGCCAGCAGGTGGGCGTGATGATGCTGTACCTCGAGATGGGTCGCATCCTGATCGCGGCAATAGTGCTTGGCCCACTGATGGCTGAGGTAGCCCGGGTGGCGATCCGAGACCAGCAGCTCCGGCTTGAGCTCGTAGAGATCGCGAAAGGTGGCGAGAGTCTGCTCGAAGTGACTCTGCATCGGCAGGCTGTGCAGATCGCCGATATAGGGGCTGTAGATGCGCTGGCGACCGAAGGCGAGCGCCAGCTGGTTCTTCTGCTGCGCCCCGACCGCCAGCAGCGGCACCCTGACCGCCGCTTTCAGGCTGGGGGTGCAGGGGGCATAGCCCCGGGCGAGGCGCAAAGTCTGGCGCCGCCCGCCTGCCCACTGCACCAGACTGTCGTCGCAGGGGTGCAGTATGGGGCGGTTGTGATCCAGGATGCCGTCAATCTCGCTGCCGAGTTCCCTGACCACATCCTCGCACTCGATCAGGATCGGGCTGCCGCGACCATTGGCGCTGGTGGCCACCAGCGGCATGGCGCAGGCATCCAGCAGCAGCTGGTGGAGCGGGGTATAGGGGAGCATGATGCCAAGGTAGGGGATGCCGGGGGCAATCCCCTCGGCCAGCGGCGCGGCTGATTGTCCGGATTCTGAGAGCCGATCATCCTTAATGCGCTTGCGCAGCAAGGTAATGGGTCTGGCCTGAGAGGCGAGCAGCGTCCACTCTGCCTCGCTGCCGGTGACATGCAATTTGGCCTCGGCAAGGGAGCCCATCATCACCGCCAACGGCTTGCGCGCGCGCCGCTTGAGCGTTCGCAATCTGGCAACACTCTGTTCATTGCGGGCATCGCATATCAGGTGATACCCCCCCATCCCCTTGACCGCAATCAGCGCCCCGGTTTGCAGGGCGCGGGCGGCCGCGTGCAGCGCATCCTCGCGCTCGGCCTGGGCATCGCCGTTGCCGCTGCGCCAGCTGAGATGGGGTCCGCACTCGGGGCAGCTCACCGGCTGGGCGTGGTAGCGCCGATCCAGTGGATCCTCATAAGCCGTCGCACAGCGCGGGCACATGGCAAAGTCGGCCATGGCGGTGTGGGGCCGATCGTAGGGGAGGCGGCGGATAATGGTGTAGCGCGGGCCGCAGTGGGTGCAGTTGGTAAAGGGGTAGTGATGGTGGCGATCTGCGGGGTTGGCCACATCCCGGGCGCACGCCTCGCACATCCCCTGATCCGGCGAGATGGCGACCGTGGCGGCGCTCTGCTGCTGACTCGCTTTAATTCGAAACTGGCCATGAAATTGGCCATCGAAGTCGGGATCATGAGCGAAGGGCAGTTCCCGCTCGCTGAAGTGATCGATGCGGCTCAGCGGCGGCGCCAATTCCCGCAGTTCGCGGGCAAAGCTGGCCAGCTGCTCAGGCGATCCTTCGGCGCCTATGGTGACGCCGCTCGCGTCGTTCAGCACATAGCCAGCAAGGCCGTGGCGCAGCGCCAGCCCATAGACGAAGGGGCGAAAGCCCACCCCCTGCACTATGCCGTCGAGATGGAACTCGCGGCGCAGCAGGGCGCGCGTCGGAGTCTGGGCCATCATGACGCCACCCTGAGGAGAGGCAGGCACGGCCAGATGGCGATCGTCTTGAGGGGTGTCATGTGATATCGAACTCCCATCTGCAGGCCTGCCGTCACGGCGCTGGCCATTGGGTACAACGGTCAGGGGCAACGGACAGGAATGCAGCGCACAGGGTTGCAACGGGCTGCGTCTCGATAGCGGGGGCGTAGCCTGGGCAGGGGAGGGAGGTGGCCCGTCGCCCTGCCGCGGGGGCCAAGTTTACCGGGGCTCCTGCCCCCATTACCTTGATCTCGCACCGGTTTGAGTGTCAGACGCGGCGCTTCTTTGCGATCCTGCGAGACGGGCCCGCTCGCTATCGAGCAGGAGCATAGGGTGGGGGAATCGACGGGGCAGTGACGGCATAGTGACGGCACAGCTTATCGGGCGCTCCGATAGCGCCCCTGCCGGGTGACGCGTCCACGGAAGCGGGTTGTCGGGGGAGGTTTTTTGTTTGGTTTTATTTAACGATGATTATTGATTGAGCAGAAAAACTAAACATCTTGAGCGGTTTTCCCCGCCTTGTGAGCCCTGGATGGCCTTGCCGGGGTCTGCATGGGCTTGGCAAAGCGGGGCCCGCCCGGTTTGCCGGCACTGGTGTGGCAAGAAGCCGACAGGCAATCCGGCGGGATCTGCCATTGGCGGCTGGGGGCGGCTCGGGTATAGTCCTGCGCCAACAAGATAGGTTCGGAAGGAGGAGTCGGCGCTGCGTCAGGCAAGCGGGCCGAATCACTCCTTCGGCGCGGCTTTAAAGGATATCCCCATGAAATTCAGTCCCCTGCTCGATGAGATGATGAAGGCGCTGCAGGTCTTGCCGGGCGTGGGCCCCAAGTCGGCCCAGCGCATGGCGTTCACCCTGCTGGAGCGCGAGCGCAGCGGCGGCCTGCGCCTGGCTTCCCTGCTCAATCGGGCGCTGACCGAAATCGGTCACTGCAGCCACTGCCGCACCTTCACCGAGAACGATCGCTGCGAGATCTGCGCCAATCCCAAGCGCGAGGAGAACGGTCTGCTCTGCGTGGTAGAGAGCCCGGCAGACGTGGCGGCCATCGAGCAGACCGGCCAGTTCTCCGGCCGCTACTTCGTGCTGATGGGCCATCTGTCGCCGCTGGACGGCATAGGCCCGGAGGAGCTGGGGCTGGAGATCCTGGAGCGGCGCCTCAAGGATGAGCACATCAAGGAGCTGATCCTCGCCACCAATCCCACCATAGAGGGGGATGCCACCGCCTGGTATATCGCCGACATGGCCCGCGCCGCCGGGGTGGAGGTGAGCCGCATCGCCCACGGGGTGCCGGTGGGGGGCGAGCTGGAGCTGGTGGATGGCACTACCCTGTCGCACTCCCTGATGGGGCGCCAGCGCATCTAGGCTGGATGGTACAAAAAATGGGCAGCCAAGCTCGCCACAAGGGGCCTGTGTGCAAGTTTGCTCTCAAGTTTGCACGCAAGCCCCTTGATATTTGGTAGGCCAGCCCCATCTAGGTTGGGAATCTGTTCAACCCGACGTTTTGAGGACTGGTCGATGACCCAAAGTGTTCACGCCGAAACCCACGGCTTTCAGACTGAAGTCAAACAACTGCTGAGCCTGATGGCTCACAGCCTCTACTCCAACAAAGAAGTATTCCTGCGCGAGCTGATCTCCAACGCATCTGATGCGGCGGACAAGCTGCGCTTCAAGGCGCTTTCCGATGCCTCTTTGTTCGAAAACGACGGCCAGCTGCGCGTGCGCCTGGTGGTGGACAAAGAGAACAAGACCCTGACCATCTCGGACAACGGCATCGGCATGACCCGGGACCAGGTGATCGAACACCTGGGTACCATAGCGAAATCCGGTACCGCCGAGTTCTTCAAGCACCTCTCCGGTGATCAAGGCAAGGACTCCCAGCTGATCGGTCAGTTCGGGGTGGGCTTCTACTCCGCCTTCATCGTTGCCGACAAGGTGACCGTCATCTCCCGCGCCGCCGGCACAGAGCCGGGCCAGGGCGTACAGTGGGAATCCGAAGGGGAAGGCTCCTTCACGGTAGCTGACGTGACCAAAGAGGGTCGCGGCACCGACGTCATCCTGCACCTGCGCAGCGATGAAGAGGAGTTCCTGGACGACTGGCGCCTGCGCTCTGTGGTCGCCAAGTACTCCGACCATATCTCTGTGCCGGTTGAGATGTTCAAGGAGGGCACCCCGGATCGCGAAGAAGAGGGTGAAACCATAGTCGGCACCCCGGGCGAGTGGGAGCAGGTCAACCGCGCCACCGCGCTCTGGACCCGCAACCCCAAAGACATCAAGGACGAGGAGTATCAGGAGTTCTACAAGCACGTCGCTCACGACTTCGAAGATCCGCTCTTGTGGGGTCACAACCGGGTGGAAGGGGCCCAGGAGTACACCAGCCTGCTCTACATCCCGGCCCGCGCGCCCTTTGATCTCTACAACCGAGAGCAGAAGCACGGCCTCAAGCTCTACGTGCAGCGCGTCTTCATCATGGACGACGCCGAGCAGTTTATGCCGACCTACCTGCGCTTCGTCAAAGGGGTGCTGGACTCCAACGATCTGCCGCTCAACGTCAGCCGCGAGATCCTGCAGGACAACAAGGTCACCGCCTCCCTGCGCAAGGCCTGCTCCAAGCGCGTCCTGACCATGTTGAACAAGCTGGCCAAGGACGATAGCGAGAAGTACGCCAAGTTCTGGAGCGAGTTCGGCAATGTGCTCAAAGAGGGCCCGGCCGAGGATTACGCCAACCGCGAAGAGATCGCCAAGCTGTTGCGCTTCGCCAGCACCGCCGGCGAGGGCGAAGCCCAGACAGTGTCGCTTGAGGATTACGTTGGCCGCATGAAGGAAGGCCAGCAGAAGATTTACTACATCACCGCCGACTCCTATGCCGCGGCCAAGAACAGCCCGCATCTGGAGATCTTCCGCAAGAAGGGCGTCGAAGTGCTGCTGATGTGGGAGCGGGTGGACGAGTGGCTGATGAGCCACCTCACCGAGTTCGACGGCAAGCAGCTGGTCTCCGTCACCCGTGGCGAGCTGGACTTGGGCGAGCTGGAGGACGAAGCGTCCAAGCAGGCCCAGGAGGAGGCTGAAAAGGCCAACGCCGGTCTGGTGGCGCGGGTCAAGCAGAGCCTGGCCGATGCGGTGAAAGAGGTGCGTGTCACCCACCGCCTGACCGATTCCCCCTCCTGCATCGTCACCGACGACCACGGCATGAGCACCCAGATGATCAAGCTGATGCGCGCCGCCGGCCAGCCGGTACCGGAGCAGAAGTACATCCTGGAGCTCAACCCCGACCACGCCCTGGTGAAGAAGTTGGGCGCCATCGAAGACGAGGCGCTGTTCGGTGAGTGGGTCAGCCTCTTGCATGAGCAAGCCCAGCTGGCGGAGCAGGGCGGCCTCAATGATCCGGCGAGCTTCGTCTCCCGTATCAACCGTCTGCTACTCCAGGCGTGATGTCATTGGCCCACTGCAAGGCAGTGGGCTTTTTTTTGGCCGACGCCGCCCCCGGGGCGGCGTTGTCCGCCCTGGATGTCTGCTGCATTTTCAATCATTTTTCGTGGCAGGGGTCTGCGTCTTTGGTCGCAGAGACGGCGCCAGGGGCTGGTGATAATCTGGCCACTCACACGGGGCGAGCTTGTTAATACGGGCGAAAACGTGTAGTTTTTTGCCTTCTCAAGAATTGAATAACCAATCAATTAGGAGCGTGTATGCGCATTGTTCTGTTGGGAGCACCGGGTGCCGGCAAGGGTACCCAGGCTCAGTTCATCATGGAAAAACACGGTATTCCGCAGATCTCCACCGGCGACATGCTGCGTGCGGCGATCAAGGCGGGTACCGAGCTGGGCCTCAAGGCCAAGGCCGTGATGGACGCAGGTCAGCTCGTCTCCGACGACATCATCATCGGCCTGGTCAAAGAACGTATCGCGCAACCGGATTGCGCCAACGGCTTCCTGCTGGACGGCTTCCCCCGCACCATTCCCCAGGCGCAAGCCATGAAGGATGCCGGTGTGGTGGTGGACTTCGTGCTGGAGTTCGACGTGCCGGACGAAGAGATCGTCAAGCGCATGAGCGGCCGCCGCGTGCACTCCGGCTCCGGCCGTACCTACCACGTGGTGTTCAACCCGCCGAAAGTGGAAGGCAAGGATGACGTGACCGGCGAGGATCTGGTGATCCGTGCCGACGACGAAGAGACCACGGTTCGCAAGCGTCTGGATGTCTACCATCAGCAGACCGCCCCGCTCATCGGTTTCTACGGCAAGGAAGCGGAAGCGGGCAACACCCGTTACGTCAAGATCGACGGCACCCAGCCGGTGGATCAGGTCAGCCAGCAGCTGGCCGCCATCCTGGGCTAAGCCTGCCATTGCCAACCGCAATCGGTCGATAACGAGTCTGAGATAAGGGTCCACACAGGGCCCTTTCTTGCATTATCACAAGCACCACAAACACCCCACGACAGGACGCTAACGTGACCACGAAAACCGGGATCTTGCTCGTCAATCTTGGGACCCCAGCGGCGCCAACCTCGGCGGCCGTCAAGGCCTTTCTCAGTCAGTTCCTGCAGGACCCGCGCGTGGTCGAGATACCTCGCCTGCTGTGGGCCCCGCTGCTGACCTTCGCCATATTGCCGTTTCGGGCCCCCAGGGTCGCCAAGCTCTATCAGCAGGTCTGGACCGAGCAGGGCTCGCCCCTGATGGCCATCAGTCAGCGGCAGCGGGCGGCGCTGGAGCAGGAGCTCAAGCGGGAAGGGGTCGATGTGCCCGTGGTGCTGGCCATGACCTATGGCTCGCCCTCCCTCGACGAGGGCTGGCAGGCGCTCAAGGCCCAGGGGGTCAACCGGGTGATACTGCTGCCGCTCTATCCGCAGTATGCCGCCAGCACCACGGCCGCCGTGTTCGACGGTTGGGCCCGGGTGATGAAGAAGGAGCGCCACCTGCCGGTGATGCGCCTCATCCGCGACTATCACAACCACCCTGAGTACATCCAGGCGCTGGCCATGAGCGTGCGCCGCCAGTGGGAGCAGCAGGGCCAGGGGGAGCATCTGCTGATGTCCTTCCACGGCATTCCCCAGCGCAGCGAGGACGAGGGGGATCCTTACGGTCACCAGTGTCGCCGCACCGCCGCCCTGCTGGCGGAGGCGCTGGGTCTGTCCCCCGAGCAGTGGAGTGCCAGCTTCCAGTCCCGCTTTGGCAAGCAGGAGTGGCTCAAGCCCTATACCGACGTCACCATAGCCCAGCTGGCTGAACAAGGGGTCAAGCGGCTCGATGTGATCTGCCCGGCCTTCTCGGCGGATTGCCTCGAGACCCTGGAGGAGATCCAGGTCGAGAACCGCGCCGTCTTCATGGACGCGGGGGGAGAGCAGTTCCACTACATACCGGCCCTCAACAGCGATCAGGCCCATATCCGCATGATGGTGTCGCTGATCTGCCGCGAGCTGGCGTGAGGGGTCTTCACGGCCGCGACTATGCGTGCCTGGTGTTCGGGTTCAACGATAAAGGAGTGTCTTGATGATGCATATCACGCTGATCTACGGCGGTCTGCTGGGGCTCTTGTTCCTGCTGCTCTCGTTCTGGGTGGTCAAGCGCCGTGCCCAGTTCAAGGTGATGATAGGGGAAGGGGAGGCGCCCGAGATGCTCTCCGCCATCCGTGCCCACGGCAACTTCGCCGAGTACGTGCCGCTCACCCTCCTGCTGATGGCCCTGTGCGAGCTGGCCGGGGTGGGGGCGCTCTGGCTGCACCTGGGTGGGGCGCTGCTGCTGGTGGGGCGCATCCTGCACGCCATCGGCATCCAGATCCCAAAGGCGCCGAACAAGCCACGGCTCTTCGGCACCCTCTTCTTCTGGCTGTCCCTGGGACTCTTCTCGGTGCTGGCGCTGGTGCAGGGGCTGTCATTCGGCTGAGGCCAGGGGCCACTTGAGTGCGAAAAACCACTTCACCGCGAGGTGGTTTTTTGAGGGGGAAAGATCAAACGTTTTCCTCGCAAACCCTTGCCTATACTGACCTCAAAATTTAATCGTGCGACTTTTCGGCGGGGTGGATTGTGTTAAAATCCCGCCCCTCTTTCCCCCAGAGCACAGAAGATTGCCATGAAATTTCCCGGTCAGCGCAAGTCCAAACACTACTTCCCGGTCGACAGGCGTGATCCCCTGATCCCGCAAAATCCGTTGCTCAGCGAACTGGGCAAGGCCTATGTGGTGGGCATAGATCAGACTCTGGTGGATATCGAAGCCCATGTGGACGAGGACTTCCTGAACCGGTACGGCCTGAGCAAGGGTCACTCCATGCTCATCTCCGACGACGTGGCCGAGCGGGTCTATGAAGAGCTCAAGGCCAACAACATGGTGGTGAGCGAGTTTGCCGGCGGCACCATAGGCAACACCATGCACAACTACTCTGTGCTGGCGGATTCCCACTCCATCCTGCTCGGGGTGATGAGCCAGGACATCCGCATCGGCAGCTACGCCTACCGCTATCTGTGCAACACCTCGTCCCGGGTCAACCTCGACTACCTGCAGCCGGTGGACGGCCCGGTCGGTCGCTGCTTTACCTTCATCACCGAAGGGGGCGAACGCAGCTTTGGCATCAACGCCGGCAAGATGGACCACCTGGATGTGGCGCACATCCCGGAGGCCATCATCAAGGACTCCTCCGCCCTGGTGATCACCGCCTACCTGGTGCGCGGTGCCGACGGCACCCCCATGAAGGAGGCCGCCATGGCTGCGGTCCGTTATGCCCGCGAGGCCGGTGTGCCCGTGGTGCTGACCCTGGGCACCCGTTTTGTCATCGACGAGAACCCCCAGTGGTGGCGTGACTTCATCAGCGAGAACGTGACCGTGCTCGCCATGAACGAGGACGAAGCCGAGGCCCTGACCGGGATCAAAGACCCGCTCGGCGCTGCCGACAAGGCGCTGGACTGGGCCGACATGGTGCTCTGCACCGCCGGTCCCATCGGCCTCTACATGGCGAGCTACACCGACGAGGATTACAAGCGCGAGACCACCCATACCCTGCTGCCCGGCGTCATCCCCGAGTTCAACATGTATGAGTTCAGCCGCCCCATGGCCCGCGAGAAGTGCCGCAAGCCGGCGCGGATCTACTCCCATATCTCCCCCTACATGGGCGGCCCGGAGAAGATCAAGAACACCAATGGCGCCGGGGATGGCGCCCTGTCCGCCGTGCTGCACGACATGGTGGCCAACGCCTATCACCGCATGAATGTGCCGAACTCCGCCAAGCACCTCTCCGAGTTCCTCACCTACTCCTCCCTGGCCCAGGTGTGCAAGTACGCCAACCGGGTGAGCTACGAGGTGCTGGCCCAGAGCAGCCCGCGTCTCTCCCGCGGCCTGCCTGAGAAGGAAGACAGCCTGGAAGAGGTGTACTGGGAGCGGTGATACCGTCATTCGGTCGACAACAAGAAAGGGTGCCACTGGGCACCCTTTCTTGTTTTTGGGGCTGGATCATGTTTTTGGCACTGCTTTTGCTGTCATCGTAGACAGGCCGCGTCGTGGCGACATACCTTGTTAACAACATGTAGCTGGTTCGGGATGAGGGTATGTTGAGACAATGGAGTATCGGCCGGCGCCTGTCGCTGGTGACCCTGATGGTGCTGGCGCTGCTGGGACTGTTGCTGTTCTTCTGCCTGCAGATCTATCAGCAGGGGCTGATGGGGGAGAAGAGCCGTCAGACCCGCGCCCAGGTCGAGACCGCCTACAGCCTGGTGGCCGGGTTCGAGGCCAGGGTGCGCCGGGGGGAGCTGGATGAGCAAAGCGCCAAGGCCGAGGCCCTCGCGGCGATCAAGGGGCTGCGCTATGGCGAGGAGGATTACTTCTGGATCAACGACAGCCACCCCACCATGGTGATGCACCCCATGAAGCCCGAGCTGGACGGCAAGGATCTCTCCGGGGTGGAGGACAAGCAGGGGCTCAGGCTGTTCGTCGCCTTCGCCGATCTGGCGCGGGCCGAGGGGGCCGGTGAGCTGGCCTACTACTGGCCCAAGCCCGGGGTGGAGGAGCCGGTGCGCAAGATCTCCTACATCAAGCGCTTCGCCCCCTGGGACTGGATCATCGGCACCGGCGTCTATGTGGACGACGTCGAAGCCCAGTATCAGGAGGTGCTGCGCACCCTGCTCGGGATAGGCCTGGTGTTGGCCATCCTGCTGTTTGCCGTGGTCGGGCTCATAGTGCGCAGCATAGTGGTGCCCCTCTCCCAGTCGGTATCGGCCCTCGGCAACATCGCCAGGGGGGAGGGGGATCTGCGTTTTCGCCTGCCGGAGTCGGGCCGGGACGAGCTGAGCCAGCTCTCGGTCAACTTCAACCTCTTCGCCGGCCAGATGGCGCAGCTGGTGGGCCGCAGTCAGCAGATCACGGCCCAGAACCGGGAGCAGGCGCACCAGCTGGCCCAGGTCGTCGATCGGACAGGCGCCATCGTCACCGGCCAGGAGCAGGACACCCTGAGGGTGGCCAGCGCCATGGAGCAGATGACGGTGAGCAGCCGGGAGGTGGGCCAGCACGCGGCCCAGGCCGCCGAGGCGGCGGACTCCGCGCTCAATCTCGCCCGGCACGGGCGTCAGGTGGTGGCTCAGACCAGGGAGACCATCAGCCAGCTGGCGGACGAGATGGTGGAGACGGTGCAGGCGGTGAGCCGGCTCGAGCAGGAGACCCAGCAGATTGGCTCTGTGCTCGATGTGATCCGGGGGGTGGCGGAGCAGACCAACCTGCTGGCCCTCAACGCCGCCATCGAGGCGGCCCGGGCCGGCGAGCAGGGGCGCGGCTTTGCGGTGGTGGCCGACGAGGTGCGCACCCTGGCGACCCGCACCCACAGCTCCACCGACGAGATCCGGCAGATGATCCAGCGGCTGCAGGAGGGGGCGGGCCGGGTGGTCAGCGGCATCACCCAGTTGCAGCAACTCTCCCGCTCCACCGCCGACCGGGCCGGTGATGCCGACGGCGCCATTCATGCCATCGATGGGTCTGTGCACACCATCAATGCCATGAATAGTCAGATCGCCACGGCCGCCGCCGAGCAGAGCCGGGCGGCCGAGGAGATCAACCAGCGGCTGGTGGCCATCACAGAACTGGCGGCGGATGCCCTGGCCCAGAACCGGTTGACCGAGCAGGCGGCAAGCCAGCTGGCGCTCTCTTGCGATGAGTTGGGGGCCCTGGTCGCCCAATATCGTACCTGATGGCGCTTATCCCCGCCTTTTTGGGGATAAGGCTTGAGTCTGGGGGGCTTTTGGGACACCATCAGCCCCATTATTGGCCAGCGTTGGCCGACCGCCTGCAAGAGAGAGACCCCCATGAGCAAACTAACTGACAATCTTGACGCCAATTTCCAGCTGTTCATCGAAGAAGTCCGCGAGTCGGGTCAGGTGTGGGGTCTGCGTTATGGTGAAGACTGGGTGGTGTGCCGCTCCGCCGAGTTCGAAGATGCCGACGTCATGCCGCTCTGGTCTGCCGAGGGCGATGCCCGTCTGCACTGCGTGGACGAGTGGGCGGACTACGAGCCGGAAGTGATCGAGCTGGAAGAGTTCCTCGACATCTGGATCAACGATCTGGACGAAGACGATGTGCTGGTCGGCCCGAACTGGAACGCCGATCTGGAAGGCCAGGAGCTCGAGCCCATCGAGCTGGCCAAGGCGCTGGTAGAGCTGGACGCCTGAACCGTGCTGCACTGATGGCCCGCACCGGGGCCATGGAATGCCACCAGAACCGATAGCCGCGAGGCTGTCGGTTTTTTTATGGCCCGCCCTGCAGAATGTTGAATGAAAAGGCGATTTGGCTTGGCGCTGACGGCGCTATGGGCCATCATCAATCCTTTGCCAGACGGGAGGTGCCATGTTTGTATTCGACGTGAGCGGACGGGCGGGGGCGCGGGCGCAGATCCGGGTGCAGGCACTGGATTGGGGCCAGAGCGGTCCCGTGACCTTCCAATGCGACAGCGACGCCCTGGCCCTGGTGCTGCTCACCGGCTGCCGCTGCGATGCGGTGGGCTATTTCGATCTGCTGGCCGGCTGCAAGCCGCTCTATGTGGAGCAGTGGCTCGCCTACCTGCAGGAGAGCGGTCACCTCGACAAGCAGAGTTGCCAGCTGGAGAGCCCCTCCCAGGAGGACTATCTGGCCCGGGCGGGACTGGATGACGAAGAGCTCAATGCCTTGCTGGGACAGGTCTACAAGGTGGCCGGCTTCAATCGTCTGCAGATCAACCGTTACCTCAAGAACCGCCACAACCCGACCATGCTGGCGACCCGTTACGATCAGAAGGAGCTGGAGCGCTACCGCCAGCTCAATGACATCATTCTGACCCTGCTGAAGTTGAAACGCTCTCCGTAAAAAGCGCCATCTGGCTCATCTCCGGTCCCAGCTCCTGGGGCCGTGCGATCAGATACCCCTGCAATCCGTCCACATACATGCCTTGCAGCATCTGCTTCTGCCCTATCTGCTCCACCCCTTCCGCTATCACCAGACTGCCCATGCGATGGGAGACGTCGACTATCATCCGCACGAATTGCTGGTTGGTGAGATCCTGCTCCAGCTCGGTGATGAGGGCGGGATCCAGCTTGATATAGTCGGGCTTGAGCTCACGAAACAGGCTGAAGGATCCTATGCCCTTGCCAAAGTTGCAGATGGCCGAGCGGCTGCCGTGGCGCCTGAGCAACTCGAACAGCCGCCTTGCCCCCGTCAGGTTGCGCTCCAGATGTTCCTCATCTATCTCGAACACCAGGTTGGCGCTGATGTCGGGGTCTTTTTGCAACTGGTGATCGAGCCAGATGAGGAAGGCGCTGTTTTGCAGCAAGCTGCCCGGCAGGTTGAGGCCCCAGCGGCTGCTGTGCCCACCGAAGGCCCGGTATTGGCGGATGACGTGGCGGATCACCATCTGCGCCAGGCGCAGCACCATGTCCAGACGTTGGGCCATGGCGTGCAGGGTATCGCTTGGCAGCGTGGTGCCGTCGCTGCTGCAAAAGCGGGGGTAGATCTCGTGATAGGTCAGCATGCCGCGATGGAGCGGCATGATGGGCTGGCAGGTGAAGCTGACGCTCTCCTGCTCCAGCAGATCGGTCAGCACCTGGGTCCAGTGACGCTGCCCCTGCAACTCGACCACCTCGTCACTCTGCTGGATGGCCCAGCCGTTGACCGCTTCCGTCTGGGCGCGGGCCAGTGCCAGATCGGCGCGGGCCAGGATGGCCTCTATCTTCTGCTCGCTGCTGAGCCGGGTCATGCCCGAGTAGGCGGCACTGTCCAGCTCGTGTTCGTGCTGATAGCGATCGAAGGCGAGTTTCAGATCTCGTCCCAGCAGGTGGGGCGGGATCTGGGCCAGCGGTGGCATCAGGACCGCGAAGTCGGCCCCCGAGATGCGATAGACCTGATGGCCGGGGAAGCGGCTCACCGTGTGGGTGATGAGGTTGGCGATGTCCCTGATGTAGGCATCCCCGGACTGGAAGCCACGCTGGGTGTTGAGCTTGCCAAGCTCGGTGGCGCGGATCAGCACCAGGATGGCGGTCTGGGTATTCTCCTGTTGCAGCAGCTCGGTGAGATCGCGCCTGAACGCATGGCGGTTGCGCAGGCCCGTCATCTCGTCCCGGGTCGCCTGATTGTGCAGCTCGCTTATCTGGCGATGTGCATCGAGTTCGGCTTCACTGAAGGAGGCAAGCAGCTGGCGTAGTGCCGTTTGTGCCTGCGGGCTCTCCAGCATGGCGGGATCCCGTTGTTGCAGCGCCAGCAGCCAGCGCTGCTCCTGCCTCGCCCGCTCCCCCTTGCGCACGCTGTGGGTGAGAAAGAGCAGCAGGGCGAAGCCGATGAGGGTGGTCATCAGGACCAGCAGCAGGGTGAGGGGGGAGGCGGGAGGTGCAAGCCAGAGCCCCTGCAGCAACAGCATGGGAATGCAGACCAGGGCGCTGACCAGCAGCAGATTTCCCTCGTGTTTATTCAACATCGTTTCATCCTTGATGATGCTCGTGATGTAGAAATTCTAACCAAGCCGCCGGCACAAAGCATGAGTACTCACGCAACTCCATGAAAAGGGCCGTCGGAAAGCAACTAAATGTGAGTGAAAACACTTTCACAGTTCGTGAAAAAAGCGAAGATGGGTTGAAAACAGCCCCAACAGAGCAGAGGTAAATATGTTGCTAGAACCCGTAGACACAGCCAAAGCCCGGCAACTATTGAATCAGAGTATGGCCTTGGTGCTCGCAGGGGGACGAGGCAGTCGCCTGAAGCAGTTGACCGACAATCGCGCCAAGCCTGCCGTCCATTTCGGCGGCAAGTTCCGCATCATCGATTTCGTGCTCTCCAACTGCATCAATTCCGGTATTCGCCGGGTGGGTGTGGTCACCCAGTACAAGTCCCACAGCCTGCTGCGCCACCTGCAGTCCGGTTGGTCCTTCCTGCGCTATCAGATGAACGAGTTCATCGATCTGCTGCCCGCCCAGCAACGGGTGGACGAGGTGCACTGGTATCGCGGCACCGCCGATGCCATCTATCAGAACGTCGACATCATTCGTGACTACGGCCCCAAATACATAGTGGTGCTGGCGGGGGATCACATCTACAAGATGGACTATGCCGCCATGCTGCTCGATCACGTGCGCCTCGGCGCCAAGGTGACGGTGGCTTGCATCGAGGTGCCGCGCGCGGAGGCGTCCGCCTTCGGGGTCATGGATATCGACGAGCAGCGCAAGATCCGCGCCTTCGTGGAGAAACCGGCCAACCCGCCCGCCATGCCGGGCAATGACAAGGTCTCCCTGGCCTCCATGGGGATCTACATCTTCGATGCGGAATACCTCTATCAGCTGCTGGAGGAGGACATCCACAACCTGGAGTCCAAGCATGACTTCGGCATGGATGTGATCCCGCGCATCGTGGGAGAGGGCAAGGCCTTTGCGCACCCCTTCACCATCTCCTGCGTCGGGGCCAAGGAGGGGCAAAAGCCTTACTGGCGCGACGTGGGGACCCTGGACTCCTTCTGGGAGGCGAACATGGACCTCGCCTCCGTGGTGCCCGAGCTCGACATCTATGACGAGAACTGGCCCATCTGGACCAGCCAGAACATGTCGCCCCCCGCCAAGTTCGTGCAGGACAGAAACGGTCAGCACGGCATGACCATCAACTCCATGTTCGCGGGCGGCTCCATCGTCAGCGGCTCCTTCGTGCTGAACTCGGTGCTCTTTACCAATGTGCGGGTGCACTCCTTCTGCACCCTGGATCAGGCGGTGATCTTCCCCGGGGTCGAGATAGGTGCCGGCTGCCGGCTGCGCCGGGTGGTGGTGGATAAAGGCTGTGTGTTGCCAGATGGCCTGGTGGTGGGGGAGAACGCCGACGAGGATGTTCGCCGCTTCTACCGCTCCGAGCAGGGCATAGTGTTGGTGACCAAGGAGATGCTGGCCAAGCTGGGGTGAGAACACATGCAGAAAACACAAAGGGAGCCGAAGAGGCTCCCTTTTTCATGTCGTCATCGCTGACTTATTCGCTGACGATGGCCTTGCCGGCCATCACCATGGCGGTGCCGTGCTTGCCACCGGCGGCGGTCACCTGGGGGACGCCGTCTTCGTCGGTGTCACCACCGGCACCCTCGATGACGTTCTCGCCGGAGTCGCCGACCCACTCGGCCATCTGCATGCCGCCGTTGACGGTGCCACGGAACCAGCTGACGTACTGCTGGGTCAGCTTGGCCAGCTCCAGCTCGGGCGCCTTCTCGGCCCCTTCGTTGCGCAGGTTCAGCATGGCGGAGCGCAGGGCGCCGGAGATGGCGGCCTGGGTCCAGGGGGTGTATTCACCCTGCTTGCCCGCCAGCCAGGTACCCGCCTTGGCATTGAAGTAGGCCTTGTCGGTGGCGATGAAGAGATCCCGTGCGGCAGTGCGGTACTTGGCATCCGAGGTGGCCAGGAAGGCGGCGGTCAGGCCACGGATGGCGGCAAATTGCGCCTCTATGGATTGACCGGCGTCCAGCGCTCCGCCCAGGGTCAGGCCGTCGTGGACCAGGCCGTTCTTGCCCACCAGCTTGCCGAGGATGAAGTCAGCCTGCTTGCGTACCAGCTCGAGCGCCTGTTGACCCTGCCGGGTCTTGAGGTTCAGCTCGCCATTGTCACCGGCGGCGTAGCCGACCGGCAGGGCATCCTGGGCGCGCTGGAAGATCTGCAGGGCAACCAGGGCGTAGGCGGCGTCGAAGGTGGTGACATGAGTGCCCTGCTTGCCCCCTTGCCAGCTGTCCACCAGGGTACCGGCCTTGGGCTCGAAGTGCAGGGCGGCCAGGTTTTTGAAGGTCAGGTTGGAGAGATTCAGCGCCAGGGAGAAGGCATCGCTGCCCGCCACCGCCTTGCCCAGATCATTGGCCTTGTTGGCGGCCGGCGCGGCGGCGAAGGGGGCGCCGTCAAACACGGCGTGGAAGGCCGGGTTCTGGTTGGTGTTGGCGCTGCGCTGATCGCTGAAGGCGTAGAACTCGGAGAGGGGCCACAGCAGCATCCAGGCATCGCGCAGCTGGGCGGAGCCGTCCACCACCTCCAGCTTGCCGATGGCACCGACGTCGTTCTTGCTGGTTTCGGTCACTTTCACCTGATGGGGGAAGTAGACGACCCCCTTGGCCGGATCGTACTGGGGGCTTACCTTGGCGCCGAGCTGCTTGCCGTCGAAGCCGAGCTGGTTCTGCAGTATGGCCAGCTTGTCGATGGACTGCTCGGTCAGCATCATGCCGTTGAAGCCGTCGGCGGCGGAGACGCCGAGCTTGTGCTTGCCATCCTGATCCATGGTGGCGGACGCGGCTTCTACCTCTTCATCGCTCTCGGCCACGTGCATGCCGCCGAGGAAGTCCTGGGACCACATCACCTCCTTGAGCAGGATGCCGCCCACGGCCGCCGGCACCAGCAGGTTGTCACTGCCGCTCCAGCGCAGGGTGGCGTAGTCGCGGAAGTAGGCCGGCACCTGGGTCTTGACCGATTTTTCCGTGCCCTTGGCGGTCTTGATGGTGAGCTGATCGCCGTTGACCGGGGATGCGTTCACCGCCTGGGCGAACTCCGGGTTGGCGGAGGCGTAGGGCAGGGAGAGGGGATACATGCCCTGGGGCACTTCATCGGCCGGGAAGCCGACCGCATCGGCCATGGCCAGCACCCGCTGGCCAAGGTCGGCCAGGGTGCCGCCACGGGCCAGGTTCTGCGGCCCGTTCACCAGATGCGGGCCCATGCCGGACTGGTAGTTGAGGGCGTACATCGCCTCTTCGGAGTACTCGTAGGATTCGATGCCGGCGGCGAAGTCGAAGGGGGTCGGTTCATCGGCACGGTTGGCGTCCAGCACGTCCAGATCCAGCCCCAGCGCTTCGGCCAGCGGCTCGCCGGAGAGTTCGAATTCGGTATAGGCCAACATGCTGGCGGCGGTGTTGAAGGTCTTGTCTTCCACCTTGACGGCAGCGTGCGCGGCGCTGCTGAGCAGTGCACAGGCGATCGCCTGCACCAGTACGGTCTTTCTCATGTCCTTTTCACCCATATGTTTGATTTTATTATGACGCTTCTCATGAATCTAAATGAGAATGGTGTGCATTATGAGGCAAGGGAGGGAACTTTAGAAGCGAAAAACCGCGCCCCGGTGTGCTGGGGAGAGGGGGGCGCGGCTACAGGGGTTACATCAGCTTGAAGGGGATCACCAGGCGACCCGGCTCCACCTTGAGGGCCTCGACCTTCTCCTTGATACGCGCCTCGTTCTTGCGGCTGCCATCGAGCCGATAGACGGGGGTCTGGGAGAGGAAGAGGGAGAGGGACTGGTTGAAGGTGGGCAGCAGCGGGGTGAGGGCGGCGCCCACGTCGGCCGGCTCTGTCTTGACCGAGATGAGTTCGAGATCGCGCAGGTAGATGGCGCCCTGCTCCGCCACATAGTCCGGGCGGGCACTGAGGGAGAGGCGGATCTTCATCTGCTGGCTGCCAAGGGGACTTGCGACCTGCAGATCACCGGCGGCATCCAGCTCGACCCGATCGGCGCGGGTGCGACCGATGCGACTCTCCATGTCGTCCAGGCGGATCTTGCTCGACATGATGCCGGGGATCCCCAGCTGTTTCTCGAAGGCGACTCGCTCCTTGAGGTACTGGTTTATCTCCCCCTCGCTGACGCTGTACTGGGTGAGAGAGCAGGCCGCCAGCAGCAGGGCGAAGGGGAGCAGAAGCAGGTGCTTTAACATGGGAAGGTTCCATCAAATGGGTGGCAACAACAGATGGCGCCATCTTAGGGGCAAAGCGGGTCGGCCGCCAGTAGGGCAGCCTGACCCCGTTTCTGTCGCATCCCCCATATGGGGATGGCAATCCGTGTTCATTCGAGTAGCGTTGTCATCCCCTGCGCCAGCAGGCCCGCCGCGGCGCCATAGTGCCAATATCCACAGACAGGCTCCTGTTTTACCGACTCAAAATCCCATTGACCCCGTGATTTCAAAGCGAGTATTTTACCGCCGCACAAAGTCAAAATGATAATCATTATCATTTTGAATCTTCTTTGAGGGTGTAACGTGAATACTCGAGTAATGGAAAATGGCGCACCTGCCGAGGCGGACACACCGCCAGACTTCTTGTTTACCTCAGGCCAGGGGAGCCTTGGTGCCTATGATCTGGGTCAACCCATAGCGACCCCTGCCGGTGACTGGCCCCTGCTGGCGCAGCAGATAACCCGGGCCCTCGATGCCGCCAGGGCCGCCGGCCAGGCCAACCCCTTGCTCATCGGTGCCTTCGCCTTCGATCCGGCGGAAGCCTCCTGTCTCTATGTGCCCGGCCGCTATGAGCGGGGGGAGCGTGCTGCGCCAAAAGAGCAGGCCACCGAGACCAACAGCGTCATTTCGGTGCAGAGCACCCCGGCTGCGGGTGAATTCAAGGCCTCGGTCAGTGCTGCGCTGGATGCGTTCGCCCAAGGCAAGCTCGCCAAGGTGGTGCTGTCACGCAAGCTCACCCTTACCCTGCACAAGCCCGCCGACCCCGAGCGGGTGCTGGCCCACCTGATGGCCCAGAATCCCCACGCCTTCCACTTCTCCCTGCCGCTCGGTCAGGGCCGCCGACTGCTTGGGGCCAGCCCCGAGCTGCTGCTGCGTGTCAGCGGGGGAGAGGTGTTCACCCACCCGCTGGCGGGTTCCGCCAGACGGGCGAGTGAGCCGGTGCAGGACGAGGCGGTGGCCCGGGATCTGCTGGCCTCTCGCAAGGATCAGCATGAACACAAGTTGGTGATCGACGAGATCCGCCGGGTGCTGACCCCTCATTGCCGCGAGCTGGCGATCCCCCAAAAACCCACCCTGATGAGCACGGACACCCTCTGGCATCTGGGCACCCCCATAGCGGGTCAGTTGCACGGCAGCGACGCCTCAGTGCTCTCCCTGGCCTGCCAGTTGCATCCCACTCCGGCCCTGTGCGGCTATCCCACCGATCTCGCCCGACAGTTCATTCGCGAGCAGGAGCCCTTCCGGCGCGCTCTGTTCAGCGGCATCGTCGGCTGGTGCGACAGCCAGGGCAACGGCGAGTGGGCCGTAGTGATCCGCTGCGGCGTGCTTGATGGCCATCAGGTGGAGCTGTTTGCCGGCGCCGGTATAGTCGCGGGTTCGGATCCCGCCATGGAGTGGGCCGAGACCGGCACCAAGCTGGGGACCATGCTAAAAGCCCTGGGCCTGGATTTGGAGGTAGCGCAATGAGCCAGCGTCAATATCTGGGCTGGCTGAGCGGGCAGCCGAATCTGAAAGCCCTGGGCCTGAGCCCGGAGGTGGCGCAATGAGCGAGACTCGACGTTTCCTGCCCTATACCCGCTGGCCTGAAGCGTTAGCGGAGTTGTACCGAGCCAAGGGCTATTGGCGCGGCGAGCCGCTGACCGCCATGCTGGCGCGCCAGTACGAACTGGCCCCCGAGGCCGAGGCCATTCTCTGCGGCGAGCGTCGCTTCAGCTATGGCGAGCTGGACGCTGCCTCGAGCCGGCTGGCCGCGAATCTGGCCCGCCACGGCCTGGGGGTGGGGGACACCGCGCTGGTGCAGCTCCCCAACGTGGCCGAGTTCTATCTGGTGTTCTTCGCCCTGCTCAAGGCCGGCATCGCGCCGGTCAACGCGCTCTTTAGCCACAATCGGCTGGAGCTTCTCTCTTATGCCGAGCAGATCACTCCCCGCCTCTTTATCGGCTCGCTGGCCCATCCGCTGTTTGCGAGCAAGTGTCGCGAGAGCGAGCTGCTGACAACCATCGGCGCCGAACTGGTGCTGCTGGATGGCGATGGGGGGGAGCTGGGGTTGACTCACTGGTTGGCGAAGCAGGGTGAGAGTGAGCCGGTGAAATGTAGCCCGACCCCGGCGGACGAGGTGGCCTTCTTCCAGCTCTCCGGCGGCAGCACCGGCACCCCCAAGCTCATCCCCCGCACCCACGACGACTACCTCTACAGCGTGCGCCGCAGCAATGAAATCTGTGAATTGGGGCCCCACACCCGCTATCTGTGCGCCCTGCCGGCACCCCACAACTTCCCCCTGAGCTCCCCGGGTGCCCTGGGAGTATTCGAGGCGGGCGGCACCGTGGTGCTCGCCCCCGATCCCAGCCCCATCAGCTGTTTCCCGCTGATCGCCCGCCACCGGGTCAATCTCACCTCGCTGGTGCCGCCGGCGGTCTCCCTCTGGCTGCAGGCAGCGGAAGCTGACTCCGCTGCGCGCACTCAGCTCGAGAGTCTCGACTTGCTGCAAGTGGGTGGCGCCAAGCTGGGGGAGGCTGTGGCCAGCAAGATAGGGCCGCTGCTCGGCTGCCGGCTGCAGCAGGTGTTCGGCATGGCGGAAGGGCTGGTCAACTACACCCGGCTGGACGACCCGGACGAGAAGGTGATCCACACCCAGGGCCGCCCCATGAGCCCGGACGACGAGGTACGCATCCTCGATGAGGCGGGCAACCCGGTTGCCCCCGGCGAGCCTGGCGCCCTGCACACCCGTGGCCCCTATACCTTCCGCGGCTACTACCAGAGCTCGGCCCACAACGCCCGGGTGTTCGATAGCGAGGGCTTCTACTGCTCCGGCGATCTGGTGGTACAGGATGCCGAGGGTTACCTCACCGTGGTGGGGCGGCAGAAGGATCAGATCAACAGAGGCGGCGAGAAGATCGCGGCGGAAGAGGTGGAAAACCAGCTGCTGCACCACCCGGCCATCACCCATGCGGCCCTGGTCTCCATGCCCGACAGCGCCATGGGGGAGAAGAGCTGCGCCTTTATCGTCAGCACGGATCCCGCCTTGAAGCCGCTGGCCTTGCGCAAGTTTCTGCGTGAGCGCGGGGTGGCGGACTTCAAGCTGCCCGACCGTTTCGAAACCCTGGACGCCCTGCCCATGACGGCGGTGGGCAAGATTGACAAGCAGGGGCTGCGGGCACGCATTGCGCACGCCATCGCCGCCAACCAGCCCCTGACAACAGCATAAAACTAAAAAGGAATCATGACGTTATGGCTATCCCAACCCTGAACAATTACGCCATGCCCAGCCAGTGGAAGGCCAACAAGGTCGACTGGACCCTGAGCCCCAAACGCGCCGCCCTGCTGATCCACGACATGCAGGAGTACTTCACCGCCTTCTACGGCGAGAACAGCCCACTGATCGCGGCCCTGACCGAGCGCCTGGCCGCCGTGCGCAAGCAGTGCAAGGCCCTCGGCATCCCGGTCTTCTACACCGCCCAGCCCAAGGATCAATCCCCCGAAGATCGCGCCCTGCTCAATGACATGTGGGGCCCGGGGCTCAACAAACGGCCCGAACAGCAGCAGGTGGTGGCCGCCCTGCGCCCGGAGCGGGACGACACCGTGCTGGTCAAGTGGCGCTACAGCGCCTTCCAGCGCTCCGAGCTCGAGCAGATGCTTGAAAGTCAGGGGCGGGATCAGCTGATCATCGGCGGCATTTACGGCCATATCGGCTGCATGATGACCGCCTGCGACGCCTTCATGCGCGACATCCAGCCCTTCTTCCTGGCGGACGGGGTGGCGGACTTCTCCCTGGCCGACCACCAGATGGCGCTCGACTACGTGGCGACCCGCTGCGGCAAGGTGATCCCCTGCGAGGAGGTGCTGGCCCTGGCCCCGGCTTCCGCTTCTGCCGCCCAGACCAATTCGTTGCCCACCAATCCGCTGCTGACGTACGAAGGGCTCAAGGCGCGGCTGCTGAGTCATATCGACGAGGAGGAAGGGGAGTTTGACCCCGACGAGAACCTCATCGACTACGGTCTGGATTCGGTGCGGATCATGGCCCTGCTCACCGAGTGGCGCGCCGCCGGGGTGGAGCTCGGCTTCGTGGACTTGGCCAAGCTGCCGACCCTCAACGGCTGGTGGCGCCTCATCGAGACCAGGCTGGCAGCCCAGGCGCTGGAGGTGACCCCATGAACCGCTTCCCCTTGACCATCCCCCAGCAGGGGCTCTGGTCCGGACATCTGCTCAATGACGACAAGGCGATGTTCAACACCGCCGAGTGCATCGCCTTCGACGGCAAGGTCGAGGCGGCCGTGCTGGCCGCAGCCCTCGCCAGGGCGGTGGGGGAGTGCGAGGCGCTCAAGGGCCACTTCGAAGACGATAAGGAGGCGGTCTGCTTCGTCTCGCACGAGCTGCCCCTGGCCTATGAAGAGGTCTCCCTCGAGCGCGATGACGAGACCCTGGCCCGTTCCTGGGCCTGGGCCGATCTGCGCCGCCCGTTCAAACTGACCGAAGAGGCTCCCTGCCGCTTCGCCCTGCTGCGCGGCCCCGGCCGCGATTATCTCTACAGCTGCGTGCACCACATCGCCCTCGATGGCTTTGGCACCACCTTGCTGTTCCAGCGCATCGCCGAGCTGTATGCAGAGGGGCTGGCCGGTGAGATGAACTCCCCATCCCCCTTTGGCTCTCTGGCTGAGGTGCTGGCCGAAGAGGCGAGCCGCGAGCTAAGCGGCAAGAACGCCGCCGCCCGCAGCTTCTGGCAGGAGCAATTGCAGGCCTGGCCCGAGGTGAAGTCCTTTGGCGAGACCCGCGCGCCCATCGCCGCCGAATTTATCCGCGAGAGCCGTCCGCTGCCGGCGGCGCTCTGGCAATCCCTGACCGGCTTTGCCGACGAACACAAGCTGGGCTGGCCCGATCTGCTGCTGGCCGGCCTCTCGGCACAGCTGTCGCTTTCGAGCGGCCAGCGCCAGACCCTGCTCGGCCTGATGATGATGAACCGCATCGGCTCGGCGTCGCTGACCGTGCCCTGCATGCAGATGAACATCACCCCCCTGGCTCTCGATCTTGGTGAGGAACTGGATCTGGCGGGCGCCGCCGGCGCCGTGGCCAAGGCCAAGCGCGGGGTGCGCAAACACCAGCACTACCGCTACGAACTGCTGCGCCGCGACCTTGGCCTGGTGGGGGGCGACAAGCGCCTGTTCGGCCCCCTGGTCAACATCATGCCCTTCGATCACGCCCGCCGCTTCGGGCCGCTCAGTGCCCATATTCTCAACATCAGCGCCGGCCCGGTGGAGGATCTCACCATCGAAGTGCAGGTCGGCGTCGATGGCCAGCCACGCCTGGATCTGGATGCCAACCCCGGCTGCTACCAGCAGGGAGATCTGGCGGCCATCGCCGATACCCTGTTTGCCCTGCTGGGACGCTGGCTGGCCGAGCCCGCCCAGACGCAAGGGACCCTCAAGGCCGACTGGCTGGCCGAGCAGCGAGCCAGGGCCCTGATCGCCGGCCCCGCCCATGAGGCTCTCCAGGTGCGGCCGGTGCTGGAAGCGCTCTGCCACTTCGCCGCCCAGACCCCGGACAAGGTAGCGCTGGAGCAGGGAGAGGCCCGCTTCAGCTACGAGGCGCTGCTGGCCAGAGCCGAACAGATGGCGGCCGCCCTGCAGGCCGAAGGCGTCGCCCCCGGCGACAAGGTGGGGGTCATGTTGGCCCGCTCTCCCCAGGCCATCTTCGCCCAGCTGGCTGTGCTGCTGGTGGGCGCCGTCTACGTGCCGCTCGATCCAGAGCAGCCGCTGGAGCGCCAGGGCCATATACTGCGCCTGGGCGAGGTCAATACCCTGATCACCCAGGCCGAGTATCGTCACAAGCTGGCCAGCCTGTTTGAGGGGCGCACCCTCCTGGCGGGGGATCTGGTGAGCGGCGATCGGCTCAACCAGCCGGCCGCCGGCCGCGCCGTCGCCTACCTGATGTTCACCTCGGGCTCCACCGGTCTGCCCAAGGGGGTGGCGGTCAGCCACGGCGCCCTGGATCACTTCGCCGCCGCCGCCCGCTGCCGTTATCACCTGGATGAAGACGCGCGGATGCTGCAATTCGCCCCCTTCAATTTTGATGCCAGCATCGAGGAGGTGTTCGCCACCTTGAGCGCCGGCGCCACCCTGGTGCTGCGCACCGACGCCCTGCTCGAATCCATGCCCGCCTTTGCGGCCGGGGTGGAGCAGATGGGGATCACCCACCTCGATCTGCCCACCGCGTTCTGGAACGAATGGGTGGTGGCGCTGACGGCGGGCCAGGCTCACATTCCTGCCAATCTGGCCACCGTCATCATCGGCGGCGAGGCGGTCTACCCCGAGCAGCTGGCCCAGTGGCAGCGCCAGGGCCGCTCCGATGTGCGCCTCTTCAACACCTACGGCCCCACCGAAACCACAGTGGTGGTGACCACCCAGGAGCTGCAGCAGGAAGACCCGAACCAGGCCCAGCTGCCCATCGGTCTGCCGCTGCCCGGCATGCAGGCGCTCATTCTGGGGGCAGGGGAACAGCCTGCCAGCGAGGGGGAGCTGGTGCTGCTCGGCCCACAGCTTGCCAACGGCTATGTGGGGGACGTGCAGGGGAGCTTTGAGACCCTTAGGGTCGGCGCCCAGGCGCTGCCCGTCTATCGCACAGGCGATCGGGTGCGGCTGTCGGCCGGCCGGCTGGTCTATCTGGGCCGGCGCGACAACGAATTCAAGATCAGCGGCTATCGCATCCAGCCCGGTGAGGTAGAGGCCCAGCTGCTGGCTCTGCCCGGGGTGGACGAGGCCTGCGTGCAGGGAGTGAGCATCGGCAGCGTACGCCGGCTGGTGGCCTTCGTGGCGGGGCCTGAGCGCGACAGCCGGGTCATCAAGGCGCAGCTTGCCAGGGTGCTGCCCGCCGCCATGATCCCCACCGATTATCGCCACTATGACCAGCTGCCCCGCACCGGCTCCAACAAGCTGAATCGCAAGGGGCTGCTGGCCGCATACCAGGCGGGTGGCGAGGTGTTGACTCTTGGCAGCGAGACCGAGAACCGGGTCGGCGCCATCTGGCAGCAGATCCTGGGGCTCGCCACCATGGCGCCCGCCGACAACTTCTTCGAACTGGGGGGCCAGTCCCTGCAGACCATCCAGATAGTGAACCGGCTCGGCGCCGAGTTTGGGGTGCAGGTCAAGGTCTCCGATGTGTTCGATCACCCGCGCCTCGACGACTTCTGCCGCTTCCTCGACGGCCTGCTTGCCGAGGACGAAGAGAGCGTGGAGATGGTCTGGTGATGGGCAAGATGACGAAGGAGCCGCAAAAAATGGCGTTTGATTTCACTGGCAAGCGGGTCTGGGTGACCGGAGCCGGGCGCGGCATCGGCCGCGAGGTGGCGATGCAGTTCGTGGCGGCCGGCGCCACCGTGGTGGGGCTGGATCTGGCGTTTCCCGAAGCCGACTACCCCTATACCACCCGGCTGCTCGATATCGGCGATTCTAAGGCGGTCAACGCCTGCTGCGCAGCGCTGCTGGCGGACGGCGGGCTCGATGTGCTGGTGAACGGGGCCGGGGTCTTGCGCCTCGGCCCCACCGACGCCCTGAGCGATGACGACTGGCACGACTGCATGACGGTCAACGCCAGCGGCGTCTTCTATCTGCTGCGGGCCCTGGCGCCCCACTTCAAGGGGCAGAGGCGCGGCGCCATCGTCACCATCGGCTCCAACGCCGCCCATGTGCCGCGCATGCAGATGGCGGCCTATTGCGCCTCCAAGGCGGCGGTCACCAGCCTGACCCAGACGGTGGGGCTGGAGCTGGCCCCCTTCGGCGTGCGCGCCAACCTGGTGTCGCCGGGCTCGACGGATACCCCCATGCTGCGGGGCATGCTGCCAAGCGAGGAGGCCATGGCCCGCACCATTGCCGGGTTGCCGGAGCAGTTCAAGCTCGGCATCCCCCTGCGCAAGGTAGCCACCCCGGCGGAGATCGCCCATACCGTCCTCTTCCTGGCCTCGGATCTGGCCAGCCACATCACGCTGCAGGATCTGGTCGTCGACGGCGGCGCCACCCTGAGTGCCTGAGGCTTGATAAACAGATGAACAATATGATTTTGCTGTTGAAACAGCTGGAACGGCAGGGCGTCAAGCTGGCCCTCAACGAGAAAGGGCAGCTGATTTCTCAGTCGAGCAAGGAGGCGGTGACGCCGGTCATCGGCGCCACCATCAAGGCCCATAAGGATGAGCTGGTGCGCTGCCTGGCGGCCCGCGCCGCCTTCGAGGCGCCCATCGCCTCCGAGGGGGCCTTGCAGGGGCCGCTCTCGTCCTCCCAGAGCGGGCTCTGGTTTATCGAGCAGTACGAGGAGGCCTCCCACCTCTACAATATGCCGGTCTATTTTCGCGTTAAGGGAGAGCTGGACACGGCGGCGCTGGAGTTTGCCTTCGACCACCTGTTTGCCCGCCACCCCAGCATGCGTACCCGCTTCATCAAGGACGAAGCGGGCAGGGGGGCGCAGGAGATCCTGCCTCATGCGCCCTTCACGCTGCATATCGAGGACGTGAGCGAGCAGCCCGCAGGCGAGCGCGAGGCCTATGTGACCCGCCGGGTGCGCGAGGAGATAGGGCGCCCCTTCTCCCTGACCCGGGGGGATCTCAGCCGGGTGCACCTAATACGGCTGGGCAGCCGCGAGCACGTGCTGCTGATCACCCAGCACCACATCATCTCCGACGGCTGGTCGGTCAAGAACATGTTCGCGGATCTCAAGCGCGCCTTTCTTGCCCATCAGAACCGCGAGCCCCTGCAGGTGAGCGAACTGCCGCTCACCTACATCGACTATGCCCGCTGGTTCAATTCGGACCGTTTTCTCGATTATCACGCCGAGTTCAAGCCGTTCTGGGTCGACCGGCTCGGTGGCAGCCCCGAGGTGCACGGTCTGCCGCTCGACAAGCCGCGCCCGGCCCATCAGGACAGCGGCGGCGAGCTGGTCTTCTCCACCATAGACAATGCCCTGTGGGAGAGCTTCAAGCGCCTCTGTCAGCGCCACAGCACCTCCAACTTCATCGGTCTGCACGCCCTGTTTGCCCTGCTGATGGTGCGCCAGAGCGGCGAGAAGGAGGTGGTGATCGGCACCCCGCTCGCCTATCGCGAGCGCCACGAAATCGAGTCCCTGGTGGGCTTTTTCGTCAATACCCTGGTGCTGAGAACCCAGCTGACAGGGCGGCCCAGCTTTGTCGACTATCTGCAGCAGTGCCGGGAGGAGGATCTGGCGGCCTTCGATCACCAGCTCTACCGCTTCGAGGCGCTGGCCGAGGCCATCGGCGCCGATCGCACCACCGCCATCAACCCCATCTTCCAGATCATGCTGGTCTATCAGGCCAAGGTGGACTTCAACGATCTCATCCCCGGCTGCCAGCTGGTGGAGGAGACCTCGCCTGTGCTGCCGGCCAAGACCGACATCTCGGTCAAGGTGACCGAGCTGATGGACTGCGTCAGGGTGGACTGGCTGTTTGCCACCGCCCTGTTCAAGCGAGAGACCATCCAGGCTTATGCCGATCGTCTTCTGCACCTGATGCGCGCCGTGGTGGCGGCCCCCGAGACCGACATCTGGCAACTGCCGCTGGAGGCGGGCACCGACCAGGCCGCGCTCGCCGCCGAGCTTGCCGACCTGCCGCCGGACTACCCGAGTCGCGACACCCTGCTCTGTCATATCGAGCGGCGGGCCACGCAGTTGCCGGACGCGCTGGCGGTGAGCGACGGTGCGCAATCGTTGACCTATGGCGAGCTGGAGGTGCGTGCCAACCGGCTGGCCCACTGGCTGGTGGCCCAGGGCGTCACCCCGGGCGCCGCCATCGGCATCCAGGCGAGACGCGATGTCGCCTTCGTCATTGCCCTGCTCGCCTGCTGGAAGGCGGGGGCGGCCTATGTGCCCCTCGACCCTGCCTATCCTGCCGAGCGGCTGGCCCATATCCTGAGCGACGCCAGTATTGCGCTGGTGCTCGGGGGAGAGCCGGATGCCCGGCTTGCCGAGGCCATCAAGGGCACAGATGCCGGTTACCACAACCTGCACCAGCTGGCGCTGGATAAGATGCCAACCAGCACGCCCGCACTGCCTCGGGACGCCGCCATGCTGGCCCAGATCATCTACACCTCCGGCAGCACCGGCTTGCCCAAGGGGGTCATGGTGGAGCAGGGCAGCCTGGTCAACCTGATGGCGGATCACGGCGAGCGCATCGCCCTTGATCAGAATGGTGCCATGTTCAACTGCATGTCCCTCTCGTTTGATGCGGGCAACATGACCAGCTTGCTGCCGCTCTACTGCGGCGCGGCCCTGCACTTCGGCGAGCCAGGCGAAGGGGTGATCGGTGCCGCGATCGCTTGCGGTGCCAGCCATATGATCCTGCCCACGGCGCTGTTGGCAAATCTATTGCCAGCGGCGGATCTCGGTTCCCTCAAGGCCATCGGTTTTGGCGGTGAGGCGTGCCCGAGCAGCCTGGTGGAACGCTGGGGGGGGCGGGTAGCACTCTTTAACATGTACGGCCCGACCGAGTGCACAGTCACGGCGCTCTGCGCGCGGCTCGTGCCGGGTCAGCCCATCACCATAGGCCAGCCCATCAGCAATTTAAAAGCGCTGATCCTGGACGAAGGGGGCAACCTCTGCCCGGTGGGGGTGCCCGGCGAGCTCTGCCTGGCGGGGCTGGGGCTGGCCCGCGGCTACCTCAATCTGCCAGAGCGCACCCAGGAGGCCTTTATCGAGCTGGCCTTTGATGCAACGAATGAGGAACGTACCCATCGCCTCTATCGCACCGGCGATCGGGCCCTCAGGCGCCGCGATGGCAACATCCAGTATCTGGGCCGGATAGACGAGCAGATCAAGCTGCGCGGCTATCGCATCGAGCCGGGGGAGATAGAGACCCAGATTGCCTCGCTGTGCCCGGCGATGCGCCAGATCAAGGTGGTGGTGCAGGAGGGGCGCCTGCTGGCGTACGCCTGTCTGCAGGCGGGGGAAAACGAGCCCGACGGCGATGCCCTGCTGCAGCGGGCCGGCGAGTGCTTGCCCGAATACATGGTGCCGGCACGCCTCTGCTGGCTGCCCGAGATGCCCCTCACCCCCAACGGCAAGCTGGACTTGCGCCGTCTGCCCGCCATCGTCTGGCAGCAGAGCAAGGGCGAGCCGCAAAACGAACTGGAGCAGACCGTACTCGCCATCTGGCAAGGGGTGCTTAAACAACCGCTCGGGGTGGAGGATGATTTCTTCCGTCTGGGGGGTGACTCCATCCTCAGCATCCAGCTCACCACCAGGCTGCGGGATGCGGGGCTGCACTGCAGCGTGAAGGACGTGTTCGAAGCCAAGACGGTGCGCCGCCTCTGCCGCCAGCTCGGCCAGCAGCAGGCGGTCAATCACAGGAGCGAGCAGGGCAGCCTGACCGGCGAGTTCCCGCTTCACCCCATTCAGCACTGGTTCTTCGAGCAAGGCTTTGCCAAGTCCGGTCACTGGAACCAGGGGGTGATACTGCGCCTGCCGGCCGGGGTGGAAGACGAGGCCCTGCGCGGCTGGCTGGATGCCCTGCGCCAGCACCACGATGCCCTGCGCCTGGCGGTGACCCCGACCGGCCAGCGCTACCTGGCCGAGCTGCCATTGCCGCCGCTGCCGACCCTGGATGCCGGCAGCCTGGATGAGGCCGAGCTGCAGGCCCGACTGAGCGAGCTGCAGGGAGATCTCGATCCTGCCTGTGGCCATACCCTGGCCTGGGCCCGCCTGCACAATTTGACGGTGGACGGGGAGACGGTGGAGGGGCTCTTCCTCGCCTTCCACCACCTGGTCATCGATGCCGTCTCCTGGCGCATTCTGGCCGAGGATCTCGCTCGGGTGAGCAGGGGCGAGCCGCTGCCCGCCAAGGGCAGCAGCTATCGCCAGTGGGGCGAGGGGCTCGCGGCCTACGCCAAACGGGAAGAGGAGCAGATGGGCTTCTGGCTGGCTCAGGGGGAGGGCTGCGAGTCAGGCTTGCTCTCGGCGCAACGTGCCGCCGATGGTCGCGCCGCCGCCAGCCTGCTGCAACTGAGTCAGGAGACCACGGCTCGTCTTATCGACACCGCCAACCAGGCCTACTTCACCCGGGTGCCCGATCTGCTGCTGGCGGCACTGACCCGTACCCTGAGCGAGCAGGGTTACGGCAGCCGTCACTGCGTGATGCTGGAAGGGCACGGCCGCGAGGCCATCGATGCTGAACTCGACGTGAGCCGTACCCTGGGCTGGTTCACCAGCACCTACCCGCTGGCGCTGGCGGATGCCGGGGCCTGGGATGCGCTGGTGTGCGCCACCAAGGAGCAGCTGCGCGCCGTGCCGGACAAGGGGGTGGGCTTCAACGCCCTGCGGCTGCACCACCCACGTGGCTGGGCACTGCCCGAAGCTCTGGTGGTCTTCAATTACCTGGGGGTCAGCCATCAGGGCGAGGCCGCTCAAGCCTGGCAGCCCCTGCCGCTGGCGCCGGGGGCACCCACGTCCCCTGACAACCTGCCGCGGGAGCTGATCAGCCTGCACGGGGGCGTCTATGATGGCCGCCTCACCCTGCGCCAGGTGGGCGCCCTCAACCAGCAGGCGAGCGACGCCCTGATGGCGCGGCTGGCGGACAACCTGACGGCGCTGGTGGAGCACTGCTGCACCCGGGCGGCCCCGCGCCACACCCCGAGCGACTTCCCGGGGCTTGGCCTCTCGCAAGCTGCGCTCGATCGGGTGCTGAACGGGCGCGAGGTGGAGACCCTGCTGCCCATGACCTCGCTTCAGCAGAGCATGCTCCATCACAGGGCGTTGGTGCCCGGTGACACGGCTTATCACCTGCAGACCGAGATCGAGTACTACCAGCCGCTGGACGTGGCGGTCTACCGTCAGGCCTGGCAGGGGCAGATCGCCCGCTGGCCGGCCCTTCGCAGCGAACTGGTGCTGGCGGACGGAGTCGCGCTGCAGCGCATCATGAAGCGTGCCGAGCTGCCGTTCCACTATGAGGACTTATCCGAGGTGGGAAATGCGGTGGGAGAGGCAGAGGCACGGATCCAGGCCTATCGCCAGCAGGATCTGGCCCGCCCGATCCCGCTCGAGCAGGCACCTCTGCTGCGCCTTGCCTGCTTCAAACTGGCCCCCGATCACCACAAGGTTATCTTCAGCGCCCATCACTGTGTGCTGGATGGCTGGAGCGGCCCGGTGTTGCTGGGGGCGCTGCATCGCGGCTATCAGGCGTTGATGAACGGCCTGTTGCCGCAGGGCGAGCCGGATACCGCCTGGCTCGAATTTGGCCGCCATATCGTGAGCCAGAACCGCAGCGCCGAGGCTTACTGGCAGGGGCGGGAGGAGCTGCTAACAAAGCCTAACGATCTCGCCTGCCTGTTCGGGGTGACGCTGGACGCGGGCTCAAGCGGGCGCCATACCCAGCATCGGCCTGCGGTGTGCGGCCAGCCTCTGGCACCGGCGCTGTCGCGCCAGCTGGAGAGCCGTGCCCGCGATCTTGGCGTGACAGCGGGCCTGTTGGCTCAATATGCCTGGCATCGTCTGCTGGCGCGCCGCTCGGGCGATGCCGTCACCCTGGTGGGGAACGTGACCCCGGGCCGTGACTACCCCATCGAGGGGATCACCCAGAGCGTCGGCCTCTACATCAACAGCCTGCCGTTGGCGTTGGCGTGGCGCACCGAGCTGAGCCTGGCCGAGCATATCGCCCGGTTGCAGACCGACCTGATGGCCCTCAACGAGCACGGCACCCAGTCGCTGGCGGCGCTGACGAAAGGCCGGGCGCGTCTGTTCCAGAGCCTGTTCGTGTTCGAGAACTACCCCATGCCGGCGGCCCCTGCCGCCCCCGAGCCCCACCAGCTGGTGCCGCGCTTTGGCGCCGTGGTGGAGAAGGTGGAGCTGCCGCTCTCCCTGGTGGTCAATGCCCGTGGCGGCCAGCTCAACCTGCGTCTCGAGTTCGATGGGGATCAGATCCCCATGGCGAAGGCCGAGGCCGTGCTGGCCGACTGGATAAGAGAGCTGGAATGGCTGGCGCAGGCGAATCTGGCGCAATCGGCCAGACCCGAGGCGCCGAGTCTGACGACAGAGGTGGCCGCGCCCGCCGCAGGGGCTGAGCCCTGCCTGGCTGATATCCCTGTGGCGGCCCGCTCCCTGGTGGATCTGTGGCAGCGTCATGGCGGCGTGCCAGGGGTCTGGCAGCAGAGCCTGCAGGATCTTGGGGTGGACTCGGTGCAGCAGCTCGCCCTGCTGGCGGCCCTCAATGAGGCCTTTGCCGATGGGCGGGTCCCCCTCACCCTGGGGGATCTCAAGAGATATGGCTCCCCCAGCCGGCTGTTCAACCATTGGCTGGTGCGCCAGCCCGAGGAGGTGCTATGACGATGGCGATAGGCTCAGGCAAGGGGGCGGGCGCCGGGGCCAGGGAGCACTCCCTCGGCTCTCGGCTGGCGGCTTGCCTCGTCGCCACCCCGCTGGCCCCCGCCCTTCGCCTGGGCGTGGGCATGAGTGTGGAAATGGCAGAGACCCGTGACGGTGAAACCGCAGGGCAGTGGCTCAGCTACGGTGCGCTCAATGGGCGGGTCGAGCACGTCGCCGCCCGCCTGCAGGGGCTGGCGGTGGGGGAGCGGGTCGGCCTCTATCTCTCCCGCAGCCCGGATCTGGTGGCCAGCCTGCTGGCCTGCCTGCGGCTCGGCCTCTGCTTCGTGCCGCTCGAACCTGACTTTCCCCTGGCGCGGCTGCAGGGGATAGCCCGCCAGGCCAGGCTCTCGGCGGTGATCTGCGATGAGGAGGCGGGGACCCCGGATTTCGGTTGCCCCCTGCGCCCCCTCAAGGGGCCGGCCCCCGGCGGGGCTCTCTCCTGGCCCAGGGTGGATGACGCCCTGGCCGCCTACATGATGTTCACCTCGGGCTCCACCGGCGAGCCCAAGGGGGTGGTCATCAGCCGCCGGGCCCTGCTCTGCTTCCTCGACGGGATCCGCGAGCGGCTCGGGCTATCACCCAACTGCCATTGGCTCTTTATCACCACCCCGGCCTTCGACATCTCCTTGCTGGAGATGCTGGGGCCGCTCTGGGGCGGTGGTCGGCTGACGGTGGCCGGCGGCGAGCACAACAAGGATCCCCTGGGGATGCTGGCCCTGCTGGCGGCAGATCCTTCCATCAACTGGCTGCAGGCCACCCCGGCCTGCTGGCGCATACTGCTCAAGGCTGGCTGGCAGGGGCGCAATACCCTCACCGCCCTGTGCGGCGGCGAGGCGCTGGATATGGGATTGGCCGAGCAGCTTTGTGCCCGCACCCGGCGGTTGTGGAACTGCTACGGGCCCACCGAGGCCACCGTCTGGTCTCTGGTGAGCGAGGTGCGCTTGCCACCGGCAGGGGGGCAGATCACCATAGGCCACAGCCTGCCCGGCTATCGCCACTGGGTGCTGGACGAGGCGGGGCAGCCGGTGGCCGAGGGGGAGTGCGGTGAGCTCTGCATCGAGAGCCCGGCCCTGTGCGAGGGGTACTGGCGCAAGCCTGCCCTGACGGCGACCGCCTTCCTGCGCCTGGAGAGCCATCGCCTCTATCGCACCGGCGATCGGGTGCGACTGCTTGGGGCGGACAGCTTCCTCTACCTGGGGCGGCGGGACGATCAAGTCAAGCTGCGGGGCTTTCGCATCGAACTCGGGGAGGTGGAGGCGGGCCTGCGCCGTCAACCCGGGGTGCAGGAGGCGGCGGTGCGCCTGGTGGGCGAGGGGGACGAGGCCATGCTGGTGGGCTATGTGGAGGCGAAAAGCGGGGTGACCCTCAACCGGCTGGCCCTGCGCAAGGGGCTGCAGGCCACGCTCCCTCACTACATGGTCCCGGCGCGACTTATCCTGCTGGATGCCCTGCCCAAGACCGGCAGCGGCAAACTGGATAGAAAGGCGCTGCCTCTGCCGGAGTAGGCGTCCTGCCGAGCCATGGATAACAAGAAGCCCGCATCAAGCGGGCTTCTTGTTGGCAGTCAATCGAGATGGGGATCAGTGCGCAATGGGGGCCGCGTCCGGCTTGGTGAGCAGCTGCTCGACGTCGTCGATCACCTTGAGCGCCGCCTGGGGGCCGCCGGTGGAGGTCCAGAGCGACCCGTCCACGGCACCGAAGCGCTTGCCCTTGATGGCGCCGAGTTGCTGGAAGGCCGGGGTCTGCTCGGCCTGCTTCATGGCATCCACCGCATCGCCGCTGGTGCTCAGGGTGCCGACCACCAGCCAGTCACCGTCCAGCAGGTTGAGGGATTCGAGGCTCAGCGCCGGGGAGTGGGGGCTCTTGTCGCCGATCTGGTGGGCAGGGCGAGCCAGTCCCATCTCGGTGACCACGCTGCTGGCGAAGGTGCCGCCATGCATGTAGCTAGGCCCCTTGGGGTTCCAGCGCACTATGCTCACCTGCTCCCCCTGGTGCTTGGCGAGCTTGCTGCGGGCCTCTGCCAGGCGGGCGTCATACCGGGCGAGGAAGGCCTTGGCCTCGGCCTCCTTGTTCATCACATTGGCACTGCGGTTGAACACGGTTTTCCAGGGCTCGCCCCAGTTGCCGGTGACGACTGTGGGGGCTATCTCCTTGAGCAGGGCCAGCAGCTCTGGCTTGGTCTGGCCGGTGAGGATGAGGTCGGGCTCCAGATCGATGAGTTTCTCCAGATTGGGGTTGTCCAGATCCCCGACCACCTGGATCTCCTTGCCCGCCATGTCCAGCAGATAGCGGGGCAGGGTGGACTGGCCGCGGCCGTTGACTGTGCCGACCGGTTGCACCCCCAGGGTGAGGGCGCTGTCGAGATCGAGCTCGCTCAGCACCACGACCCGCTGGGGCGCATCGGGGACAGTGTGGGTCTGGCCGTTGGCATCGAGCACCTGGCGGGTGCCTGCCTGGGCCTGAAAGCCGACCAGACTGGCCAGCATGAGCGCGGCGGCCAGGGGGGAGAAGATCTTCATGGTTACATCCTTAATGGGTGAAATCGGCGGCACGCTTGGCCCATGCAGGACGGCCCCTGTTGGTCGTGCCTGCCAGTCAGCCTAAAACCGGGGTCCAAATGGGCGGGGACATGCTATCACAGAAGCGCAAGTGAGAAACATTGTCATTTGTATTTGTGGTGCCGACCCTGGCGGTTTTGTTACCATAAGGCTCCATTGCGAGGAGCCCAGATGCCCCCCTTATCCCCTCTCACCGCCTTCCTTTTGCAACGGGATCGCCTGCTGCTGCCGGGTACGCCCCCCTTGACCCTGCATCGCATCTGCTTCGATGCCGCCGCCTTTACCCCCGCCTGCTTCGCGGCCCACGGCATGGCGCTGCCCGCCAGCCTGCAAGGGGCGGCCCCCAAGCGGCTGGGGGAGTTTCTGGCCGGGCGCCTCGCGGCCCGCGAGGCCCTGCGCCCCTTTGGCCTTGCGGGATGCAGCGTTGCCATCGGGAGCGCCCGCGAGCCCCTGTGGCCTGTGGGGATGGAGGGGAGCATCAGCCACAGCCAGCTGGCGGGGCAGGGGGTGGCACTCTGTGGGGTGCGCCCCGCCCAGGGGGGGATGGGGCTGGATCTGGAGGCCTGGCTCGAGGCCTGCCAAGCGGCGCAGCTCTGGCCCGGCATAGTCGATGAGGATGAGTGGGGGCAGCTGGAGGCCGGGGCCCGCGCGGTAGGGCTGGACAGGGCCGGAGGGCTGACCCTGGTGTTTTCCGCCAAGGAGAGCCTGTTCAAGGCGCTCCATCCCAGGGTGGGGCGCTACTTCGACTTTCTCGATGCCCGCTGGCTGGGGATGACGGCCCAGAGCCTCACCCTCGAGCTGAAGGTCTCGCTGACGCCGGCCCTGCCGGCTGGCTGGCGCTGCACCCTGCGCTGGCAGCCGCTGCCGGGGGGCGTGCTCACCGCATTGTTGCTATGAGAGTGAGGCTTCGGCCCAGACAAAGAAACCGCCATCAGGCGGTTTCTTGCTATCCGGCTCAGGCCGACTGCGCATGGTCGACGCGCCTGCGGGGCACTATGACGGGGGCACCGTCGCCGGGGGCGTGCAGTATGTCCACGTCGGTCTGGTAGAGCCTATCGATGAGGGACTTGGTCACCACCTCCCGGGCCGGGCCCATGGCCTGGATGCCGCCGTCCCCCAGGGCAATCAGCTCGTCGCAGTAGCGGGCGGCGGTGGCGAGATCATGGATGACGATGAGCACCGTCTTGCCCTCGGCGGCGACCCTGTGGATGGCCTCCATCACCTCGGTCTGGTGGCCTATGTCCAGGGCGCTGGTGGGCTCGTCCAGCAAGATGAGATCCGCATCCTGGGCCAGCACCATGGCGAGCCAGACCCGCTGGGCCTGGCCGCCGGACAGCGAATTGGCGCTCTGCTGCCAGATGGCATCGAGCTGCATCCGCTCCCTGGCCCAGCCCACCATGCGGGCGTCCTCCTCGCTCCACTGGGTGAACCAGCCCTGATGGGGATGGCGGCCGTACTGCACCAGCTGCTCGACCCGGATGCCGGGCGGCACCAGGGGGCGCTGGGGCAGGTAGGCCAGCTCCCGGGCCAGGGCCTTCATGCCATAGCTTCCCAGGGGCCTGCCCTTGAGCAGTATCTCCCCGGACTGGGGCTGCTCCTGGCCCGCCAGCAGTTTGAGCAGGGTGGACTTGCCGCCCCCGTTGGGGCCGACGATGCCCACCAGCTTGCCCTGGGGGATGGAGAGGGAGATCTCCTTGAAGATGGCCTTGTGCTGATAGCCGAAATGGAGTCGATTCACGGTGAGCGTCATCAGGCGGCCCTCGGTCTGTCTTGGAAATGGATGAATGGCATGGTCAGTCCGCCCGTTGTCTGTCTTTGATCAGGATGAACAGCAGCAGCAGGCCGCCGAGAATGCGGGTCATGATGCCGGTGGCCACCTCATGGGGGCTGGCCAGCACCCGCACCAGGGTGTCGCTGGCGAGCAGCATCAGGGCGCCGCACAGGGCCGCAATCCAGAGCGGTACTATGCGATCCCGGGAGAGCCAGGAGGCGAGTATGGGGGCCGCCATGGCGATGAAGACCACGGGGCCGCCGATGGCGGTGCCAAGGGCCGCGACTATGATGGCCTGGGCCAGCACCCCGAGCTGCACCCGGTTCACGTTCACCCCCAGGGTTCTGGCGGTGACGGGGCCGAGACGCAGCACGCCGAGGGCGCGGGAGAGATAGACGACCCAGGGGCAGATGAGCAGGATGAGTATACCCACCGGCAGCACAGTGCCGTAGCCCTGGCCGACGAAGTTGCCCATGTTCCAGAGATAAAGGCTGGTGAGGTGCACCAGGGACTGGGTGGACATGGCGAACTGGCCGATGGCGTTCATCAGCTCGGAGACGCCGATGCCGATCACCACGAACAGGTAGCCCTGCTCCCCCGGCTTGTTGCACAGGGCATAGAGCACGGCGGCGGCAAACAGGGCGCCGAAGGGGGCGGCCCACCAGGGCCAGCTGCCGAGGGTCAGGTAGAGGGAGAAGATGATGATGGCAAGGGACGCCCCCTCGTTGACCCCTATCATGTCCGGGGTGGCGAGGCGGTTGCGGACCAGGGTCTGCACCAGGCAGCCGGAGAGGCCCATGGCGGCGCCAGCCACCAGCACGGCGACGATGCGCGGCAGCCGGATCTTGAACACTGTCACCTGGTCGAGCCGGCTCCCCTCTCCAAGCAGTGTCTGGATCACCCCCGGCATGGTGATCTTGCCTGAGCCCAGGGTCAGGGCCAGCAGGGAGAGCAGGGTGAGGGCGAGCACCAGCGCCAGGGTGACGAGCCAGGCGCGGCGCTCCAGCAGCAGGGTGCGGCGGCCGAGGCGCAAGAGCAGGGTGCCGGTGGGGAGTGAGGTCTCGGGCAGGGAGCCCGGCAGGGTGTCATTCATGGGGTTGTTCATGGGAGGGCACCTTATTTGACGGCCAGCAGGGAGCGGAAGCCGCCGCTGCGCACCACCAGGATGAGCACGGGGGCGCCGATCAGCGCCAGAATGACGCCGTTGGGCAGCTCGAACGGCTGCAGCAGCCAGCGCGCCAGTATGTCGGCACCGAGCAGGAACAGCACCCCGAACAGGGCGGAGAAGCGCACCTGGATGGCGAGGCGCACCGGCTCCACCAGGCGGGCGCAGTAGGCGGCCAGGAAGCCGACGAAGCCGATGGGCCCGGCGATGGCGATGGCGCAGGCGGTGAACAGGGTGGCGGCCAGCAGCACGCCGATGCGCACCCGGGTCGGCCGGATGCCCAGCGCCTGGGCCTGGTTGTCCCCCATCTGCATCAGGGTGAGCTGGCGGCAGAGCGCCAGGGTCAGCAGCAGGGCGGCCAGCGCGAAGGGGGTGACCGTCAGCACTGACTCCAGGCTGGAGGCGGCAAGGGATCCTAAGTTCCAGAAGCGGAACTGCTCCAGTACCACCCGGTTGGAGAGCAGCAGGAAGTTGGAGAGGCCGCCGAAGGTGGCGGAGAGGGCGACCCCCACCAGGATGAGCTTGAGGGGATTGGAGCGCCCCACCATGAGGCCGAGGCCGAGCACGATAAGGTTGCCAAGCAGGGCCCCCATGCCGGACCAGAGCAGGTAACCGTAGGCGGATTCGACACCGAAATAGGTCAGCCCTATCACCAGGGCGAAGACGGCGCCGGCGTTGACCCCGAGCAGGCCGGGTTCGGCCAGGGGGTTGCGGGTGGCGCTTTGCAGCATGGAGGCGGCGAGCGCGAGACAGACTCCCACCACCAGGGCCGCCAGGGTGCGGGGCAGGCGCAGGGTATTGACTATCATGGCGAGTTTTTCATCGGCCAGGAAGGCGGGATCGCCCATCAGGAAACCGGCGACCTCGCGGCCACCATAGACACCGGCACCTGTGGCCAGTGACAGAGAAATCAGCAGTAAGAGGAGCAGCACTCCGAGCCAGAACAGCTGTGCTTGGTATCTGAGCACGCAACAACTCCTTTGATACGGGGCAGTAGAAACGCAAAAAGGGAGCCCCGATCTCGGGGCTCCCGCAGGGAGAGCTTACAGCTTGTAATCGACACCGGCGTAGACGGTGCGTCCTTCCAGGATGAATTCGGCGTCGGTGGCCACCTCGTCACGCTGGGTGTTGGTGAGGTTGGTGATGCCGAGCTTGAAGTCCAGCGCAGGGGTGACGGCCCAGTTGGTATTCACGTCCAGGGTCTGGTAGTGCTTGGAGGTGAACGCCTGGGCGTTGCGGGCCGGGACCGTGATGACCTGGCTGCCGACATATTGCCAGGCCAGATTGGCACTGACCACGTCGCTTGCCTGCCAGTCCAGGCCCAGGTTGCCGGTGTGATCCGGGGTCTTGGTCAGATCCTGGCCGTTACTCTTGTCTTCGGAGTCCAGCAGGGTGAAGTTACCGGTCAGCTTGACGTTGTCCAGCACGTCGACCCAGCCGGTCAACTCCAGACCCTTGATGCGGGCCTTCTTAATATTGTGGTAGGTCATAACTGAAGGCATATAACCTGCAGCAGGGCGCCATTGATCGCTCTGGATCAGATCCTCGATCTCGTTGTGGAAGCCGGTCACCCCGGCGCCGAAGCGCGCGGCCTCGTAGGCGGTACCCAACTCATAGCTGACGGCGGTTTCCGGTTTCAGATCCGGGTTGCCGATGACCTGGCAGCGACCACGGCAGGCGGTGGTGGAGAAGCCTTCGCTGGACTGGGCCAGGGTCGGTGCCTTGAACGCCTTGCCGGCGCCACCCTTGATCACCCACTCGTCGGTCAGGGTGTAGAGGGCGTAGGCACGGGGGCTGAACTCGTTGCCATAGGTCTCGTGGTGATCCAGACGACCGGAGAGGGTCAGGGCCAGATCGCCGAAGCCGAACTCGTCCTGCAGATAGACGGCGCTCTGGGACGCATCCACGCTGCCGTTGGTAATGCTACGGCTGTGTTCCAGCTCGGTCTTGCGCAGCTCGGCACCGGAGGTGAGCAGGTGATCACCCAGGTAACCGCTGACCTGACCGTCCACAGTATTGTTGGTCTGGGTGATGTCGGCGGCGCCACCATTGAGCTGGGAGTCATCCATCAGATCAGTCTGCTCGAAGTAGTAACGAGCTCGGCTGTCGAAATGTTCCCAACGGCCGTTGTGGGTCAGCCCCAGGCTCAGGCGATCCAGGTTCTGGATGTTGTGGGCAGTGAGAGGACCTGGGGAATTAGGAGGAAGGGGGACGTTGTTGAAATAGCTGTCCATGTCGTTCTGGTTGTAGCCCAGATCGAAGTCGATGTCCTGGTTGTCCGCCACCAGCCACTTCAGGCCGGTCAGCACGTTGACCACTTCACGTTTCTCCAGGGCATCGGCGCTCGGGTTGTTGCTCTGCTCACTTCTCCAGTGGTCACGCTGATAGCCTTCGACCACTACGTTGCCCAGCAGCTTGTTGTCGATCAGGGCGCCGGAAACATAAGCGCTGCCCTGGTTGGCATCGCCGCCATCACCCTTGGTGGGCATGCTGTGGGTGTAGCCGACGGCGGCCTCGGTCTTCTCCTTGGCCTGGCGCAGGATCACGTTGACTACGCCCCCCAGGGCATCGGCCCCGTACAGGGAGGAGACGGGACCACGGATCACCTCGATGCGCTCGATGGCGGCCATGGGGATGGAGCTCAAGTCGAAGTCGTTGCCGTAGGCGCTGCCCAGGGTCTCGCGGGCGTTGACCCGCTTGCCGTTGATCAGCAGCAGGGTGTAGTCACCCCCCATGCCGCGGATCTTGATCTCGTTGCGGCCGGTGGGGTTGGTGGAGACGATGTTGACGCCCGGCACGTGCTTGAGGGCATCGCCGATGTTGTTGACGTTCATCTTGTCCAGATCGGCACGGGTCACCACCGAGACGCTGGCCGGGGCGGACAGCTCGGTGTGCTTGGTCTGGGTGGCGGTGACCACCATGGTCTCGTTGGCCTTGACCGACTCTGCCTGGGCCAGGCCCGGTATGGCCAGCAGGCCGAGGGAGAGCAAAATCGGGTTCAAACGAAATACGCCATGCTGCAACTGCATTGTCAAAACTCCATGAATAAACAGAGGTTATGGGGTAGGGCGCGGTGGGCCCAAATGCTCACTGACTTCCTTGTCTGGCAGTACCAGAGGCAGGATTATTGTTATCTCTTGTCCGCTCCAGTCCCCGGATGAGGAACCAGACGCCGGTGCAGGCCAGGAGGCCGCAGCCGATGTTGATCCAGGCAAGGGTGGAGAAACCGTGCAATGCGCCTCCCTCGTCGGAGACCAGGTATCTGGCGGAGATCAGGCTGCCGAGGCCCGCCGCCACATTGGTGACAGTGCCCTGGAAGGACATGAAGGCGGCGCGCTGATGGGGGGCCGGAATCGCAGCGGTGACCGCGAGGGTGGTGCTGGCGCGGGCCGAGCTCAGGGCCATGAAGAGGGTGAACAGCAGGTAGACGGGCAGGCCGACCGGCAGGGCGAAGCCGAGCAGGGTGACCAGGGCCAGCAGCAGGCTGGTGAGCAAGATGGCGCCCTGGGCGCGGCCCTGGTCTATCCAGCCGCCGCACAGGCGCATGGTGGCCATGCTGGCGAGGCCGCCGCACAGATAGAGGGCGGCGATCTGCTGGCGCGGGAAACCGAGGTTGAACTGGAAGTAGTTCGCAAAGTGCGGGATCAGCAGGAAGTGGCCGAACATCTGCAGACAGAGGATGCACAGGGCTCCCTGACAGAGCGGTGAGCCCAGCAACTGGCGCAGCCCCTGGCCCTGCGGGGCGCGGCTGACCGGCAACGAAGGCAGCAGCCGGGTGCAGATCAGGGCCAGCAGCAGGCCGCTCGCACCAAACAGCAGGAAGGGGCTCTGCCAGCCGAGCCACTGGGCCAGCACCAGGGCGACGGGCACCACCAGGATGGCGGCAAGTGAAAACGCCATGCCCACATAGGCGAGGCGGCGTCCGCGATCGCTTGGGGGCACCAGATCCAGCACGGCAGCCATCAGGATGGCGGCAAGGGGCCCGGCCACGCAGCCGGACAGGATGAAGAGCAGCAGCAGTTGCTGGCTCTCTTGCACCAGGGCGCAGGCCATCAGCAGCAGAAAACGCAAGGTGAGCAGCACCAGCAGGGCGGGTTTGCGATTGACCCGATCGAGCCAGGGGGCGGCAAGGAGTCCCGTCAGGGCGGCTCCCAAGGTGGCGCCGCCGCTGAAGTAACCTGTCTGCTCCGGGGCCATGCCGAGGCTGGTCACCAGATCGGGCCCGAGCGGCATCACCATCATCATGCTGCCCATGGAGAGCATGTTGATCAGCAGGGCCAGATGGATGGCAGCAGAGGAGGAGACGACAGGTTCTGGCTTCATCAGAGGCTGACTCGAAAAAATGAGTCCGAATTGTATCCGAGGGATATTGTCGTGACAACAAATGATAACCATTTTTATTTGTATTGAGTGGTCTCTCAATGAGTCTTTGGTTTGGGCTCGAAAATTAGCCGGATGGGGGCCTCCACGCCCCTTTCATAGGTCAGGCAGGCTGCTCCTTGCCATTGCAATCGGGGCGCCATGGCCCATGATGGCAAGGTGATGCAAGAGAGGCGATGGGAAAGAATCTGATGTGGAGGCGACGATGAGACGTTGGCTATGGTGTTGGGTGCTCGGGTGCAGCGGACTCTGGGCGTTGCCCCTGCGGGCCGAGGTGAAGGTCATCCCGGTGTTTGAGGCAGAGGGGACGGTGCAGACCCTCAAGGAGCTATACCCCGAGCTTGGGGTCAGTGCCATGGGCAACCAGCTGGTGCTGAGCGGGACGCCCGCCCAGTTGCAGGAGGCCGAGAAGGTGCTGGATAAGCTCAACCAGCCGCCCCAGAGCCTGCTCATCGAGTGGCGGGTGGCGGGGGCGTCAAGCAGCCGGCAAGCGGGGATAGATGTCGGCAATGACAACGCCAAACGGCAGTGGCTGCTGGAGGGGGGCGCCGAGGATTACCAGCGCACCCAGCAGGACAACTGGCAGGTGCGCGGCCTGTCGGGGCGGCCCGTGCTGCTGCAGATGGGCTCCTATCAGCCGGTCACCTTCTACCGCTGGCAGGGAGGCCGGGTGGTGGCCATGATGCCGCTGATAAGCGGCCTCTACGCCACCGCCACCCTGATCGGGGACAGGGTGCAGATTGCGCTCAGTAGCGAGCAGGCCAGGCTTGAGCGGGGCGACATCAAGACCGGGCAGAGCGCCACCGAGGTGAGCGGCGCCCCGGGTCAGTGGCTGACGGTGGGGGAGCTCTCCACCAGCCAGGAGGGTCAGGGGGCCGCACTCTCCAATCCGTCACGGGTCGGGGTGGCGAGCGGCAGTGAACGCCAGACCCTGCAGATCCGGGTCACCCGTCAATGAGGCGGACGAGGGTGGTCATTAATGGGGTTGATCCCGGGTGTAGTCCCGCAGCTGGCGGCTCTTGAGCAGATACCAGAGCGCCCAGAGGCTGGCGACCAGCACCAGGGCGGTGGGCCAGCTGAACGACCACGCCTGCAGATTGAGGCTGTGCAGCTGCATCAGCAGACCGCTCGCGGTGGAGCAGAGCAGCAGGCCCCGGCTGTGGCGTCTGAGCCAGGCGCGCAGGCTGTTAGTCTGCTGATAGGTGCCGCCGCAGGCGAGCAGCGCCAGCATGGCGGGCACGTCCGTCAGCAGGCCGAGATAGAGGCTCATCTTGTCCGGGTAGAAGAGGGTCAGGATGGCGCTGCCGCTCTCCCGGGTGACGCCGGCCATCAGAAACAGCCAGACCGAGCGGGTCAGCAAGAGGGCGATGGGCCAGAACCAGAGCGGCGGGCGCAGCTGGCCGTGATCGTCATAGCGATGTTCGGGGTAGAGGGTCATAAGGCCCGTTCCGGGGTTGAGCTATTGATGCAGGGGATATGGGGCGGGGGGCTGCCCTTTGCAAGGCGGGGGAATGAATCGGGGGGCCATGCCCCCCCATCTCTGTTCAGCCTGTCTGACGCCGGATGGCGTTACAGCCAGCCCTTTCGCTTGAAGAAGAGACCGGTGCCGAGCGACGACATCACCATCAGCACCAGCGACATCTGATAGCCGTACTCCCAGGCGAGCTCCGGCATGCGGCCGAAGTTCATGCCGTAGATGCTGGCGATAAGCGTCGGCGGCAGGAAGATCACCGCGGCCACCGAGAAGATCTTGATCACCTTGTTCTGCTCCAGATTGGTCACCCCCATGGAGGCCTCCAGCTGGAAGTTGATCTTGTCGAACAGGAACTGGGTGTGGGGCAAGAGGGACTCCACGTCGTGCAGCATCTCGTCGATCCACTTGTTCTGCTCTCCTGTCATCCGCTGGCGCAGGCTGCGTTTGAGGAAGCGCAGGGCTCGGCGGGTATCGTGCAGGGAGAGACGGATCTGGCCGTTGGCCTCTTCCTGGGCCATCAGCTCCTTGAGCATGGAGTTGATCTGATCCGGCTCGAAGATCTGATCGGCGGTGTTCTCCAGGGTCTTGTAGCCGTCTTCGATAAGGTCGGAGAGGTACTCCACCTTGAGGTTCTGCACCTCCAGCAGGATGTCGAGGGCGTTCTCCACCTCCAGCCTGTCCTGGCGCATGTAGTGGCGCAGCAGGCGTACCAGGCCGATGTCATCCTCGCGAATGCTGATCAGCAGGTTGTTACGCAGGGTAAAGGAGACGTGGACACCCTTGGTGTCGCGGCCGATCCGCTGGGGGAACAGGGAGTGGATGTGCAGACCATCTGTGTCCCAGTAGAAACGGGCGGAGGCCTCGATGTCGTCCAGCTCTTCCTTGTCGGGCACCTCTTCCAGGAAGAGGCCCGTCAACCATTCTCGCTCCGCCGTGTCCGGCTTGTAGGCATCCAGCCAGACGGTGTTGTCGGGGACTATGTCGTCCGGCCCGAGCGTGACTATGTCCAGCACCTTGTTATTGAGAATGTAGGCGGTGATCATCTGTCCCCCCTTAAGAAGTCGTGGGTAATCAGGGATGGTTGCACAGGTTCATGCGGCCCTAGATCGCACAGAAAGCGATCCCATGAAATAGCATAACGAGGCCGATGGACAACCTGAATGCGGCGAACTATACAGGGGCGGGCCCCGCTTGTCAGGGGCTATTCATCGGGGGTTCAGCCTGTTTGCTCAAAAAAACGGCGAGGTCGGAGCAGCTGATCACATCCCGTTACCGCTTCAAAGAAAACGCTGCTCTGCCTCCCCGGGACTGGGCATCTTTGGCGTTTCCAGACTCAGATCTGGGCCGCACTGGTCACATATTGGGGTAATTGGGACCCGAGCCCCCCTGAGGCGGGGTCCAGACGATATTTTGGCTGGGATCCTTGATGTCACAGGTCTTGCAGTGAATGCAGTTGGCCGCGTTGATCTGCAGCCTTGGCCGGGTATCCCCATCCAGGATCTCGAACACCCCGGCCGGGCAGTAACGCTGGGCGGGCTCCGCCCAGGTAGGCAGGTTGACCGCCACCGGGATGCGATCGTCCTGCAACTTGAGGTGGCAGGGCTGATCCTCGTCGTGGCTGGTGTTGGCCAGGTACACCGAAGAGAGCTTGTCAAAGCTGAGCCGCCCGTCCGGCTTGGGGTAGTCGATGGGCTGGCAGCGGCTGGCCAGGCGCAGTTGCCGATAGTCCGGCTCCTTGTCCAGCAGGGTAAAAGGAGAGGCGCGGGAAAGCAGCCGCTGCTCCAGCCAGTTGAAGGCGCCGCCTAGCCAGGGGCCGAAACGGTGCAGGGCGGCGCCGAAGTTGCGGGCCGCGATCAACTCCCGGGCCAGCCAGCTCTGTTGCAGCGCATCCCCATACTCGGCGAGATCCCGCCCGCCCTCATCGCCGCCGCGCAGGCTCATGGCGACAGTGCTGGCCGCCAGCATGCCGGACTTCATGGCGGTGTGAATGCCTTTGATGCGGGAGAAATCCAGGGTGCCCGCATCGCAGCCGATGAGCAGGCCGCCGGGGAAGTGCATGCGGGGCAGGGAGTGCCAGCCCCCCTTGGTGATGGCCCGGGCTCCGTAGCTGATGCGCTCCCCCCCCTGCAATGTTGCGGTGATGAGAGGGTGGTGCTTGAGGCGTTGGAACTCGTCGAAGGGGCTGAGCCAGGGATTCTGGTAGTTGAGATCGACGATGAGGCCCACCGCCACCTGATTGTCCGCCAGATGATAGAGATAAAAGCCCCCCTGACTCTTGCTGCCCCGCTGCTCCCCGAGCGGCCAGCCGCTGCCGTGCAGCACGCGGCCGGGATGGGATTGACCGACGGGCACCTGCCACAGCTCCTTGAAGCCGATGGCATAGTGTTGCGGTTGGTGCTGGGGCTGGGCGGTATTCTCCAGTTTGAACAGGGCGCCAAGTTGTTTGCCGAGGTGGCCGCGGGCCCCCTCGGCGAACAGGGTGTAGCGGCCATAAAGCGCCATGCCGGGCACGTGATCCGGCTTTGGGTTGCCCTCTTTGTCGAGACCCAGCTCCCCTGTCAGCACCCCTCTTATCCTGCTCCCTTCCACTATGAGTTCGCTCGCCGCGAAGCCGGGGTAGATCTCGACACCGAGCGCCTCGGCCTCCCGGGCGAGCCAGCGGCAGAGGTTGCCGAGGCTGATGATGTGGCAGCCGTCGTTGTGCATGCGCGGGGGCACCGCCCAGCGGGGCAGTTGCAGGGCGCGCGACGCGCTTTGCAGCAGATGGACCCGATCATCCGTGACCGGTACGCCGAGGGGCGCCTCTTGCCAGCGCGCCGGCAGCAGCTCCTTGAGGGCGACGGGATCGAGCAGGGCGCCGGAGAGCAGATGGGCGCCCACTTCCGCCCCCTTCTCCAGCAGGCAGACCGAGAGATCCGGGGCCTGCTGCTTCAATGCGATGGCGGCACTGAGGCCAGCCGGGCCGCCACCAACGATGACGACATCAAATTCCATTGCTTCGCGTTCCATCTTGCCTCTGCGCTCGACTTGGCCTAGGGTAGTGCTGGTAGTTTACGTAAACGTAAACCATTTTGTCAGCATAAAAGTGTGAGAGTGCAAAATGGACTCACTCAACCGATACGAGGGATGACCGCCATGAAGCTGCTGGTCGCTGTCAAACGGGTCGTTGATTTCAACGTCAGGATCCGGGTCAAGAGCGATGGCTCCGATGTGGAGCTCGCCAATGTGAAGATGGGCATCAACCCGTTTTGTGAAATCGCGGTGGAGGAGGGGGTGAGGCTGCGCGAAGCCGGGGTGGCCACCGAGCTGGTGGTGGTGACCCTGGGCCCGGAGGCGGCGGCCGAACAGCTGCGCCATGCCCTGGCGCTGGGGGCGGATCGGGCCCTGCACTATGTCACCGACGAGACCCTGACCCCGCTCACCGTGGCTCGCGCCCTGCAAAAGGTGTGCGAGCGGGAGCAGCCCGGCCTGGTGCTGCTCGGCAAGCAGTCCATCGACTCTGACAACAACCAGGTCGGCCAGATGCTCTCGGCCCTCTGCGACTGGCCGCTCGCCACCTTCGCCTCCGCCATCAAGCTGGTGGAGGGGGAGCTGCAGGTGACCCGCGAGATAGACGGTGGTCTCGAGACCCTCGGCATGGGGCTGCCCGCCGTGGTGACGGTGGACCTGCGCCTCAACGAACCCCGTTTCGCCTCGCTGCCCAACATCATGAAGGCCAAGCGCAAGCCGATGGAGAGCGCCCCCTTTGCGGCCCTTGGGGTCGAGCCCGCCGGTCAGACCCGGCTGCTCGGGGTGATGGCGCCTACCCCCCGGCGCGCCGGTGTCAGGGTGGGCTCGGTGGACGAGCTGCTGGACAGGCTCAAGAACGAAGCCAAGGTGATCCCATGAGCACATGCAGGGTCACGGACTATCCCGCGGGCCGGCCGGTTGCCGCCAGCGGGCGCGTTGGCGGACAGACAGGAAGATCAACGGACGACATCAAGGTGCAGCCATGAGCGTACTCATTATTGCCGAACATCATCAGGGCCAGCTGGCGGACAGCGCCGCCCGTCTGGTCACGGCGGCGACCCGGATCGGCGCCGAGGTCCACCTGCTGCTGCTGGGTCAGGGGCTGGCGGAGGCGGCGGAGCAGGCGGCCTCCTTGAAGGGGGTCACCCGGGTGCTGCTGGCCGAACACCCCATGCTGGCGGAAGGGCTCAATGACGGTATCGATCGGCTGCTGGCCCCCGTGGTAAGGGACTATCAGCACTGCCTGATGGCGGCGAGCAGCCACGGCAAGGATCTGCTGCCGAGGGTGGCGGCCAGGCTGGGGGTGGAGATGATCTCCGAGGTGACGGACATAGAGGGGCCCGATACCTTCCTGCGCCCCCTCTATGCGGGCAACGCCATTGCCCGGGTGACGAGTGCGGCGCCCGTCAAGGTGCTCAGCATACGGGCATCGGCCTTCCCTTGTGCCGAAAGCGGGGGGGCTGGGGCCAGGGTCGAGCACCTTCCCGTCCCCGAGCTGGCCTGCCGGACCCGGCTCATCGAGCGGCGTGCGGTGCGATCCGCACGGCCCGAGCTTGGCGCGGCGCGGGTGGTGGTCTCGGGCGGGCGGGCGCTCGGCTCCAAGGCGCAGTTTGCCCTGATTGACGCCCTGGCCGACAAGCTGGGGGGCGCGGTGGGGGCCTCGCGGGCCGCGGTGGACGCAGGCTTTGTGGCCAACGATCTGCAGGTGGGCCAGACCGGCAAGATAGTGGCCCCCGAGCTCTACATAGCTATCGGCATCTCGGGGGCCATCCAGCATCTGGCGGGGATGAAGGAGTCCAAGGTGATCGTCGCCATCAACAAGGACGCCGAGGCCCCCATCTTCCAGGTGGCGGACTACGGGTTGGTGGGGGATCTCTTCACCCTGCTGCCCGAGCTCACCGCCAAGCTGTAAAGTTGCCAAAAAGGGGCGCAGAAAGCCGTCCGTGCTGTCTCGCCCCCGTTTCCATGCCTGTTCTCTGCAAGCCCTGGCCCGTTCAGGACTTTTTCCATGGTGGCGGCGTCGGCCATTGGGGCAAAAGGTTGCGCCGGATCCCAAAAAGCCTTTGCCCCCACGGGGGCCTGTCGTGTAAAAACATTCAAGTCATCGATCACTCTCATCCATTCACGGAAAGCGTCATGAGCAAACAGATTTACAACTTCTGCGCCGGCCCCGCCATGTTGCCGGTTGAAGTCATGGAGCGCGCCCAGCGCGAATTTTGTAATTTCCAGGGGCTGGGAGCCTCGGTCATGGAGCTGTCCCATCGCGGCAAGCCCTATATGGCGGTCGCCGAGAAGGCCGAAGCGGATCTGCGGGATCTGCTGGCGGTGCCGGACAACTACAAGGTGCTGTTCATGCACGGCGGCGGTCGCGGCCAGTTTTCTGCCGTGCCCATGAACCTGCTGGGCGGCGCCAACCGACGGGCGGATTACCTGGTGACCGGCGTCTGGGCCCAGAGCGCCGTGGATGAGGCCCAGAAATACGGGGACATCCATACCTTCCAGGGGGTGGCGAAGAACGAGCAGGGGATAAGCCACCTGCTGCCGACCCCGGCGTTTCGCGCCGACGCGGCCTATGTGCACTACTGCCCGAACGAGACCATAGATGGCATCGAGATGTTCGACATCCCGGCCACCGGCGATGTGCCCCTGGTGGCGGATCTCTCCTCCACCATCCTCTCCCGTCCCATCGACGTGAGCCGCTTCGGCATCCTCTACGCCGGTGCCCAGAAGAACATAGGCCCGTCGGGCCTGGCCATCACCATAGTGCGGGACGACCTGCTGAACCAGGCCCGTGCCGATGTGCCGTCCATCTTCGACTACCAGCTCACCGCCAAGAACGACTCCATGTTCAACACCCCCCCCACCTACGCCTGGTATCTGGCCGGCCTGGTGTTCGAGTGGCTCAAAGAGCAGGGCGGGCTGGAGGCGATGGAGGCGCGCAACAAGGCGAAGGCAGACTTCCTCTACGGCTACCTCGACGACTCCAGCTTCTACGGTAACAAGGTGGATGCGGCCTGCCGCTCCCGCATGAATGTGCCCTTCCAGCTGAAGAATGAGGCCCTGGACAAGCAGTTCCTGGCGGAGTCTGAAGCGGCCGGTCTGCTGGCGCTCAAGGGGCACCGCATCGTCGGCGGCATGCGTGCCAGCCTCTACAACGCCATGCCGCTGGAAGGGGTCAAGGCGCTGGTCAGCTTTATGGATGGCTTTGCCAAGCGCCACGGTTGAGCAGCGGCTCACGCGCTGGCTGCGACGCCGTGATCAAGGCTCATGTGCTGCGCGGAACCTCATTGATGGGTATCAACTCCGGTTCCTGTGCTGCGCTTCACCTTGCTGACGACCTCTCGCGACAGGGCGTGAACAGCTGCCAGGGTATTGCCGTTGGTGCAATGACGCCGGGGACTCCCCGGCGTCTGTTTTTCCAGAAGATCCTGACCGCCAGCCCAGCTGCCCCGGTTTTGTGCCACAGACGGTCTTGCCGCGCGGGGCGCGGGCTGTTAACGTCCGGTCAGGTGATTTACTTGAGATCGTACAGGAAGTCTATGAATTCGTTGCGTTTGGAACCCATTTCTAGCGTGGCCGGGGTGGTCAATCTGCCTGGCTCCAAAAGTGTCTCTAACCGTGCCCTGCTGTTGGCAGCCCTGGCACGGGGCACTACCCGGCTGACCAACCTGCTCGACAGCGATGACATCCGCCACATGCTGGCGGCGCTGACCCAGCTCGGGGTCAAGTACAAGCTCTCCGCCGACAAGACGGAGTGCACCGTGCATGGCCTGGGTCGCAGCTTTGCGGTATCGGCACCGGTCAACCTCTTCCTCGGCAACGCCGGCACCGCCATGCGCCCGCTCTGTGCGGCGCTCTGTCTGGGCTCCGGTGAGTACATGCTGGGGGGCGAGCCGCGCATGGAAGAGCGTCCCATCGGTCATCTGGTGGATGCCCTGCGGGAAGCGGGTGCCCATATCCAGTACCTGAAAAAAGATGGCTATCCGCCCCTGGTGGTGGATGCCAAGGGTCTGTGGGGCGGCGACGTGCACGTCGACGGCTCCGTCTCCAGCCAGTTCCTGACCGCCTTCCTGATGGCGGCCCCCATGGCGGCCGGCGACACCCGCATCCACATCAAGGGGGAGCTGGTCTCCAAGCCCTACATCGACATCACACTGCACATCATGAAGCAGTTCGGGGTGGTCATCGAGCACGACGACTACAAGGTGTTCTACATCAAGGGCAACCAGACCTATGTCAGCCCCGGTGACTTCCTGGTGGAAGGGGATGCCTCCAGCGCCTCCTACTTCCTCGCGGCGGGCGCCATCAAGGGCAAGGTGCGGGTCACCGGCATCGGCAAGCACAGCATCCAGGGGGACATCCACTTCGCCGACGTGCTGGAGAAGATGGGCGCCCGCATCACCTGGGGCGACGACTTCATCGAGGCCGAGCAGGCCCCCCTGCACGGCGTCGACATGGACATGAACCACATCCCGGATGCGGCCATGACCATCGCCGTGGCGGCGCTGTTTGCGAAGGGGCCCACCGCCATTCGCAACATCCATAACTGGCGGGTGAAGGAGACGGATCGCCTGCACGCCATGGCCACCGAGCTGCGCAAGCTGGGCGTGGAAGTGGAGGAGGGGCACGACTTCATCGCCGTCACCCCGCCGGAGCAGCTCAAGCACGCCGAGATCGATACTTACAACGATCACCGCATCGCCATGTGCTTCTCCCTGGTAGCGCTGTCCGATACCGCGGTCACCATCAATGATCCGGGTTGCACCTCCAAGACCTTCCCGGACTACTTCACCAAGCTGGCCAGCATCAGCCAGGCTTAAGTCCGTCGGGCCCGCCTTGTGCGGGCCCGTTTGTTTCTGCTTCTCCTTCCCCTCTTCTCCTCTCGATTGCTCAACGCCCTTTAGCAGTATTATTAAAACTTGCAAGGTGCACCGATAAAATTCCTTGCCCAAGAATGTAATTTTCTATTTACACCGTCCCGGTCGCGGGCTAGATTGAAGTTTCTTCATCGCAGTCATTTAGCAGGAAACTTGGTCATGCAGCATCAAACCGACGACGTTCGTATCAGTGAAATCAAAGAGTTATTGCCCCCGGTTGCGGTGCTTGAGAAGTTTCCGGCGACCGAGATCGCATCAAATACCGTGTTTGAATCCCGTCAGGCCATCCACAACATCCTGGCCGGTGACGATCAGCGCCTGCTGGTGGTGATAGGTCCCTGCTCCATCCACGATCCGGTCGCCGCCCTGGAGTACGGCAAGCGCCTCAAGACCCTGCGCGACGAGCTCAAGGGACAGCTGGAAATCGTGATGCGGGTCTACTTCGAGAAGCCGCGCACCACGGTCGGCTGGAAGGGGCTGATCAACGACCCCTACCTCGACAACAGCTGCCAGATCAACGACGGCCTGCGCCTGGGTCGCAAGCTCTTGCTGGATCTCAACGACATGGGGCTGCCGACCGCCTCCGAGTTCCTCGACATGATCACCCCGCAATACGTGGCGGATCTGATGAGCTGGGGCGCCATCGGTGCCCGCACCACCGAATCCCAGGTGCACCGCGAGCTGGCCTCGGGTCTCTCCTGCCCGGTGGGCTTCAAGAACGGCACAGACGGCACCATCAAGGTGGCCATCGATGCCATCGGCGCCGCCAGCGCCCCGCACCACTTCCTGTCGGTCACCAAGTACGGCCACTCCGCCATCGTCTCGACCGCCGGCAACCCGGATTGTCACATCATATTGCGCGGCGGCCGCGAGCCGAACTACAGCGCCGCCCACGTGGATGAGGTGGTGAAGGGGCTGGACAAGGCCGGTCTGCCGCAGAAGGTGATGATCGACTTCAGCCACGCCAACAGCAGCAAGCAGTTCAAGAACCAGATGCTGGTGGCCGAGGATGTGGCCGGTCAGCTGCGCGCCGGCAGCAAGGCGGTGTTCGGTGTCATGGTGGAGAGCCACCTGGTGGAGGGTCGCCAGGATCTGGTGGAAGGGTGCGAGCTCACCTTCGGTCAGAGCATCACCGATGCCTGCATCGGCTGGGCCGATACCGAGGTGCTGCTGCGCAATCTGGCGGACGCCGTCGCCACTCGCAACGCCCTCTGAGGCCGGGGGGATGCCCCGCTCACGACAATAAAAAAGCGCGACCTGGGTCGCGCTTTTTGTTGGCTCAAAAAGAGGGGCTTACTTGGCCCGCTCCTGGTGACCACGGAGGCGGATGTTGATCATCTCCACCACCAGCGAGAAGGCCATGGCGAAGTAGATGTAGCCCTTCGGAATGTGCATGTCCAGCCCCTCGCCGACCAGGGCGACCCCGACCAGGATCAGGAAGGAGAGGGCCAGCATCTTGATGGTGGGGTGCTCGTCGACGAAGTCACCTATGGCCTTGGCGGCAAACATCATGACACCGACGGCGATCATGATGGCCAGCACCATGACGGGCACGTGATCCGCCATGCCGACTGCAGTGATGACGGAATCCAGGCTGAAGATGATGTCGAGGATGGCGATCTGCACCAGTGTTGACATGAATCCGGCGGTCTTGCTCACCATGCCGGGCTCCTCGGCGGCGCCCTCCAGGCTCTGGTGGATCTCGTGGGTACTCTTGGCGATGAGGAACAGGCCCCCCACCAGCAGGATGAGATCCCGGCCGGAGATGGCTTCATCCAGCACGCTGAACAGCGGCTCGGTGAGGCGCATCACCCAGGCGAGAGAAAGCAGCAGCAGGATGCGGGTGCCCATGGCAAGCCCCAGCCCCAGAATGCGCGCCTTCTGGCGCTGCGCCTCCGGCAGGCGCCCCACCAAGATGGAGATAAAAATGATGTTGTCGATGCCCAGCACTATCTCGAGCAGGGTCAGGGTGGCGAGCGCGACCCAGGCGGAGGGGTCAGCAATCCATTCCAGCATGATTGAACCTTGGTTGAACTTTGATTGAGGAGTGAAGTCGCGCATTCTAGCAGTGGGTTATGGCTTGTCCCAGTGGCGGGAAAAGATAAAAATGGCAGCCATCCAACGGGAGGAAAACATGTTTCGATTAGGGCTCATCATCAACCCCATCGCCGGCATCGGCGGGGCCGTCGGTCTCAAGGGCAGTGACGGCATGGTGGCCGAGGCGCTGGCGCGGGGCGCGGTGCCCAAAGCCCGGGAGCGGGCCCGCCAGGCCCTGCTGCCCCTGTGCGAGCTGACCACGCCGTTCGAGCTGCTGACGGTGGCGGGGGAGATGGGGGAGACACTGACCGCCGAGCTGCATCTTCCTCATCGCATCGTCTACCAGCCTGCCGGGGCCCAGACGTGCGCCGAGGATACCCGAGCCGCCGCCCTGGCCCTGCGGGAAGCGGGGGTGGATCTGCTGCTCTTCGCCGGCGGCGACGGCACAGCCCGGGACATCTGCGCGGCGGTGGGGGAGTCCTGCCATGTGCTCGGCATCCCGGCGGGGTGCAAGATCCACTCCGGGGTCTACGGCGTGACGCCGGCCGCCAGCGGCCGGGTGGCGGCGCGGATGATAGCAGGGGAGCTGCTGAGCCTGGTGGATGCCGAGGTGATGGACATCGACGAGGAGGCGTTTCGCGCCGGCAAGGTGCGTGCCCGCCACTACGGCCAGCTGCTGGTACCCGGGGATCTGCGTTACGTCCAGGCGGTCAAGCAGGGCGGGCGGGAGTCCGAGGAGCTGGTGCTCGCCGATCTCGCTGCCGGCGTGGTGGAGCAGATGGAGCCTGACACCCTCTATCTGATGGGGTCGGGGAGCACGGTGGCCGCCTGCATGGCAGAGCTGGGACTTGAAAATACCTTGCTCGGTGTGGATCTGGTGGAAAATGGCCAACTTATCGGGCAGGATCTCTCCGCCGCCGAGATCCTGACCCGGATCCGCGGCCGTCGCTGCCGCCTGATCATCACCCTGATCGGTGGTCAGGGACATCTGTTCGGGCGCGGAAATCAGCAATTGAGTCCAGACGTGATCCGGGCCGTCGGGCGAGACCATATTCAGGTGCTCGCCACCAAGTCCAAGCTGGCGGCCCTCGAGGGCCGTCCGCTGCTGGTGGATACCGATGACCCGGCACTGAACCGGTCGTTACGTGGTTATCTGCGCATCACCACGGGATACAAGGATCAGGTCATCTACCCGGTGGCCAACCCGGAATAGGACATCAAGGATGCGGCTGGCCTGGCGCCAGAGAGCTGTGATCAACCGGATCGCGGTTCCACTCCCCCGAATTTTTTGCCGGCAATCCCGGAAATGAGGCTGCGTTAAATGACGATTCACGATTTTGAACACAAGTTGTTGGGACTGATCGACGCCATGGTCGCCACGGCCAGCGAGGACGAACTGTTTGCGGGCGGCTACCTGCGGGGTCATATCTCGCTGGCGGTGGCGCGCGCCGAGCTGGAGGGCAAGACCCTGGTGCGGGACGTAAAGAGCTATGTGCTGCGCAGCCTGAACGAGGCCATCTTGCAGGGGGAGCTCTCCGAGCAGGATGAAGAGCTGGTACAAGCCATGTGGAAGCGGCTGCAGCAGCAGGCGGAAGCTTGATCCCATTCGCAATTCAAACAGAAGTTTAAGTAATCTGCTTCCCTGAGTGTTATCAAAAGGTTAATAATGAGGCTCAGCCTTTTGTTTCAGGGATTAAACTATGGCCTCCTCCTCACGTATTGCCACCAAACTGCCGCTCGAGATGCTCTATCACTGGGAGCGGCAGTGTCCTGACCGAGTCTATCTGCGTCAAACCATCCACCGCGAATACGTCGACTTTACCTGGGGTGAAGTGGCTGACGAAGCGCGCCGCATGGTGACGGCGCTGCGTCATCTGGGGCTGGTGCCCGGTGACAAGGTGGCGCTGCTCTCCAAGAACTGCGCAGAGTGGTTCATCGCCGATCTGGCGATGCAGATGGGGCAGTACGTGAGCGTGCCCATCTATCCGACCGCCAACGTCGACACCATCGAATACGTGCTGCGCCACAGCGAGGCCAAGGCGATCTTCGTCGGCAAGCTCGACGACTGGAAGAGCCAGGAGGCGGGGGTCCCCGCGGATCTGCTGCGCATCGCACTGCCCTATGACACCATGCCGGCCGCCCACCAGTGGGACGCGCTGCTCGATGCCCATGAACCCATCCCGGACAGCCCGGTGCAGGCGCCGGACGCCCTGCTGAGCCTGGTCTACACCTCCGGCAGCACCGGCAAGCCCAAGGGCGCCATGCTGAGCGTGGAGCGCTACGCCTGGTCCTGCGAGAAGCTGGTGGAGGCAGTCTCCCTGACGGCCGCGGATCGCGGCTTCTCCTATCTGCCGCTCGCCCACATCACCGAGCGGGTCTATATCTACGGCGGCAGCCTGTTCAGTGGCGCCACCATCGCCTTCCCCGAGTCCCTCGATACCTTCATCGACGACGTCAAGCGCTGCCGTCCCACCGTCTTCATCTCGGTGCCGCGGCTGTGGGCCATGTTCCGCATCAAGATCCACGAGAAGCTGCCCCAGAAAAAACTCGCGCTGCTGCTCAAGATCCCGCTCGTCTCGGGCCTTATCAAGAGCAAGCTGCAGAAGGGGCTGGGGCTGGATCAGGCGCGGGTGCTGGGCTGCGGCTCGGCCCCGGTGGCCCCGGCACTGCTGGAGTGGTATCACAGCATAGGCCTCGAGATCACCGAGGCCTGGGGGATGACCGAGAACCACGCCTACTCCACCCTCAACTTCCCGTTCCGGGCCGACAAGATTGGGACCGTCGGCAAGGCCGGGCCCGGGGTGACCATCAAGATCTCCGACGAGGGGGAGATCCTCTGCCGCTGTGACGGCATGATGCTGGGCTACTACAAGGATCCCGAGCACAGCGCGGAGGCCATCGACGCCGAGGGCTGGCTCCATACCGGCGACATGGGCAAGCTGGACCGGGAGGGTTACCTCACCATCACGGGCCGCATGAAGGACGTGTTCAAGACCGCCAAGGGCAAGTACGTGGCCCCCGTGCCCATCGAGGGGATGCTGGGGCAGGAGCCCATCATAGAGCAGCTGTGCGTCATCGGTTACGGCATGCCGCAGCCGGTCGCCCTGGTGCAGCTGGCCGAGAGTGCCATGAAGGGGGACAAGGCTGCGGTCGACGCCCAGCTGGAGGCCGCCCTGACCCGGGTCAACGGCCAGCTCGAATCCCATGCCCGCCTGCGCGGCATCCTGGTGGTCAAGACTCCCTGGAATATCGAGAACGGGGTGCTGACCCCCACCATGAAGATCCGCCGCCACCTGCTGGAGCAAAAGTACGCTGACATCGGCGAGCGCTGGTCCGGTGCCAGGACCATCATCTGGGAGTCCTGACAGGGCCGATGAGTGGGCCTCCCAGGCCCCTCTGGGCATTTGGCAAATCAATGCAAAGCGCCACATCATTAAAAAATCAAATGACAAAGGGGAGCCACTGGCTCCCCTTTTTACGATCAACGAACCGGTTTAGACGGCCTGGTACTCCAGCTGGACGGATCCCAGGGCCTTGAGGGTCGACTGGGCCGAATCCCGCTGGCTGATCTGGCCATCCTTGCTCTCCAGCAGCACGGCGCGGCGCACTGTGGTGAGCTCCTCGCCATTCAGTACCGCGTGGGCGCAGGCCATCTGCATGGGGGGCAGGCTTGGGTTGAAGGCGGCGTTCTCGGCGTAGCGGCCGCAGAAGATACGCCCGTCCTCGAACTGCAGCGCCACAGCGGCATAGCCCTGGCTGTAGGGAGCATAGCTCTGGCGGGCGGCGGCCAGCGCGGCCTGCCACAGGGGGTCGTCGCTCTCGAGCACCAGCTCGTCATGAGCCTGGGGGCTCATCAGGGCATCGGTGATCTCCAGATCGGCGGGGCCGAAGGAGTGGGGCAGGAAGGATTGCAGCTCGCTCAAGTCATCCGGCAGGGAGACTTTGAGGGTCTTGGCGGTGCTCAGCTCGTTCATGAACTGGCGGCAGTGACCGCATGGGGTGTAGTTGACGGTGATCTCACTGATGCCGGTCTCGCCGCCGAGCCAGGCGTTGGAGATGGCGGACTGCTCGGCGTGCACCGAGTGGAACAGCCCCTGGCCCGCAAACTCCATGTTGGCGCCAAAATACCAGGCGCCGCTCAGGCCGCAGGCGATGGCGCCGACGAAGAACCTGGAGATGGGAGCCACCGAGCAGGCGGCCGCCAGCGGCAGCAGGGCCAGGCGCAGGGCCCGATCGTCGAGCCCGGTGGCGGCTTTCAGGGTCGCCACTTGCTCAGGGGTGAAACGGGCCTGGAAATCGTCCCCCAGCATGGGCAGCAGGGCGGCCTGGAGCGGGGCAGAAAGGGTCTCGAATGGCTTGGCAAAGCGGGGATGCATACTGTGTCCTCAAAGGCCAATTGGGGGGCCATTGTAGGGAGCAAGCGCGGCGAAATGTGTGAGCGCGCTCACGCCTTGATGGGCAAAGGGGCGGGGATGGTAAAGGAAACGTTTGTCTTTCGCAATCTGTGCGCTTGCTCGCAGCATGAGGGGAGTGGCTGTGCCCTATGGCTGTGATTGAAGGGCAAGGAGACCATGGCCGCAGGGGCGACCATGGCGGAGGGGCGCCGGGCTCAGATCAGCCAGTGATAGAGGGCAAACAGCAGGGGGGCGACGGCGGCGGTCAGCACGCCGCACACCACCATGGCCAGCGACGAGAAGGCCCCCTGGGTGACCCCCTGCTCGGCGGAGGCGGCGGTGCCGATGGCGTGGGCGCAGGCCCCCATGGCGAGCCCCTGGGCCTCGGGGTCGGTCACCCGCATCAGCCTGAGCAGGGGGTAGCCTATCAGGGCCCCCAGTATCCCCACCACCACCACCACTGCGGCGGCGATGGCGGGAATGCCGCCGAGGGACTGGCTGACGCTCATGGCGAGCGGCGTGGTGATGGACTTGGTGGCGATGGAGGCGAGCAGTGCCGGATCCGCCCCCATCAGGTGGCCAATCCCTAAGGTGGTGCAGACCGAGATGAGCACAGAGGTGAGGGTGCAGAGGACGATGGGCTTGAGCTTGTCCCGGATCTGGCGGGCCTGCTGGTAGAGAGGCAGCGCCAGCGCCACCACGGCGGGCTCCAGCAGGGCCGTGATGGGGGCGGTGCCGCGCTGGTACTGATCCAGCGGCAGATCCAGCCAGAGCAGCAGGCCTATGATGGCGGCGGTGGGGATCAGCACCGGATTGATGACGGGCCAGGGCAGGCGGCGGTAGAGGGCCCGGGTCATGAAATAGAGCGCCAGGGTCAGGGGAATGGCCAACCAGAACATCATTGTCTGTTCATCCTCTGGTAGAGATGGCCGACCGCGCCCAGGATCAGCACTATGCCCAGCACCACGCAGAGCATGATGAGGCCAAACGACTGGCGCAGGGGCTCGAGCCAGGCCACCAGACCGACGGCGACCGGCACGAACAGGACCCCCATGTGACGCAGCAGCAGGCCGCCCCCCTGCTCGACCCAGGAGAAGCGGATCAGCTGCAACGAGAGCAGCACGAACAGCAGCAGCATGCCGAGGATGCTGCCGGGGAAGGCGAAGGGCAGCAGGGCGGCCAGGACCTTGCCCGCCAGCAGGCAGGCGATGATGACCAGAAAATCAAGGAGGTAGCGCAAGGCGCGTTGCAACAACACGGGGGCCTCATCTTGGCAACTGTGAGCGAGGTCGCAGTTTAACAGGCACGGGGGGCATGGAACAGGGTCAACTGACCCACAGGGGATACAATGGCCCCGGCATCATCCCCATTCACCAGAAGGAGCTCCCATGTCGACCCCCTCTCTCCTGGCCAGATTGCGCCAGTTGCCCGCCGATCCCGCCCTGCCTCCCCAGCTGCTGCAAACCCGTCAGTGGGACGGCCCCCTGTGCCGGGTGAGGCTGGACAATACAGGGGCCAACCCCGAGGCCGTTCGCCACTGGCGGCTGTTTGAGGGGGATCTCGGCCTCTCTCCCGACGCGGCCATCTACGGAGAGGGGTTTCAGATGCTGGCCCAGACCATGGGTAGCTGGCAGGCCCCCGAGCCGGTGGGCCGCTGCCCCGACGCCGGCGTCTATCGCATCACGGACGATGACGGCTATCACACAGTGCACAACCTGCTGCTGGTGGCCTGCGAGGGGGGCTGGCTGCTGCTGGCGTTCGCGAGCTGCCAGCGCTTTGGCGGCGAGTTTCGCCTCTATCCGGACGGTCGCCTCGAGATAGTGATGAACGCCGAAGGGCGCACGCTGGCACCCGGCCAGCACTGGCAGAGCGAGGCGCTGATCTGCCTGGAGGGGCCGGACAGGGAGGTCCTGCTGGGGTCGCTGGCGGACTATATCGAGGCCGAACACCCGTCGCTGGTGAACGAGGTGCCCGCGCGCCCGAGTGGCTGGTGCTCCTGGTACCACTACTATGCGGACGTGAGCGCCGCCGACATTCGCGAGAACCTGGCGGTGCGGGCCGAGCGTTTCCCGGCCCTGCGCTACGTGCAGATAGATGACGGCTATCAGGCGAAAATGGGGGACTGGCTCACCCCTTCACCCAAGTTCGAACAGGGGGTGGCAACCCTGGCCAGGGAGATCCGCGCCGCCGGCTGCGAGCCCGCGCTCTGGGTCGCCCCCTTTATCGCCGAGCCCGGCTCCCAGGTATTCCAGCAGCACCCGGAGTGGTTCGTGAAAGGGGAGGATGGTCTGCCGCTCCCCTCGGAGCGGGTCACCTACGGTGGCTGGCGCTGCACCCCCTGGTATGTGCTGGACGGCACCCATCCCGAGGTACAGGCCCACCTGGAGCAGGTGTTTCGCACCCTGCGCGAGCAGTGGGGCATCCACTACTTCAAGCTGGATGCCAACTTCTGGGGCGCCATCCACGGCGGCCGCTTCCACGACCCCGCCGCCACCCGGGTGGAGGCTTACCGGCGCGGCATGGCCGCCGTGCTGCGCGGGGCGGGGGAGGGCGCCTTCCTGCTCGGCTGCAACGCCCCGATCTGGCCGAGCCTTGGCCTGGTCCACGGCATGCGGGTGAGCGATGACGTGGAGCGCCAGGGTCGGCGTTTTCGCCAGATAGCGCGGGAAGCCTTCTGCCGCGCCTGGCAAAATGACAGGCTCTGGGCGCTGGATCCCGACTGCGTCTGCCTGCGGGATATCCCGGGCCAGCACGCCAGCGAGTCCGAGTATCAGTTCCACCTGGCCGCCCTGGTGGCGAGCGGTGGCATGGTGCTGGCGGGGGACCGATTGCAGGATCTGGACGAGGGGCAGGGGACGCACCTTGGCAAGCTGCTGGCCCTGTGCGCGGCGCGCACCCCGGCGGCCCGCTTCGATGACATGGGGTTTGGCCGCGCTCGGGTGGCCCTGCCCGGGGGCGGCGAGCTGCTCTGCCTGTTCAACTGGGGCGAGCAAGCCACGGAGATGGTGCTGCCGGCGGGGGGCAGGGATTTCTGGGACGACACCCCCCTGGGAGATACGCTGGAACTGGCGGGGGGCCAGGGGCGGGTGATCCGCTACCCCTGAGTGCTGTACGAAGCAAAAGAGGCTCCATAGGGAGCCTTTTTGGTGGAGGGTACTGCCCCTAGAAGTGCCACTCCATCCCGATGGCGTAGTTGGCGGAGCCATAGCCCGGGATCTCGTTGCTGGAGGCGAGCGCCTTGAGGGTCAGGCGGGCGCTGAGGGGTATGCCGAGCCCCATGCCGATGGCGACCTCGTCGCTCTGATCCCCCATCATGTCCACCCGCAGGGTGCGGTAGAGGGAGAGATCCTGGCTCATCTGGGCATAGATCTGGGACGACTTGTTGTAGAGCTGGCCGAAGATCTCCATCTGGAAGCCGTTCTGGGGCGTGATGGCCAGGGGAATGCCGGCGAAGCGGTAGAGATCCGAGTGGTTGAAATAGCTGTTGGTGATCTGGGGGGTGAAGTCGGTCTGCTGGTAGAGGGTGCTGAAGTTGCGCTCGATGAGCCGATAGGTCTGCTCCGGCAGACGCAGCAGATAGTCCGGCACTTCGAAACGTACCCCGGCCAGGGTGCTCTGGGGCAGCAAGGCACAGGCGACAAGGGTGAGAGCAGGCAGTGCTGAACGCATAAAACGTGAGATCCCCAACAGTCGAGGCGCGGCATCCATGCCGGCAGCGCATGTAATTATCAAACTATCAGGAGCTTGGCTCCCCTGCTCATTATGTCGCGAGCGCGGGGAGCCGACAGGGTTTTATGTGTGAAACGCCTCACATCTCATAGATCTTCCAGGTAGTGATAGAGACTCTTCAGAATCGCAAAGTTCCGTTCGTTACCCTGATTCTGCTCCGCCAGCGCCTCGAGACGGGGCACATAGTCCGGCAGACGGCGGCTGAAGTAGTCGCTGCAGTGCAGGCGCCAGCGCTTCTGCTCCGCCTCGCTCAGGGTGTGGGGCCAGTTGCGGGCGCGGTAGCGGAACAGCATCTGGGGCAGGCGCGGGTCGCTGAAGGCAAACTCCCGCTCACCCAGCAGCTCCGCCGGGGTGGCGCGCACCAGATCCATGGTGGACTTGTCGCCGTGGCCGAAGAAACCGGCGTAGAGCTGGGTATCGGGATCGCTGTCGTTGCTGCCGGCAAACTCCTGATTGAACACCTCCACCAGTTTTTCCCGCACTTCGGGATGGGCCCGCAGCAGATCCAGGCTCTTGCGGCACTGCTCTCTGTCGATGCCAAGCTGGTCGGCCCGCTCCGGGGTCAGGGTGGCGGCCGGCGCCAGCACCGGGCACTTGTTGATGTGCACCAGCTTCACCGGAATACCCGCCAGATCCCCCAGCTCCTCTTTTTTGGTATAAAGGCGCTCGCGGATCTCCTCGCTGGTGAGCTCGATGAGGGGGGTGGGGTCGCGGGTCAGATCCACCATGATCACCGCGTTCTGGTTGCTGGGGTGCCAGGCGAGTGGCGACACCCAGCTTGCGCACCCCTGCCAGGGGGAGAACATGCCGGAGACGTGCACCAGCGGCTTCATGGTCACCACGTCGATGAGGGCCTTCACCTTGTTCTTGTTGCGCAGGGCAAACAGGTAGTCAAACAGCTTGGGCTGGGCCTTTTTCACCAGCTTGGCCATCTCTATGGTGGCCAGCACGTCCGAGAGCGCATCATGGGCGTTGGCGTGGGCCACCCCGTTGGCCACCGTCAGTTTCTCCAGTCGGAAGCTCGGCTTGCCCTCGTCGTCGAGGGCCCACTCTATCCCCTCCGGGCGCAGGGCGTAGCAGGCCCGCAGCATGTCGAGGATGTCCCAGCGGGAGTTGCCGTTCTGCCAGGCGTAGGCATAGGGGTCGTAGAAGTTGCGATACAGGGTGTAGCGGGTCACTTCATCATCGAAGCGGATGCTGTTGTAGCCCAGCACGCAGGTGTTCGGGGTGGCGAACTGCTCGTGGATCTGGCGAATGAAGTCCGCCTCGCACAGCCCATCCTTCATCGCCTTCTGCGGCGTGATGCCGGTGATGAGGCAGGCTTCCGGCTCCGGCAGGTAGTCCGCGGGCGGCTTGCAATAGATCACCAGCGGCTCGCCGATGAGGTTGAAATCGGCGTCGGTGCGAATGCCCGCAAACTGCGACGGCCTGTCCCTGGCGGGACTGATGCCGAAGGTCTCGTAGTCGTGGAAATAGAAGGTAGGCTTTGTCTGCTGGCTCATTTCGTGGTTCTGAATTGTGTTTATATGCTTGAAAAACAAGTCGTTATACGGAGTGTCATCTCAGATTGTCTCACTTTGTCCGATCTTGATTCAGTCCGTTTCAGACCAGTTTGGTACGTATCTGTGTACACGTCAGGGCGCGTTAATGTGTCAGTGAAAAATCAGATGACCAATAACAGGAGAGTCATATGCCACTTACTGATGCGAAGCTACGGGCCCTGTATGGTAAGCCCTACTTTGGCAAGACGGAATTGTCAGATCGTGATGGATTGTCAGCTCGGGTCACTGAGCGAGGCACCATCTCATGGCAGTATCGCTATCGCTGGCAAGGAAAAGCGGCGAGACTCAAAATTGGACGCTATCCCGACCTTAAACTCGCTGATGCCAGGGCGTTGATCCCTGCTATCCGTGGTGCACTTGAGCGTAATGAACATCCCAGAGTTTTCTGGGATAAGCTCCACCAGAAGCATGATGTCACACTTAAACAGTGCTGCGAGCATTTTCGAGAACACCATCTGCCCAAGCTGCGGCCCCGTACGGTCACGCTCTATGAGCATACCATGCAGCGCTATTTCGAACCTCTGTTTATTGGTATCCCGGTTGAACAGATCCCGTTTTCCAGCTGGCTGGAGTGGTTTGATAAAATTGGCAAGAAACAGCCCAAAAATGCCGGTCATTTATTACGCAGACTGAAGTCCATTCTTAGTTTTTGTATTCGGCGTAATCTTATTGGCGGCTCACCGGTATTGAATTTACGTACCGAGGATGTGGGCTCTCAACCAGAGAGGGGGACTCGTGTGCTGACCATGCGTGAACTCGCTCAGATTTGGATTGCATTCGAACAGAGTAGGGCCAGTCGCGGATTAAAATTGGCGGCCAAACTGGTGATCCTGCTGGGCTGTCGCAGCGGCGAGGCATTGGGTGCGCAGTGGAGTGAGTTTAATCTGGAGGAGCAAATTTGGACGGTTCCCGCTGCTCGTGCCAAAAGTGGATCACCAATACGTCGGCCTATTCCTACCCGGGTGATGATGTTGCTGCAAGAAGCGGCGGCGAAATCTCGGCTAAAGGGCGGCCCTGTATGTCGCTCGCCGGTGAATCCAAAGCAGTCATTAAGTAGTGCGTCTCTTATCCAGCTTGCAGAGCGGGTGAGAGAGAAACTGGATCTTCCGTATTGGCGTATGCACGATATGCGTCGGACGCTGAGTACGCGTTTATCGGAGGAGCGCATCATGCCACAGGTAACCGAGAAAATGCTTGGTCACAGGATGGCCGGTGTCATGGCTATTTACAATCTGCATGATTGGACCAATGAGCAACGTGAGGCATATGAGTTATGGGATAAAAAATTAATGGAGGCTGTGAAATCCTTTCAGGAAATGTAAATATAATGGAGTCATAAAAAAGCGGTGTAATTCATCATCTAAGATGAGCGATTTTCCCTTGATATCCAACTGCTGACCTCTGCGGTAGAATAAAATCCTTTATTGTGTGGCGGTGGAAACTTGTGTTCTTTAATCCACCTGTACAGTGTTGATCTGGAAATGCCAAGCTGTTTTAAAAGCGCTTTGGTTTTTATTAGTTTAGGTTCGTTGTTGTTCATATTGCCTCCTGTTTTTTAGGAGGTTAAACATCATTAGTGAATGTGTCAATTTGCTCTATTCTTAGGCGGCTTGCTTTTGTGATATATAAAAGCAAGTCGCCATGCTCATACTATAAAAATGAACTTTAAAACTGTTTTCGTATATTATAAAAGCAATGAAAATGGTCGTGTATCAATATGGCTCATGGTCATGATATGTAAATTTCAATGGCGGAGGTGCTCGTTCTGTCTCCTTGGTTGCCTTTAGGGTAGGGTTTTGCTTCAGAGTTGAATCCACCGCAGCCTAACATGCACCCCTACTGCTTTATTCAATTGGCCCTCCCTCATGTCACTGAGTCAGCGAACACAATTTGTATCATCTGGGGCGATCCGTGATGGCTTAGCCAGAAAATCATTAATAGCCATAATACCCAATTCCATTTTTCTTCGTGCGGAGACATTCGCGGAGTGAGCACGAATAAGGGGTGGTATGAAGGGATTGGTTATTACCTCTTTTTCTATCCAAGGAATAACGTCGTAGCCTGTCCCTCTATTATCATCACCTAGGTCATGGTCGAGGCTAATTTCTGTCACTGCTCCTGTTTTTAGCCATGCAATCGTTTCGTCTGGCCAGAATACGCGAACGCACCCTGCCGGTGTTTCTCTCTCATCGTCCAGATACAATTTCATTTTGCTTCCTCTTGGTCACTACAGGCTCATCAGTCATGACATATTTTCTGCAATAGGCGAACAACACCGCGATTAGCCCCATCAACAATCTGCTCACCGGGAAACGGCAGCCGGGATGACAACCCGGGGTCGGGATCGATGTAATAGACAGATGCGCCTGGGTTGATGTTTTGCAGCAAAGAGAATGCAGGTTCAACCAGTAAACTGGTGCCGATAATTATCACAATATCGGCCTCGCAGAGCCAGCGACGAGCGTGTTGATACTCATAAACCGTCTCACCAAACAGCACGATATCAGGGCGCAATTGTGAGCGGGTACATGGGCAGCACTCGCCCATCTTTACATCCTTGTACCACGGCTGCCGGTATTTTAGATTACGAAAGCCCTTGGGTACCAAAAACCGGATTGAACCATGCAGATGAATAACAACATGGCTACCGGCCCTCTCATGTAAGTCATCAATATTCTGGGTGATGATCCCGACACGATATTTCGGCTGTAGCTGGGCGATCAGATCGTGGGCTTGCGAGGGGGAGGCTTCCAGCATGGTTTGACGCCGCTGGTTGTGAAAGGCCAGGAAACCAGCCAGATCCGTGTCCAGGCTGCTCGCTTGGGAATAGCGCCAGTTTTCATCGTGATGCCAAATACCCTCCTTGCCTCTGAACGTGGGCACTCCGCTTTCCGCTGACAAGCCAGCCCCGGTGAAGAAGATGATATTGGGGCGATAACCTTGACCTGTAGTAAGGGCTTGCGCTCGTTTTTTTCGATGACGGCGCTGATGTCTTCGTGCTCGGGAAGAAATTGGTTGCATAAGATTACCTTTGGTCAGCATCGGCTGAAATTGACAAATTAGTTGGCGCCATCCCACTCGCGTAAGGACGATTTAGAAGCCTTGCGGCAATGCCTGTTTGGGCAACAAAGGGGAGGTGTGATGGGATGTGGGCAGTTTGCTACTGTATCCGCCTGAAAACACGACATGTGCAAAACCCCAGTATCGAACCGGCACAGTCCGCTCGGTATAGTCAGTCGAGCTCACATCCAGAGGAGACAAGAGATGAGCGTCCGTTTCATCTCTTGGTCAATTGCCCGGTTGCCCTGGCTAGCCGTTTTCTTGCTCGGTGCGTTCCCCCAACTTGGAATCGCGGGCGATTGCACCTACCGCAAGGACAGCCTCGGCCACACCCGCTATCAATGCCAGGATGGCCGCCATGGTTCGCTGCGCACCGACAGCCTTGGCACCGTCAGGGATTCAGGCACCGGCGTCACTTGGCGCAAAGACTCGTTGGGCAATGTCAGAGGCAGCGATGGCACCACCTATCGGCAAGATAGCTTGGGCAATGTGCGCGCCAGCAACGGCAAGAGTGGCCTGAACGTCACCTGGCGCAAAGACAGCCTCGGCAACCTGCGTGCCTCCGATGGCACCCTGTGCCGCAGCGACTCATTAGGCACGCTGCGTTGCGATGGTGGCAGCACGCCCCCCGCCGTTTTTAAATCCGAGTGAGGGTTTTATAGGCAACTGCACCATCAGACGAAGGTTCTGAGGCGCAAGCCATAGTCTGCCCAATCTCAACTGGATACACTAACCCGCATTAACACGCTGTTTTAGCGCCACCTTTACCGTTTCAAAGACCGGATTCACCATGGCTATCAAGAAGAACGAACTCTACTCCTCCCTCTGGGCTGGCTGCGATGAGCTGCGCGGCGGGATGGATGCCTCCCAGTACAAGGACTATGTGCTGACCCTGCTGTTTGTGAAATACGTCTCCGACAAGGCCAAGGGCAACCCGTACGCCATGATCGAGGTACCAGCCGGGGCGAGCTTTGACGACATGGTGGCGCTCAAGGGCAGCAAGGAGATAGGCGAGGGGATCAACACCATCATCAGTGCGCTGGCGACCGCCAACGATCTGCAAGGGGTGATCACCATTGCCGATTTCAACGACGAGGACAAACTCGGTAAGGGCAAGGAGATGATCGACCGTCTCTCCAAGCTGGTGGCCATCTTCGAGGGGCTGGATCTGTCGGCCAACCGTACCGAAGGGGATGATCTGCTGGGTGATGCCTACGAATACCTGATGCGCCACTTTGCCACCGAGTCGGGCAAGTCCAAGGGGCAGTTCTACACCCCGGCCGAGGTGTCGCGTATTCTGGCCAAGGTGATCGGCATCAGCCGTCAGACCCCGCAAGATGCCACCGTCTACGACCCCACCTGTGGTTCTGGCTCCTTGCTGCTCAAGGCGAGCGATGAGGCAGGCCCCAAGGGGCTGACTATTTATGGGCAGGAGATGGACAACGCCACCAGTGCATTGGCGCGGATGAACATGATCCTGCACGATAACCCCACCGCCAAGATCTGGAAGGGCAACACCCTGGCCGCGCCCCAATGGAAGGAGGGCAACAACCAGCTCAAAACCTTTGACTTCGCCGTAGCCAACCCGCCCTTCTCCAACAAGAACTGGACCAGCGGTCTCGATGCCGAACATGACGAGTTCGGCCGCTTTGTCTGGGGCGTGCCGCCCGAAAAAAATGGCGATTACGCCTTCTTGCTGCACATCATCAAGAGCCTGAAGAGCACCGGCAAGGGTGCCGTGATCCTGCCCCACGGCGTGCTGTTTCGCGGCAATGCCGAGGCGCGTATTCGCGAGAACCTGCTGAAACAAGGCTATATCAAGGGGATCATCGGTCTGCCCGCCAACCTCTTCTACGGCACCGGTATTCCCGCCTGCATCATCGTCATCGACAAAGAGAGCGCCCACACCCGCGCCTTCAATGTACTGGCCGGCAATGAGCAAGGGCTGTTTATGATCGATGCCAGCAAAGGCTTTATCAAAGATGGCAACAAGAACCGGCTGCGCGAGCAGGACATCCACAAGATTGTCGATACCTTCACCCGTGGCCTGACCCTGGAGGGTTACAGCCGTTGGTTACCGCTTAGCGAGATCGCCCGCAACGACTACAACCTCAATATCCCGCGCTATATCGATGGCAGCGAAGGGGAAGATCTGCACGATCTGGCCGGTCACCTGCAAGGGGGCATCCCAGAGCGCGATATCGCGGCGCTTGGTGCCTACTGGCGGGTATTCCCGACCCTCAAGGCGACCCTGTTTGCCCCGCTGCGTCCCGGTTACAGTGAGGCGCGGGTCGCCGCCGCCAAGGTCAAGGGCACCATACTGGCCTGTGAGGAGTTTGCCCGCTTCAAACAGGCGGCCCTGGCGCCGTTCGCCCAGTGGTTTAGCGAGTGCCAGTTCGGCGAGTTTGCCAAGGGTGATTCGCCCAAGGCGTTGATCGACGAGGTGAGTGATGCGCTGCTTGAGCACTACCGCGCGAGCGCCGAGGCGACCGGTGAGCTGCTCGACCCCTACGCCATCTATCAGCTGCTGATGGACTACTGGCAGAGTGAGCTGCAAGACGATCTCTATGTGCTCTCTCAGGATGGCTGGCCAGCGGGTCGGGTAATGCGCGAGCTGATCGCCGACAAGGGAGAAAAGATCAAAGAGAGCCCGGATCTGGTAATTGGCAAGGCCAAGTACAAGGCGGAGCTGCTCCCACCCGCCTTGCTGGTGGCCCGCTTCTTTGCCAATGAACAAAACGAGCTCAATACCCTGCAAGCCGCGCTGGATGAGGCCAGCCAGGCACTGGAGAGCTTTATCGAGGAACAGAGCGGGGAAGAGGGTGGGCTGGTCGATGCCATGAACGACAAGGAGAAGGTGACCGCTGCCAGCGTCAAGGCCCGTATCAAGGTCGCCACCGACAAGGAGGAGTTGGCTGTGCTCAAGCAGGTGCAGCAGCTGTTCGACGCCGAGACCCGCGCCAAGAAGGCCCACAAGGAGGCCAGCGACGCTCTCGATAAAGCGGTGTTTGCCCGCTACCCCAAGCTGCAGGATGGCGAGATCAAAACCCTGCTGGTGGAAGACAAGTGGCAGGCGAGCCTGCGCGGTGCGCTGGAAGCCGAGATTGAGCGGGTTACCCAGCAACTGGCTAATCGGGTCAAGGAGCTGGAAGAGCGCTATAGCAGCTCCCTGCCACAACTCACCAAAAACGTGAGTGAGCTGGAGGCCAAAGTGGCGGCCCATCTAAAGGCTATGGGGCTGGAGTGGGCATAATGGAAGCGCAGATGATGCAAGACAGAGCGAACGAGAAGGTGGCCAAGCAGACTGTTCCAGCGGGATATAAGCAGACCGAAGTGGGGGTTATTCCGGATGATTGGGTCGTATCTACGATGTCTTCTTTAACTTCTTTAATGACTAATGGTTTTGTTGGAACAGCCAAGACGCATTATACAGAAGCCCATGATGGTGTGACTTATATCCAAGGGTATAATGTTGAAGAAAACAAATTTAACTTTCATGGGATAAAAAAAGTTTCAGCAGAGTTTCATAGAAAGAATGCCAAGTCATGCCTCAGAGCCGGTGACCTGCTTATGGTACAGACAGGTGATGTAGGTCTTGTCACTGTTGTCCCTCCAGAATTAGAGGGGGCTAACTGTCACGCTTTGATTATAAATAGATTTAGAGCTGAGTGTAATTCAGCCTACTTTTCTTTTTTATTTAACTCACAGCAAGGACGATTGAGGTTAAAGGAGTTAGAAACAGGGACAACGATGAAACACATCAACGTTGGCGATTTGCTCAACTTTGTTGTCGCATATCCTCCTGATAAAGTTGAGCAAACAGCAATTGCCAACGTGCTGTCAGATACCGATGCGCTGATCGATGCGCTGGAGCAGTTGATCGCCAAGAAGCAGGCCATCAAGACCGCCACCATGCAGCAACTGCTGACCGGCCGCACCCGCCTTCCCGCCTTCGCCCTGCGCCCCGATGGCACCCCAAAAGGTTATAAAACCAGCGAACTGGGACAAATCCCGGAGGATTGGACAATTGAAACGCTTGGTGGTGTTGCAGAAATAGTTAGGAATGGTTCTAACTATAGTTCGGTCGCCAAAGATGGTGTTGCCGTAACTAGGATAGAAACTATAGCTACAGGTTTTGTTGATGTTGGGCGAACAGGTGTTGCTGTTAGAGAAAGTATCCATGAGTCATACCGAGTGCTTCGAGGTGACATTCTTTACAGCCATATTAATAGCATCGATCACATTGGTAAGGTAGCGCGATTTGATGATGATATAGAGTTGTTTCATGGTATCAATCTTATTTTAATCAGAACTTCTGCTGTTAATTCACTGTGGTTGTTTAAATTGTTATCAGGTGAAGAGGCAAGAAAATGGGCAAGGCAAGTGGCAAAGCAAGCGGTCAGTCAAGCCAGTATTAATACAAAAGAGCTCAAAGGTTTATTATTGGCAGTACCAAGTACCCAAGAACAAACCGCCATCGCCACCATTCTCTCCGATATGGATAGCGAGCTTAACGCGCTGGAGCAGAAGCTGGCCAAGGCCCGTGATGTGAAGCAGGGGATGATGCAGCAGTTGTTGACCGGCCGTATCCGCCTGCCGCTGGAGGTGGGGGCATGACACACGCACAGCCTGTTGACGTTACTGTTCAGGGATTTAATGAGCTGTGCCGTGAGGGCGCAGCATTACAACTCGATCACTATCAGCGACCCTATGTGTGGGACTCAATCAAGGTAAATCAACTGCTGAGCGATTTACACGAGTTCAGACGCTCTAGCAAGGAGCAGGCCTATTACCTCGGCACAGTGTTGCTGCATCGTAATGATGAGAAGCAGGTCAGATTTGTGATCGATGGCCAGCAGCGGCTCAGTACGCTGGCGGTGCTGTATTACACCTTGTGTGGTTCGCTACCTGAGGGGTTAGCGTTTCATTATCGATCCCCCATTTCGGCGCGCAACCTGCACGAGGCGCGCCAACTGATGGTGGAGCGAAGCAATATTGAGCTGGACCCCTCTATCTTTGAGCAGTTGCGTTTCACCGTGATCACGGTAGAGCGTGAAGATCTTGCGTTTACCTTTTTTGATACCCAGAACCATCGTGGTGTACCACTGAACGCCACCGACTTGCTCAAGGCTTATCATTTGCGAGCCGTTAACGGCCCGCATGCCGAATCGCTACAGCAGGTCTGTGCCCAGCGTTGGGAGTCGGTGCAAGTGGCGGGCCCTTATCGCCAAACTGGCAAGCGGCAGGATTATGCCCCCGAACTGTTTGAGCAATTCTTGTGGCGTGCCCGTAACTGGCGGGGCAACAAGTATATCGAGCGCGAAGATCATGATCGTTTGCTGGAGACTTTTCAGCAGCAAAGTATCGCGGGGGTTGAGAGCGACGAGGTGCCGCTCTATCCGGGGTACCACAATCAGTTTGCCAGCGCTCTCAAATTGCAGGGCAGCAACGATTATCGATTGGCTCTGACCCCTGTTCAGGTGGGGGGAAGTGCAGCCAGTTTGCCGTTCACCTTGCGTCAGCCCATTCACAAGGGCGTGGGTTTCTTCCTCTATGCACAAAAATATGCGGCGTTACTCGATGCGCTGTTGTATCAGGAGAGCGCCAGCCTAGAGTTGACGGCATTTCGTGAGTTTTACCGCCGGGTTGTATGCGTCAATGCCTATTACTTGCAAGAGCTCTTCAAGCTGGCCTTGTTGATGTATGTCGATCGCTTTGGCTATCAACGGTTATTGGCATTTGCCGTGGGGCTGGAACTGGTTCTGGGCGGGCTGCGGCTGGAAAAGCAATACATCTTCAAGGAGTCGCCGCTCAAGTACCTGCGAGATGCCCCCTATAACCTGCTCGATGAGATATGCGGTGCCTATCGCCCGCAAGAGGTGATGGCATTTTTAAGATCTGAAATTGAACGTTCAGAGGGATACAAAAAGGTCAGCAACGTTACCTCCCAGAAGGGTGTACAGGGCTGTTATCTGGCCGCATTGCTGGGCTATTTCCAGCTTGACGCTGCCCCTGAGGGTAAAAATTGGGTGCTTTCCTGTTGGCTGAAGATGGAAAAATAAGATGCAACATGAATCAAAATTGACCACGTTGGCCGACATCATTGCAGATAAGCGCCTCTTCAATATCCCTATCTATCAACGCCTTTACGTGTGGGGCAGTGATCAGATCAAAGTTCTGCTCGATGATCTGGTTGCGGCCTGCGAGGCAGACAAGGACGTGTTTTACCTGGGGGGGACACTGGTCATTGAACAGGGGAGGACTGCATGTGGGCATCCTTTGCTGGATCTTATCGATGGCCAGCAACGTTTTACGACCTTGTGGCTGCTGAGTGTGGTGATGGAGCGTCTGCTCCCCCCCTCAAGGGACGAGCAAACCGCTCATAACCCTTTGACCGATTTTCGCTGTGCCTGGTTTGGGGATAGTCGTGAACCACGTATCCGGTTTGCTATTCGTCCCGGTGTTAGCCGCTTTTTCACGGCGTTGCTTGATGGCCGCGCTGTGCCTGATGAGCCACAAGCGTCGGCGTTGAGCTATGCGATGCAGGTGATGGAGGGGTATTTCTCAGACAAGACTGATGAACGCAGCCGTGTTGATCTTGTCAAACTAGGCCGTTTTATTCGTGAGCGGGTACAACTGGTTCTGACCCGGGTTCCCGCTAACACGGATCTCAACAAGTTGTTTGAGGTTATCAATAATCGCGGTGTGCAATTGCAGCATCATGAAATTCTGAAGGCTCGCTTGCTGGCATTGTTGCCAGAGAGAAGTGAACGGGAAGTTTATGGTCAGATGTGGGATGCATGCTCGTTTATGGGGGCCTATGTCGAGAAGAATCTGCGTACCGTCAAGGGGCTAAAACTTATACCTCTTTATGATGCGGATGAAGCAAAACGCGATCAGGAGCGGCTCGCAGATCCCCGGGCTGTACGTGATGCCTTGTTGGCGCTTGATGATCAGCAGGACATCAAGCCTCATTCACTGGAAGAGATCCTAAATGGTGCGGCACTCCTGACGGAGCCATCCAGTGGGGACGCAAAAAATGAGGAGGTGTATGAGGCGGATGACGTGCGCAGCGTTATTGGCTTCCCCATGTTGTTGCAGCATGTGTTACGCCTCTTTTTGTTACGGTCACAGCGTGACGACATCGGCAAGATCCTGGACAAAGAGTTGTTACAGATTTTCCAGAGCCACTGGCTGGAAGGGCTGTCCCAGTGTGACAAGCAGAAGCAGGCTAATGAGGTGCGTTATTTTATCGAGCTGTTGTGGCGCTGCCGCTATCTGTTCGATAAACACGTCATCAAGTGGATCAGCGATGAAAATAATGAAGAAAATCATGGCATTCGCCGGCTCAGGGTTAATGAAAGCCGAGGCTACCGGAGCTTGATCCGAGATAGCCGTGATGCCGAAAGCAACTTTGCCATGCTGCAAAGTATGCTCTATCACTCGCAGCAATTGACCACTCATTACTGGTTAACCCCGCTGCTGAATTATCTGTTGGATCATGGTGGTGAAAACGCTCATTGCTATCTCCAGTATCTGGATAACCACCTGTTGTGCAGTGAAAGTGAACAGCCTCTTATCGTGCGAACCCGTGAGTTTGTACTCAATCCATGGAGTCGGGCTTATCCACTTCGTGATATGCAGGCGGTGCTGACGGCCAATGAGGGAACTGACTTTTCTCATTACTGGTTCTACAAGCTGGAATACATTTTGTGGGATCGCTACCGCACCCAGAAAGGAAGTGCGTGGCAGGCGTTTCGGATAACTGCTAGAAACTCGGTGGAGCATGTCTCGCCACAGCAGCCTGAGTCCTTTGACACCAATCAAGTAGCCCCTGAATTACGCGACTGTTTTGGCAATTTGGGTCTGGTGTCACGCAGCATCAACTCGGAATACGGCAACAAGCCCTATGCCGAAAAACGAGCGCGCTTTCGTGAGCGAAATGCCGCAAGGGTTGATTCTCTAAAGTTGGCGCTGATTTATGAACACGAACAGTGGAATGGTGAGCTGGCGCAGGCTCATCAGCAAAAAATGATTGAAGAGTATCAGCAGTATTTTGCGGCTGTTGAACGTTATCCAGGCACCATAGGGTCCTCTGCTGAAGAGTGATGTTAAATATCACTATCAGTCGTTTTGCTCCGGGTTTTTATCAACGACGGTGTTGAGTAACCCTGGAAACCTGATGAGCCCGGTTGGACTGCTTGGTTTGATTAGAAGGAATGACAACAGTGACAACTGTCGGCCAACGTGAACGAGCTACCCAGCAGCGAGTCGTCCGTTTTTTTTGCGAGACACTGGGCTATCGCTATCTGGGTAACTGGCATACCCGCCCCAACAATCGCAATGTCGAGCCCGCCTTGCTGACCAGTTGGTTGGCTGGGCGTGGGGTGGATGGCGCTCTTATTCCCCGAGTCCTGCGCCAGCTGGAGCGGGCGGCCAGCCTGGGGGAGGGGCGTCAGCTCTATGATGCCAATAAAGAGGTCTACCGCCTGCTGCGCTATGGCGTTAAGGAGAAGAGCGGGGCGGGTGAGCAGCATCAGACCGTCTGGCTGGTGGACTGGGCCAATCCTGAGGCTAACGACTTCGCCATCGCCGAGGAGGTGACGGTCGCGGGGGAGAATACCAAGCGGCCGGATCTGGTGCTCTACGTTAACGGTATTGCGCTAGGGGTGATCGAGCTCAAGCGATCCACCGTCTCTATCGGTGAAGGGATCCGGCAAAACCTCGACAACCAGCAACAGGATTTCATTCGCAATTTTTTCACCACTCAACAGTTGCTCATGGCAGGCAACGACAGCCAGGGCCTGCGGTACGGCACCATCGAAACCCCTGAGAAATATTATCTGGAGTGGAAAGAGGCCGGCGCTTCGCAGGATGGAAAGCCGTTGGATCGCCACCTGGTCCAGCTTTGCGAGAAGGGGCGCTTTCTTGAGTTAATTCACAACTTTATTGTCTTCGATAGTGGGGTTAAGAAGACCTGCCGCCATAACCAGTATTTCGGGATCACGGCGGCCAAGCGCTTTATCGCACGTCATGAGGGCGGGATCATCTGGCATACCCAGGGCAGTGGTAAAAGCCTGACCATGGTGTGGCTGGCCAAGTGGATCCGAGAGAATGTCGCTGACAGTCGGGTCTTGATCATCACTGACCGTACCGAACTCGATGAGCAGATAGAGAAGGTATTTGCTGGGGTTGAAGAGGAGATCCTGCGTACCAAGAGTGGGGCCGATCTGGTACGCCGTCTTAATGAGGCACACCCTTGGCTGCTTTGCTCTTTGGTACACAAATTTGGCCGACACACGGAAGAAGATGAGACGGCTGAGCGAGATGACGAGGAATTTATCGCCGAGCTCAAAGCCAGCCTGCCGGCTGATTTTGCGGCCAAGGGCAAACTCTTTGTGTTTGTGGATGAGTGTCACCGTACCCAGTCGGGCAAGTTGCATGGTGCCATGAAGAGCATATTGCCCGAGGCACTTTTTATTGGCTTCACCGGCACTCCTCTGATGAAGAAGGATAAGAAGAAGTCGGTGGAGGTGTTTGGCCCCTTCATTCACTCCTACAAATTTGACGAGGCTGTGAGCGATGGGGTGGTGCTGGACTTGCGTTATGAGGCCCGCGACATTGACCAACGGGTCAAGTCCCAGGCCAAGGTGGATGAATGGTTCGAGGTGAAGACCAAGGCGCTCTCCCGACTTGGTCGCCAGCAGTTAAAAGAGAAGTGGGCCTCGATGCAGAAGCTGCTCTCGAGCCGCTCACGACTCGAGCAGATCGTGGCCGATATCCTGCTCGATTTTGACCGTAAACAGCGCCTGGCGGATGGCCGTGGCAATGCCATGCTGGTGTGCTCCAGTGTCTATCAGGCTTGCAAAAGCTATGAGCTGTTCAGTCAGGCAGGATTTGCTGACAAGTGTGCCATCATCACCAGCTATCAGCCTAACGCCAGTAACATCAAAGGACAGACAACCGGTGCGGGGTTGACCGAAAAGCTGGCGAAATACCATATCTATCGCAAGATGCTGGCGAACTTTTTCGGCCAGAGCGAGGATGAGGCCGGCAAGCGGGTGGAGGAGTTTGAGAAAACAGTCAAACAGCGCTTTATCAAGGAGCCTGGTCGGATGCGGCTGCTGATTGTCGTGGACAAGCTGTTGACCGGTTTCGATGCGCCGTCGGCGACCTACCTTTACATCGATAAAAAGATGGCCGATCACAACCTTTTTCAAGCTATCTGTCGGGTCAACCGGCTCGATGGTGCCGATAAGGAGTATGGCTATATCGTCGATTACAAGGACCTGTTTCGCTCCCTTGAGAAGACCGTCAAGGATTATACGGCCGAGGCGTTTGAAGGCTATGACAAGGAGGATGTCGCTGGGTTACTCAAAGATCGCTTGGCACAAGGACGGCAGGATCTTGACGATGCTCTGGAGGCAGTGCGAACGCTCTGCGAACCGGTCAAGGCACCCCGCGAAGAGTTGGATTATCAGCACTACTTCTGCTGTGCTCCGGGGGCAAACGAAGATGAGCTGTTCGACAAGGAGGCGCTGCGTTTAACCCTCTATCAATATGTTGCCAAGCTTATCCGTGCGTTCACCGCGCTGGCGGGGGAGATGGAAGAGGCCGGTTATAGCGCGAGCCAGGCTGCTGTGATCCGTCGTGAGGTGGAGCACTACAGCAAGGTGCGCGACATGATCAAAGTAGCCAGTAGTGATCACGTCGATATGAAGCAGTTCGAGCCGGCGATGCGCCAGATGCTGGATCTCTATATTGATGCTGACCCCAGTGAAACCCTGATGGACTTTGAAGAGCTGGGATTGCTGGAGCTGATCATCGAGCGGGGAGCTGAAGGGCTTGAGGGGGCGCCTGAGGGACTGCGTAAAGACCCCGAGGCTATGGCTGAGGCGATTGAAAACAACGTGCGACGGGCCATCGTCGACGAGAATCCGGTTAACCCCAAGTACTACGAAAAGATGTCGGTGCTGCTCGATGAGCTGATTGAGCTGCGTCGCTCTCAGGCTATCTCTTACCAGGAGTATCTGGAAAAGGTGCGCGAGCTGGCCATGAAGGTGAAACGTCCAGCCAGCGGGGGGGCACAGACCTACCCTGCGAGTGTTGATACCTCAGCCAAGCGCGCGCTATATGACAATTTGGGCTGCGATGAAGTGCTGGTGACCAGGATCGATACTGCCGTCAGATATACCAAAAAAGCGGACTGGCTCGGTGATCGCTTCAAAGAGCGGGAGGTTGCCTTTGCTATTGCCGAAGAGATCAAAGAGTACGATGTGACAGTCGCAGATGTGATGACGTTGGTAAAAGCTCAGCCGGAGTACCACTGATGGCGTTGGTTACCTTTGGTGAGCTGACGTTCGAGTTGCAGCGCAAGGGCATCAAAAACCTGCACATCAATGTATTGCCCCCTGATGGACGGGTGCGTGTATCCGCGCCTGCTTCTTTGTCAGATACCGCCATTCGGGTTGCAGTGGTGCGAAGACTGGCCTGGATCCGACAGCAGCAGGCCGCATTTGCCGCACAACCGCGCCAGAGCGAGCGCAAGATGTGTAGCGGAGAGACCCATTATCTTTGGGGACGAGGCTACCGGCTGGATGTGATCCAGACCGATGGTGACCATAGCGTCAAGTTACAGGGCGGCTGGATCCGTATGCGGGTGCCTGTACACTATGACGCAGACCGCCGCGAGGTGTTGCTCCTTGAGTGGTACCGCCAGTTGCTACGCCAGCGCTTGCCAGATCTTATCGCCAAGTGGCAGGAGGCGTTAAAGGTGTCACCTTCCTTTGTGGGTATCAAACGCATGAAGACCATGTGGGGTAGCTGCAAAACAGATACTGCTCGTATCTGGATTAACCTCGAATTAGTCAAGAAGCCTCCTGAATGTCTGGAATTTATTGTTGTTCACGAGATGGTGCATCTGTTAGAGCGCAAACATAACCAGCGATTTATCTCCCTGATGGATTTGCACTTGCCAAATTGGAGAGAGCACCGAGAGAAGCTGAATAAGATGCCACTGGCGTTTAACCGGTGGGGCTATTAAATGTTTCTTTATGACCCGGAACAGTATATTGAATGGCTTGGTTATCCTTCTGCTGGGGATTTTTGGTGTTCGGTTTTTGGTTCACCGTTACTTAATGAAGGTAAGTTACATGCCCCATGTGCAAAAACACTTAGAAAGTATTTAGCATCAAATTCGCCGATAAAGACAACTCCTCAGGCTGAGAAGTTTTTTCATAGGTTGAAAAAACACCTTGTTTCTCTCGGTATCAATGCTGAATATTTTGAAGAGTCTTCAGAACCCGTTCTAAGAGTCCAGTTGTCTATTCGCGTTAAATGGCCTGCTTTATTCAAAGGGATGGAGATTAGTCGTTTTTATCCGCAGGCATATACACAAGCCAGTTCTCTTCTTGGTAAACTGCAGGAGTTACTAGATAGTTTAGATGGTCTTGATAACAAAGAACGATCGCAGCAAATAATTGAGAATGATTGGGTTATTTCAAGTTTGACTGAGCTGGGTGTTGAATCGATTATCAATCGTTATGACGCAAGCATAGCTATTGAAGATAATCCGACCATGGCTAAGGTATTGCACTATTTAAACATATATATGTTTATTAAAACCTTCGCAGCCTTTGATGCTGATTTTAACAGCACCATGCCAATGGAACACAAACAGCCTATATTTCATAAACTGATGCCGAGTTACCCACTTTATAAATGGGAGCCTCATAGGTCTGGATTGTTTGAACCTCTTCTTGCACGTTTTCCATCCAAGTTAATAGGCTATAGGGCATTCTCCAAGTACGCGGGTTGCAATGAAGAGTCTATCGCCACCAGTTTACGTCAGTTCTATGCAAGAAAAAGAAATCTAAAATTTAAAACGGTTAGAGAGTGGTTACGTGGAGCACTTGAAGAGTTAGCCAAGACAGAAGATTTTGATGTCGAGGAAGTTATTCACTATTGTGAGCCGGTGTGGTGGGTGGCGGATATATTATCTGGATGGATTCATGTAACGGGTGATCAAGAACTGGATCATGAAGTAGTCACATGTTTTAGCCATTACAATCGCTTTTATAATGAAGCTATAGGTAGCAGGGAGCCATAGGCTCCCTGAAAAAGTCATTCATCATCTTCATCATCAGGGCGCTCATCGTAGCCCCGACTCTGCCAGTAGGCATCGTGCTCGGGGTTTAATTGACGCGAGCGGTTATCGTCATCATCCTTTTTAGACATGTTGTTTCCTTACTTTTTTGTTGCCGCTTTTGACGGGGGTACTGAAACGGTTTTTTGTGCTCGAGCGGTGAAACTGTCTTTACTCACACCACCTCCGTTACTCCGCGCTTCAGCACTATGGATACGGGATACGGCTTCTGTGGTCATTGGTTTTTTGTTGTTGCTCATCATAGATCTCCTTGTTATCTCCAGTAGACTTACTGGATAGCGATAATGTATGAAAAACGAAGCCATCTAACAGGGGGAAAAAAATGGAAATTTTTCAGAGTTATGGCGTAGAACGGAGTTGTAGTGGAGAGATGTAGTGGCCGAAAAACTGATCCCGTTTTCAGTCTGTGTTCACTAACTCTCGGTTGCTTTACTCCGGAGTCGCCAAGTTGAACAGGTCTGGATAAGGTGATCACCAGAATACGACATTGATGAGAACTGTATCTCTTATTAGATTTCAGATTCAGATTTCTTAAAATTTCACGCTAGGGGAAAAGAGGTGTTGTATTTATTTTTTCTCCGCCAGTGAATGAAATCGTAACTCTGTCACTCAGCATTCATCTTATTTAAAATGGTTTTCTATATAGAGCACATTTTATCCTGAAATACAGATTTATAGTGAGATGTAAATGAAAGCCAGAATGAAAAGATATGATTCTTGAGCATCTATAAGATAGCATCGAAGGCTACATTATATGCATAACAAGGCTCGCCCTCAGTGCGGACTCGTTTGGGGTTTGTTAGGTGTGTCTGGTTATAATTAATGGCATCCCATTGTACTATCTTTGGACAAGATACTGAGATGAGTATAGAAGTGGTTAATATTGCATATTTAGTCACTAAATGTTCATATTTTAATGAATTTTCTGAGTTATCTGAGTGGTAAGCAGGTTCAGTAAGAAGAGATGTGGGAGTGTCTGCCACAATATGGCAGCGCCAAATGTTAATTGCCATATTTTGGCACGGATTTTTGACATTGAGATAGTAGTTTCATTCACCTAACAGATTGTTTTTTAAAACTCTATTTTTTAATGAGTAGGGTTTGTGTACAAGATGAAATCATAGCTGTAAGCATGTCAAAATCTGGAAAAATCTCCGATAAAAATTGCCATAATATGGCAATAGCCTTTTATATGCCATCAAACAAACCTGGTCATAAACTTGCATTGAGGATGGCATTTAAATGGACGTAGCTTTGTACGTGTGTGGATGTGGCGTTGTTGCCTAAATCAGCCTGACTTCCCCAGACCCTGATGGTCGTGACACTCGGGGCTTTCTTACTGGCAAACCAAGGTTGTTCAGTTTTTTTAGTTTGTTTATCGCGCTCACATACGCCATCACTTCTCCTACCTGACCGTTGTATTTTCGTAGAATGATTATGTCCACCATCAACTTTGAACAGCGATATCGTTGTTTCTACCAACGAGCGATTGAAGCGCCTTGCCTATGATGCAGACTTGAAGGGGATGGTGGTGATCGGATCACCGTCCCTTCAGTTCGTTCCACTCAAACTGCCATCGATTTGGGCTACAGCGCCTTTCTTCGTCCATCGTAATACTCATGCCTTTGATCTCCATTCATTTGGACCTGAGCAGGATTTCAGTGGGTCATTACAGGGCATGCTATACGGCAGCTGGCTTATTGGGCTGAAAGAACGATATGTTGATTGATTTAGGGCTTTTAGTTGTTGATATGTGTTCCAAGCTAACTTCTGCCTGAAAATGTGACATGTGAATTTATACACTCCTTAAAAGGTTCAGGTATCCTCTGTATGATGGTTCCACTAGGCACTTGTTGGTTTTTTTCAATAAGTTAGTACGAAAAGCAGCCATCTATAGAACATGAGGATTCTATGCTCCACGAACAGGTATTTCTTAAGGAAAGTCTTCCCCGTATCGAGTCCATTTGGTGCTCATACAAGTTTCCTCATGAGGAATTGGCTGCATTAACAGCTGAGCTAAGCCGGTTTGCGGTTCGACTGCCCCTGATCGGTTCATTCAGTGCTGGTAAGTCGTCCCTGATCAACTTCTTGCTCGATGAAAGCCTCCTCTCCGTTGCCGTCAACCCCGAAACCTGCCTGCCAACCGAGCTTCACTTTGCTGATGATGAATTGCTTATTCTGCATCATCCCGCCAAGGAAGCTGTGCTGCTGGACCGTGCTGCACTTAAAGCTCAGGATTTTGGTAATGTTGAAAATGGCTGCTGGGTTGAGGTTGCGATTCCTTCTCCGGTACTCGCTCGGCTGGAAGGCATGACACTGGTCGATATGCCGGGCTGGGAGTCTGGCATCGAGCAACACTCGGAGGCCATTGATAATTACCTGGAACGTAGTTCTGCATACTGCATCGTAGTGAGTGTCGATGAAGGAGGGCTCAAGGATAGTCTGAAAAAAATTATTGAAGAGCTGGCCATTAGTAAGAAGCCGATGATGCTGGTGCTTACCAAATGTGACAAAAAAACGCCGGAGGATGTAGCAAGTGTACTGACTCAGGTGAAGGATGAAATTGAAGCCATCAGCGGGACACCTTTGCTCTCCATCAGTACGGTAAGTCGTAAAACCAAGTCAAGTGGTGATACAACGGAGGGTTGGGCGCGTGCATTGCAGCAATTGTTGCCGCTAAACGAGGTGTTCTTTCATCAACGTGTCGGTATACGTGCAGAGCGGCTGATCGATACCTTGGTACGTCATCTACAGCAATTGCTCAACAGCGAGAACCTCACGATTGAAGAGCTCAAAAGCAAGCAGGCGCTGTTATGTCAGCAGCAGGATCAGCTACGCCATGATCTGCAACGAACTGAACAGCAGTTACAGGAACAGGTTACGCCCATTGCCAGCTTTATTTGTGATCAGTTTTCAAGTCGACTGAAAGCACAACTCGAAAGCCTCGCCAGTAGCCTGCTCTATCAAGGGGATATCAATGGTACCGTCGGTGCGTCCCTGCGCATGGCCTACGCGACAGGTATGGAAGAACGACTCAAACCATTGATCAGTGGCAAGTTAAGCCAGCTTGAGCGTCTCGCTGAGGTTTCGTTCGGTGAACTGAATTTTTCACATGATTTCCAGTGGGAAGGCAAGGAGAGTGGCATGTTCCAGGATGTGCTGAGTGGCCTGTTGCCCCTGGCATTGGCTGCTCTGACACGAATACCTGCTTTGATGATTTTCGCCCCGATCCTTAAGTCCATTCTCGGATCATTGTTTGACAATGCCGCAGAAGAGATGGCTAAGCGCGAGCAAAGGGAAGAGGCGCGTCAATACGTGCTGACGACCTTGATCCCCGATTGTCTTGCTCAGGTTCAGGTGCCAATTACCGCAGCGCTAAGTAAGAGCATTGAGCAGGTAATGGGGCAGGTGAAGATCGACGCAGATCGCAATATCAGCCATCTGCAACTGTCGCTGCAGCAATTGGCCGAGCAGCTTGCAGCCGAGCAAGAAACTGACGCCAAAAATAAAGTTCGTTACCAAGGTGAACAGGCTGAACTGGTCGTGTTACAGACCAAACTGAAGGAGTTTGCCCGTGGCTGATCACCTGTGTACCCAATTGAGTGAGCAAACGGTGCGTGAGCGCTATGCGCTGCTTAGTCAGGCTTGTGAATCTACTGCTGGCACGGGTAATCAGCAGCTTGAGCAGCAGTTACAAGCCCTTGAGCAAATCATTGAGCGAGATCTGCCCGCTCTGGCCCGCAAGGGAAGCCCGGATAACATTACCGATCTGCTGCAGGCTATGCGGTTGGAGATGACTCGTTTTCGCGAGTTCTGCGAATACCCGGCCTTGCCAAGCAAGGTGGTCGTGGGACTGGGCGGGAGCTTTAGCGCGGGTAAATCATCCCTTATCAATGCGCTGATAGGTGATCGCAAATGCTTGGTCACCGAGGTGGACCCAACCACTTCACTCCCCACTTATTTGGTGCAGGGGAAAGGTGAGCAGACCGAGGTTCATGCTATCAACCTGTTCAATCGGGTAGTTTCTTTAAGCCATGAGCAGTTTCGTACCCTGACCCATGATGAGAAATCCCGCTATGGTAGCCAGATCAGCAGCCTGCTCAAATCGGTCGTCGTCGCTCATCCGGCGCTGCCGTGGGGCAATTTGGCACTGCTCGATACCCCGGGTTACAGCAAGGCTGATCAGGTTGGTAGTAAGCGTACCGATGCCAATTTGGCTCGTGCCCAGCTAAATAGCGCCCAGTTTATCGTTTGGCTGGTACCGGCGGATAAAGGCACCATCACTGAGGAGGATATCGCCTTCCTTGGCACACTGAATCGTGCCATTCCCAAGCTGGTGGTGATCAGCCGTGCTGACAAGCATCCGGCCGAGGAGATCGAGCAGATTGTGGCACTGGTGCGTGACACCTTGGCCAAACGCGGGCTGTCTGTGCTCGATGTGATCCCCTTTTCCACCCGCCCCCGCTCGAATTACAGCGCCGAGCCGTTATTGGACTATTTTGCCCAGTGGAATAAGGCTCAGCGTGAGCTGGGTTTTGTCCAGCAGTTCAAACGCCAGTTTATGGGCTATCAGCGCTTTATTGACGATAAAAAGCAGGAAGCGCAACGCCAGCTCAGCAAGTTCAATCGCATTCTTGCCTTGAGCAATGACGGCGATGTGCGGAATGACATCAACAGCCTGCAACGCAAAATCGAGAATGAGCTGGATCAATTGGTGCAGATAGCCAAGAGTTTGGCTGAAGTGCAGATGCGCTTTTTCACACAACTCAAACAACTCGGGGATAGCGTCGGTATTATTTTAGCTGAGCCTAGTGCTATGAACCTAATTGAGTTAAAACCTACAAATTTTTCAGATATGCTCAAGCGGCTGACAAGTAGATAAACCTTGAGTTAATTTTAAGTTGTATTGTTTTTGATCTTCATTAAGAAAGGATTAAATAAATGGAAGAGAAATTTTTAGAGTTTTTAGAAAACATTGGCTCTCCAAAGCTGTACATTTATGACTTCATCCCGAATGACAAGCTTGATAATGCTAGAGAATGCTATTCTATACCCAGTTCTGAAAAAATCCTTGGGCTGATTGATACTACATTTTGGGGGTCTGCAAAAACAGGAATTGCCTTTGGTTTGAAAGGTGTTTACTGGATGAATTTAGGTAAATACACAGAGCATAATTTCATATCATGGGGAGACTTGTATAACAATATGTCAACCATTGACTCGTCTGATAGTACTATTTGGTTTGAACCAAATTGTGCCATTGATATTAATATGTCAAAAATAAAGCCAGATACTTTTGTTGAATTGATCAAGAAGTTGGCTGGCTGTTATTACTTTAATGCACGTTCAAAATCTACTGATTTATATGTCACTGTTAATGAAAATGTATCTTTGGTTGAGGGGGATAACAAAGATACCATGCCGGTAGGAACAAAGGATGATTCGTTAAATATTGTGGAGAAGTTCGGGGTTTATGATTTGTCCAATAAGAGTGAAGCTGTTCGCTGTCACTATAGTGCCTTGTTATTCATGATTATTTTGGATGATGGATATATAGATGAGCGACAGCAGATAAAGCTAAATTGTTGGCTTGAACATCTAAAGCTCAACGGGCGTCAGGCAGAGTTGTGTGAGTTGGCTTATAAATTATCCTCTCAGGATAGTTTAGAGGAGGTTATCAACTTCTTAATTACGCAAGACCCACGGCTTGGAAAGTCATTACTGCTTGATGTGAGTTTGTTTACAAGTATGGTGGAGTCCTCTTCTACTAAAGTTTCTTCACACTTAGAGATGCTTGCTAAAGTGTTTCTGATAAATGATATGGAATTAGACGACATCTTATATTTAACTGCATTTATTCTTGAACAGTCAACAGATGGCTTGTGTAAGCCGCAACCTGATATAGATTTGTCACCTTATCATTTGTGGTTGTCAGAGCATCAGCAAATCTTGCTTACAAAGTCTCTAGGGAAATAGGCCAAACATTTATTATTTAAAATGGAATCAGTTCACTAAACTAAAGGGGTTTCCCGTGACTAATGCCGTGTTTACCCAAATTGATGATCAAGCGATACGTGAGCGTTATGCACTGATCTGTCAGGCTTGTGAATCTGTTGCCGGTGAGGGCAATCAACAGCTTGAGCAGCAGTTACAAACCCTTGAGCAGATTATTGAGCAGGAGTTGCCCGCGCTGGCCCGCAAGGGAAGCCCGGATAACATTACTGATTTGCTGCAGGCTCTGCGGTTGGAGATGACCCGCTTTCGCGAATTCTGTGAATACCCGGCTTTGCCAAGCAAGGTGGTCGTGGGGCTGGGGGGAAGTTTTAGTGCGGGTAAATCGTCCCTTATCAATGCGCTCATAGGGGATCGCGAATGCTTGGTCACCGAGGTGGACCCAACCACTTCATTGCCCACTTATTTGGTGCAGGGTAAGGGAGAGCAGACCGAGGTGCATGCCATCAACCTGTTCAATCGGGTGATTTCTTTAAGCCATGAGCAGTTTCGTACACTGACTCATGAGGAGAAATTCCGCTATGGTAGCCAGGTCAGCAGCTTGCTCAAATCGGTCGTGGTGGCTCATCCGTCGCATCCTTGGGACAATCTGGCTCTGCTCGACACCCCGGGTTACAGCAAGGCTGGCCAGGCGGGCAGTGAGCGTACCGATGCCAATCTGGCTCGTGCCCAGCTCAATAGCGCCCAGTTTATCGTCTGGCTGGTACCGGCGGATAAGGGCACCATCACCGAGGAAGATATAGTCTTCCTTGCTGGTCTGGATCGTGCCATCCCCAAGCTCATCGTGTTGAGCCGTGCCGACAAGCATCCGGCAGAGGATATCGAAAAGATAGTGACACTGGTACGTGGCACTCTAGCCAAACGTGGTGTGGTTGTGCTTGATGTGATCCCCTTCTCCAACCGCCCGCGTTCGACGTACGGCGTTGAGCTGTTATTGGACTATTTTGTCCAGTGGAATAAGGCTTGCCGTGAGTTGGGTTTTGCCCAGCAGTTCAAGCGCCAGTTTATGGTTTATCAGCGTTTTATTGATGAGGAAAAACAGCATGTGCAGCGGTTGCTTGGAAAGTTCAACCGGATTTTGGCTTTAACTGACGATGGGGATATTCAGGATGATATCGGCAGTATACAGCGCAAATGCAAAGTCGAGTTGGTACAGCAGGAACAGATGGCCGAAGAGTTAGTTGAAGTTCAATCGCGTTTCTTTTCTCAGCTAAAACAAATAGGTGATCGTGTAGGAATACCTCTTCCGGAGCCGGATGAGCTTAGCCTACTTATACTTGAACCAATCAATTTTTCCCATTTGTTGTTACAACTAGTCGATGAATGGGGAATAGAGGCTGAGGTGTGTGATCCTATCTTGTGGGCAGCACTAATGCGTTCCCAGCACATACCCAGCATGGATAAAATATTACGTCGAGACAGCCCTTCTTATACTGCACTTTTTGCGCTAAAAGTGTGATTGAAATTGCAACTGACAGGAACGTAGCTATGAACAAAATACCACTATTAGTCATGCTGGATAAAATTAGGCCAGAATTGGAACCTCTTGCCAGTCACTATTTGATAGAGCAAGAAAATATTGCTAAGAATCGTTATTTGACTTTGCTTGCGGCAAATATGTTAGAGCTGGGTGGACCGAGTGAGGTGCAAATAAGACTGTTTGAAATGTTGCTTGTGTCCATGAAAGCAGAGTTCCCAGCCAACTTCTATCTGCAGCAAGCGACATCTTTGGATAGTAGTGAACTTAAAGAAATCATCTCTTTTATGAAAATAGATGAGGGTGTGAGCAATGCTTACTTGTTTGATTTGATAGTATTGATGCGGATAAGTTGTGCATTGTCAGAACAGGATGTTCAGCGATTGTCACAGCAGTTTTCAATATTGTCGGTAAATGAATTGCGAGCTCGTAGAATAATTTTTTGGGCCCTTAAAATGATGATGGGGGAAACAACTTTCGATGAAAACGAAATGGCTGATGATATTATTCCAAACGTGATTGTTGGTTATGATTACCGCATTGGCTCAGTTAACAAATTTCCGAATATAGTAGGCTGTGTAATAAACTCTGGTGTTATTTCAGTTAGTCATACAGGTTCTGCTGCAACTGTTTACAATCAGGTATCATTTCCCGCCTGCCTTATTACGAGAGTATATAATGGTTTTGGAAATTACGAAATCTGGTGTGTAAATGAAGGGATGAAAAGTCCAGCTATAAGAGTAATCGCTTACTTAAAAGGGTTGAACGCATGGTGGCCTATGTTTGAGTCCATCGACGTAGGTGTCAAACCCGCTATATAATACAACGCAGGAAGTAAGGGAAAGAATGCTTTTATACCCGGCGATTTCTTTTTGAGCGGTGTGCCAAATGATTTGTTTACGCTATATTCATATGGCGATGTAAAAGAGGTATGCATGGAACAGTATTTTAATGACATGTCTGAGTGGGATGTAAAATTCCCCATTGAATTAATGGGGCTGGAAAATATTAAAAAAGACCATGCAGCTAAACTTTCCCGCTGGCAGCAACAGGAGCAGACCCTCAATATCGGTATTATGGGGCAGGTCAAAGCGGGGAAAAGTACCTTCCTTAATGCGTTGCTGTTTGATGGCCGCCCGATCTTGCCAGAGGCGGCCACGCCCAAGACAGCCAATCTCACCAAGGTGGTCTATGGCGAGCGCTATAGCTTGCAAGTGGAGTATTACAACCAGTTGGAATGGCAAGAGATAGCGAATTTGGCCGACCGGCAAGGGGATAGCGATGAATTCAAGGTCGCCCGTGAGCTGGTGACAATGGCCAGAGCCTCTGGGTTGGATATGGCTGAGCACTGGCAACGTTTTTCAGATAACGAGGCGACCGAGATCCTGTTTGCCGAGGATGTCGCGGGTCTTCAAGGGTTGCTCAATCAATACGCCGGCAATGATGGCCGCTACACCGCCTTGGTTAAATCGACCATTCTGACCCTGCCGAGTGAAGAACTTAAGGGTTTTGAGGTAGTGGATACCCCCGGCATGAATGACCCGGTGCAGAGTCGTTCTCAAAAAACTCGCGACTATATGGCTAACTGCGATGTGGTCTTCTTTCTCTCCCGCTGCAGCCAGTTTCTCGATGAGTCGGATGTGAGTTTGCTTAGCGAGCAGTTGCCAAACAAGGGGGTGAAGCGGCTGGTGCTGGTGGCCGGTCAATTTGATTCCGCCATTCTGGATGATGGTTATGATCGCGGCTCTCTGGCCGAGACCGAAAGCAATATTCGCCGCCGTCTGCAGCGAGGAGCCAGTGAGAAAATCGCAGAACTGGTCAAGCTACGCCGCGAGCGTGGCCAAGATCGGCTGGCCGATGTGCTGGCACAACTGGCTGATCCGGTTTTTTCCAGTACCTTTGCTTATGGCTTTGCCCACTGGCCAGAGACGAGTTGGGGGCGCAGCATGCACCACACCTATAGCCAGTTGCAAGATATGGCTGAAGAGTGCTGGGGCGAGCCTATTAACCAGCCGCAGTGGCAGCAGATCGCCAACTTTGCTGCGTTAACGGGGGCTTATCAGAAGGCTCGTCAGGATCGTCTGCCGCTTCTGGAGCAGCAGCGAGCAGGATTTGAGCAAGAAACCGCAGAGCGCCTCCGTCAGTGGCGCGATGGTTTGGCCGAGCGGGTGACTCAGCGCATGACGCTGCTGAAAACTCAGGATCTGCAATCCCTGACCAAGCAGCAACAGGGCTGTGATAAGCGATTGTCGGCAATTGCCAATGAGCTGCGAACTTTGATTGAGGGAGTGAAAACTAAAGCGCAGCAGGATAGCCGTGCCATGTTGGGGCAGCTGGATTCGGACCGTGGACGTTTCAGCCGTCTGCAAACCCGTACCGCTACCCATGAGGAGGAGCGCTACCGAACGGTCAGTGACTCCACATGGTATAAGCCTTGGACATGGGGTGATACCAGAAGGGAGTATTACACTCGCACCGTCAGTTATGACTACCTCAGTGCATCTGATGCTATCGAACAGGTACGTGACTATGGCCACCAGTGTGCCGAGCAGATGCGTAACCATATCAACCGACTTATCTCTCCGTTGGAGTTGAAAAACAGTTTGCGCAAGGCACTGCTCAAGCATCTAGATACGGGCAATGAGCACTTCAACCCAGCTCTGTTCAAGGGGACGTTGGAGGGGGCGATCAACAGGTTGGCTCTGCCTACTCTTGAGTTATCACTTGGAGATGCTACCGCCATTATCCCCTTCAGTGGTGAGCTGAAAGAGCAGGGGGAAATGAACAGGCTACGAAGTTATCTGGATCAAGCCCTCTCGAATGTTTTCGCACAGCTGGAAACGCGATTGAAACAGGGGGTAACTGAGGTAGTTGCGCAGTTGGATCACTTGCAGACAAGCATCCAGAATGATCTGACTCAAGATATTCAGAATGAACTGGAACTGGTTCGTCAGGGCTTGCAGCATAAAGAGCAGGAATTGGCCAATTATGATCAATTGCTGACTCGTCTTGGCACGATGTAATTTGGGGTCTTTGATTGGAAAAGGCTCCCGCCATGGCGGGAGCCTTTCTTGTTGAGTTCTCTTTGCCGGATGTGATGAGTGCAGGGAGCGCCACTAGCGCTGCAGCACTTGCAAATCCGCACTCTTGAGCTTGAAGGTACAACCTTGCTGGATGAGCTCCTCCCGGTTGGCCAGCACCAGCGGGTAGAGCAGGGGATGTTGTTGGTGTTCGCCGTTATAGCTCACCTGCATCCGCTCCAATGCGTAATGCACCAAAGGGATCCGTTGGCGGATCAATAGCCCGTTCCCTGTCATGGCATAGTCGCTGGCAATGATGGCCTGCTGACCCTTGCTGAGTCCCGGATTGGGAACGACTATGGCTGTCACCTGAGTGTTCCACTCCAGATCCTGATCCCGGCCGTGAGGGGAGGCATCCAGCAGATCCGGTTCGTCCCGAAAACGACTCATCACAAAGTCCAGATATTCCCCTTTCTTTTCGCAGTAGGCACGTACGTGCCAGCGGATCCCGTCATAGACCAAGGTGTGAGGTACGATATTGCGGCCGCTTTGTTCCTCTGAGCTGAGGGATACGTAATCGACATCGATCCGCAATTGGCCACGAGCGGCTTGCACCAGGCCCCGCACAATCTTGGGGTCGATATGGCGATTGGGCACATCCAGGATCTCGATATGGCCGTAGCGCAGATCCATCAGCGGCAGCGTTAACAGGCCCGCTTCATGTTGGCGCTGGTGCTGCTTTTCACGGTGCAGCAGCATCAGGTACTCGTCTACTTTTCCCTCACTAAAGCGCGGCACAAAGTGCCCGGTGGGTTTGTATCCCTTCAGGCTTTTGTCATAGACCAGCCCCTCCGGGGCGTAGTGGGTCAGGTAGTGGTTTATATCCCGTGATGCCTGTTGGCGGCCGATATTGAAGGCGGTCATCAAATGATTGGTCGTCAGCCGCCCTTCCCACTGCAATACGATTTCCAGCAGACGAAAGCGCAGGGTTTGATCCCAGGTAAGCTCTTTGGGTGCCATACGTGCTCCAAAATGCGACATGTTTATGTAACCAGTATCGGCATGAGTATACAGGCTACATATAATGAGTCCATCTAAAGCGGCACCCAAGGAGAATGTCATGAACGGCAAACTGGATACGACCTATAGCCATCATGCGTCATGCCGGATGCAGCAACGTGGCATCGCACCCGAGCTGGTAGAAATGCTCCTGCAGATCGGATGCTCTGCTTATCACAAAGGGCGAGAACTGGTTTATCTCGATCGAAAAAGATTGGCAATATTGCAAGCCGAGTGGGGTTTGCCTGCGGAATTTTGCCAGCGTCTGCGTCGTCACTATCTGGTGCTGCAGGGCGGCGAGATTGTCACCGTTGGCCACAAAACCACCCATTTCAAACGCGATCGTCACTGAGGCACTATGAACCAACATCTGGTACCGGGTCAGGGGGATAGCCCCCTGATCAAGGGAATTGCTTGCCTTCTGTCAGCTGAGCGAGTCACGGAGCTGAACTCTTTACTTGGCAATGGGATGTCTCACCAAGTTCGTGGGGCATCACCGCTGGCGGTTGTGACCGCATTGGCGATCCGTATCGAGCAACATCGGCTGGATCGCACGTTACTACCCATTTACCACGGGCGTGAGCAACTGATGGCCGGTGCGGCCGACTTGCTGGGGAGAGAGGCAAGTTTTGAAGATCAGGATGCGTTTCGCCTGCTGGCGCTGCTGCTCGACAAATTGCTGAGGGGAGGGGGTGGTAGTCGTCAGGTCAAGCTGGATGGGCTCACACCTAGCGCTATGGAGCAGCGGGCACTGGCGGCCATATCCCCGAATACCGGTGCCGTAGTGCGCGGCAGTTGGCGGCGCAAGTCACGTAATCAGTTGGGTCATGCTAGCTGGCTGGATGTAGTGGAAGCGGCCCTTTGGTGTTTCTGGCATGGTGACTCCTTGGAAAGCGGCGAAGTATTGCTCGGTGTGTTGTTGGGTCGGGATGAGCGAGTAAGGGGGGTCTATGGTTTGCTGGCCGGGGCTTTCTACATGAACAAGTCAGCTGGGTGCTGAAAGGGCTGTTTGAATGTCATCTCAATGCATTGAAATATAACTGAAAATTAAACTTATGCAGTTTATGGTCACGAACTTCTGCATGTCGTGTTTCACATATGAAACAGCTGAACTGGCCTTACTTGTTTTTTTGCGGCCAAAGCGGATGAAGTCCTGACGGTTAAGTTACTCAAACGAACACCGTTACTATCTGTAGAAATGGTCCTCAAATTTCATCATGTCCCAATTGTGTACCACGTTCATCAGCGTCAGAACCATAAACCTTTATAAATCAGTTCATTAAAAAACACATATTGCAAAACGTGGAAGTAGAAGGTGGGCTCGCTGCCGGGCTGTGCTGTTTTGCTCATGTTGCTCGAGGTGAGGTGTCCGATGGCGGCGCCATGGCGCCTGGGTGGGCGGTGCCATGCACCGCAGTTGCCAGCATGGTAAACCATAGCGCAGGCGGAGCGAAGCCCGGGCGCCCTGGCTGCCGGTTTATTGAACGCTCATGGCGTCGGCTCAAGGGAGGTGCATGATTGCGGCTGGATGGGGCTTATCGGGCCGTACTCGGGGGCAGCGGCATCAGGGTGTTGAGGTCGAGCAGGGTGAAGTAGCCGCCTTCGTCGGGATACCAGCCGCCGGTGTCTATGTAGTAGACATTGCCAAGGTGGGCCGGGCGGCCTACCGGGGTGTGGCCCACCACCAGGGCGACGAGATCCTCGACACCACTCTCGTCCAGCCGCTCGATGCGGCGCCTTGACCAGAGACAGACGTTCTTGATGGCGCGCAGCCTGCCGCCGCTCACCCCCGCATCCAGTTGGTCCAGCAGCCCCTGCCAGGAGGGGAAGGGGCAATCGGCGTGGAGCAGCCCGACCGGACCGGCCGGGGTGGCCACCTCGATGGCAAGGGGCAGGGTGCGGTAGCGGGCGGCGTACTCTGCCTGCTGATGGGGGGAGAGCCGTTCAAACCAGCCGCCGCCGTTCTGGATCCAGTTCTCCCTATCGCAGCTCTCGTAGCGGCAGACGTAGTCGTCGTGATTGCCGCAGACAGGGTGAAACCAGGGCCTGGCCAGCCACTCGAGCACGGCTGTGCAGTCGGGGCCGCGATCCGTCAGATCCCCTACGGAGAAGAGGCGATCCCGAGCGGGGTCGAATCCCGCCTGGTCCAGCGCCCCTTGCAGCAGCGAAAAGTAGCCGTGGATATCGCCGACGGCGAGATCCCGCCCCAGAGGATTGCGGGAGAAGCGTCTGATCAGCGGGGACGGATTCATGGCTAGCCTCCTTGTCTGGTGTGACCGGCTCGCGCCGCCGGATGACCGATGGGGGATCAGGGGCTCGTGGATAAGTGCAGCATGGCATGCTCTGCCTCGTCATAGTAGAGGCAGGTGGGGGCGGGCTCTTCCCCGTCGAGGCGACAAGCGGCTTTGCAAGGCTTGCCGCGCTGCCAGCAGATCCCGGATAAAAGAATGCCAGTCGGTGTCGACTGGCATGCAAGGTACTGACGGATGCCCGGCGTCGGGATCAGAGCAGATCTTCGAGCTGGTACTTCTTGAGCAGGGTGTCGAAGGTGCCGTCGGCCTTGACGCGCTCGATGGCGGCATCGAACTGGCTCTTGAGCTTGTCATCGTTTTTGCGCAGGGCCACCGCCACCCCTTCTCCCAGGATCTTGTCCTGGGTGCCGTTGTACTGGGGGCCGACGAAGGCGAACTGCTTGCCCATCTCCTTGTCGAGGAAGCCCACCTTCAACTGCACCATGTTGCCGAAGGTGTAGTCGGCGCGGCTGGACTGCAGATCCAGCATGGGGGACTGGGCGTTGACGTAGCGCTTGATCTTGGCCACCTCACCGTAGCGGGCGGTGATGAAGTTGTCCTGGGGGGTGCCTTCCTGCACCGCTATCACCTTGCCCTTGAAGTGCTCAGGGGTGTCGGCAAAGTCGGCCGCCTTGTCGCTGCGCCCCACGAAGCGGTTCTGCATCATGTAGTAGACCTGGCTGAAGGCGACCTTCTGGCGCCGCTCGTCCGTGATGTTCATGGAGGACATGATGGCGTCGTACTTGCGCACCTGCAGACCGGGGAGCAGGGCATCCCAGGGCTGGTTGATCACCTCGCACTCTGTCTTCATGGCCGCGCACAGGGCATAGGCCAGATCTACTTCGAAGCCGCCGAGCTTGCCGCTGCTGTCGACCATCTCGAAGGGGGGGTAGGTAGCGTCGGTGGCGATCACCAGGGGTTTGGCGGCCGCCTGGCCGGTGGTGGCCAGGGCCACCAGCATCATCAGTATGTTGAGTTTCATGGTCAGTCCCTTGAAGTGTGATGTCATTCCTAGCGTGCTAAAGGGTGCCGGCCTCAAGGGCCGACGGCTATCTTGCGATGGGTGAGGGCCGGCAGCTGGCTGCGTACCCTGCGCTGGGCCGCCAGATCCAGGGTGGCGATGGCCAGTCCCTGACCCTCCTCTACCTGGGCCAGCACCCGGCCCCAGGGATCGATGATCATGCTGTGGCCGAAGGTGCGGCGCCCGCCGGGGTGCTCTCCCCCCTGGGCCGCGGCCAGCACGAAGGCCAGGTTCTCCACCGCCCTGGCCCGCAGCAGCAGCTCCCAGTGCGCGAGCCCCGTGGTGTGGGTGAAGGCGGCGGGCAGGGCGATGAAGTCGGGGGCGGGCCCCAGGCGAAACAGCTCCGGGAAGCGCAGGTCGTAGCAGATCCCCAAACGCAGCACGCCCCAGGGCAGGGGATGGCTCACCACCTCCCGGCCCGGGCTCATGGTCGCGGCCTCGTCATACTGCTCCTGCCCGGTGCAAAAGCCAAACAGGTGCAGCTTGTCATAGCGGCTCGCGAGCTGCCCTTGCGGGTCGATGAGCAGGCTGCTGTTGTGCATCTTGCCGGGCTCATCGCTTGCGAGCGGCAATGTGCCTGCCAGCAGCCAGACTCCGAGCTCCCGGGCCAGCCCCTGGGCCCAGGCCAGCAGAGGGTGATCGCTCACGGGGGCGGCTAGGGCCACCCGCGCCCGCTCGTCAACCGGCATCAGGTAGAAGTATTCGGGCAGCAGGGCCAGCTCGGCCCCCTCGGCGGCCGCCTGACGCAGCAGCGCCTCGGCCTGGGCCAGGTTGTGGTCGAGCTCATCCCCGGACACCATCTGCAGGACGGCAACGCGCAGTGAATCCATGGTGCCTCCTAGACGCCGCACAGGCGCTCGGCGCCCGCCAGCAGGGTGTCGTCATCCTTGGAGAAGGAGAGGCGGATGACCCGCTGATCCGTGCCGTCGTGATAGAAGGCGGAGACCGGAATGGTGGCGACCCCGTGATCGCGGATGAGCCGCTGCACGAAGAGGCTGTCCGGCTCGTCGCTTACCTGCTCGTAGCTCGCCAGCATGAAGAAGCTGCCCGCCGAGGGGAGCAGAGTCAGGCGGGAGTCCGCCAGGGCCGAGGTCAGCAGGTCGCGCTTGCGCTGGTAGAAGGCTGCCAGCCCCTGGTAGTGGGCCGGTTGCTGCAACAGGTGGGCGAAGCCGTACTGCATGGGGGTGTCGGCGGCGAACATGGCGAACTGGTGCACCTTGCGGATCTCCTCCATCAGGGGGCGGGGGGCCACGCAGTAACCCACCCGCCAGCCGGTGACGTGGAAGGTCTTGCCGAAGGAGAAGACCGCGACGGAGCGCTCCACCAGCTCCGGATAGCGGATCACGCTCTGGTGCAGGGCGCCGTCGAACACCACGTGCTCATACACCTCGTCCGAGAGGATCAGGATGTCGGTGCCGCGTACCAGGCGGGCGAGCTGCTCCTGATCCCCCGCCTGCCAGACGGTGCCGGTGGGGTTGTGGGGGGTGTTGAGCACTATCATGCGGGTGCGCGGGGTGATGCGGGCCGCCACTTCATCCCAGGGGATGGCAAAGTCCGGCGCCTTGAGGGCGATCACCACAGGGGTGGCCCCCTGCAGCTGGATCATGGGGCGGTAGCTGTCAAACGCCGGCTCGAACATGATCACCTCGTCCCCCGGGTGAACCAGGGCGGTGATGGCGCAGAACAGGGCCTCGCTGGCGCTGGCGGTGATGGTTATCTCCTCGCCCGCGTCATAGTGGTGGCCGTAGCTGGTTGCTATCTTGGCCGCCAGCTGCTCGCGCAGGGCGGGCAGCCCCGTCATGGGGGCATACTGGTTCTCCCCGGCCAGCATGGCCTCGTGGGTCACCCGGATGAGCTCGGGATCGCAAGGGAAGCTCGGCGCCCCCTGGGAGAGGTTGATGCTGGGATGGCGGGCGGCCAGATCCCCGATCACGGTGAAGATGGTGGTGCCCACCTGGGGCAGTTTGCTGACAATGCGGGGGGAAGACATGGCGCCATCACCGATGTGTGTGAAAGAGGTCCCTTTTTAGCCCCCGCAAGGGTTGCCGGACAACGGATTATTCGGCATGTTATGCATGAGTTTTTCTCAAGCATGGAGGCTTGTATGTTGTCCACCCAACCCCGCAGCCAGTTGCCCCTGTATGGCTTGCAGGTTTTCGAGTGTTCTGCCCGCCACCTGAGTTTCACCCTGGCCGCCGACGAGCTGTGCGTGAGCCAGGGGGCGGTGAGCAAACAGATCGCTCAGCTGGAGGCGCGCCTCGGCCACCTGCTGTTCGTGCGCGGCACCCGTTGCCTCACCTTGACCCCGGCCGCCGAGCGGTTGCTGCCCTTCGTTCGCGAAGGGCTGGCCCGCATGGGGGAGGGGCTCAGTGCCTTGCAGGCCCTGCCCCACGAGCAGGCCATCAGCATCAAGGTGCCCTCCTGCGCCAGCCGCTGGCTGCTGCGACGGTTGCAGGCGTTCGAGGGGGAGGCGGTGGAGGTGCGCGGCAGTCACAGCCATGGCATCGACTTCTCCCGGGAGCCCTTCGATCTCGCCATCGTCTATCAATCCTGTCAGGCCAGGTACCCCCACAGCCGGTCGCTGTTCCAGGAGCGGCTGACCCCGGTCTGTGCCCCGGCCTTTGCCGCCAAGCACCGTCTGTTCGAGCGCGACCTGAACGAGCTGCCCCTGCTGCCCCTCATCCATGCCAGCGCCGATCGACGGGACTGGCGCAACTGGTTTGCCGCCTTCCTCGCCACCCCCTGGCAGCCCCAGGGGGGACAGCTGTTCGATACCCTGGACTTGGCGATGAATGCCGCCTTGCAGGGATTCGGTCTCTCCCTCGGGGATCCCACCATCGTGGCCGAGGAGCTGGAGAGCGGCGCCCTGGTGGCCCCCTTCGCCCCCGTGCTGGAGACGGATCACGAGTACGCCCTGCTCGCCCGGCCCGACAGCCGGCGGCAGGGGGTGGCCCGCACCTATCACTGGTTGCTGGAGAGTCGCGACCACCCCTGATCGCCGTCAGCGCCTCCCCTGGCGGGGTGAGATCTCTCTGTCCATCAAAAAACAACAGCCCCGCTGGCGGGGCTGTTGTCATGGTGGTGGTCGCTGGCCGATTAAGAAGTCAGTGGCAGATCTTGTAGTAGACCTCGTTCCAGCGAAGCTGCTCCTTGAGCGCGGGGATCCGGGTGTGCTCGTCAATCACCACGAACTCGATGCCCAGGATGTCGGCGAAGGTGCGCAGCTGCTCAATGTCCACCGACTGGGTGAACACAGAATGGTGGGCGGCCCCGGCCAGGATCCAGGCCTCGGCACTGGTTTGAAGGTCGGGCATGGGTTTCCACAGGGCGCTGGCCACCGGGAGTTTGGGCATGGCCTCTGGCAAGTCCACCACCTCCAGCTGATTGACCACCAGGCGGAAGCGGTTGCCCAAGTCGATGAGGCTGGCATTGACCGCCTTGCCGGCCGGGGCCGCGAACAGCAGGCGGGCCGGATCGGCCTTCTTGCCTATCCCTAAGTGCTGGGCATCCAGCACGGGTTTATCGGCGGCGATGGAGGGGCAGACCTCCAGCATATGGGCCCCCAGCACCAGGTTGTTGCCCGCCTCCAGATGGTAGGTGTAGTCCTCCATGAAGGAGGCGCCCCCCGCCAAGCCATGTCCCATCACCTTGATGGTGCGCAGTAGAGCCGCTGTCTTCCAGTCCCCTTCTGCCCCGAAGCCGAAGCCTTGCTGCATCAGGCGCTGGCAGGCGAGCCCCGGCAGCTGGTGCAGGCCGTGGAGATCCTCGAAGGTGGTGGTGAAGGCGCCGAAACCGCCGTCGGTGAGGAATTTCTTCATCCCCAGCTCTTGGCGCGCCGCCTCATAGAGGGAGGCTCGCAGCGGCCCGCCCGCCTGTACCGCCTCGGTCAGGGTGAAGGTCTGCTCGTACTCGGCCAGCAGCGCCTCGATGTCGCTGTCGGGCACGGCATCGATCACTTTGACCAGATCGCCGACCGGGTGGTAGTTGACCTGATAGCCGAACTGGATCTGGGCCTCAATCTTGTCGCCTTCGGTGACCGCCACGTTGCGCATGTTGTCGCCAAAGCGGGCGATCTTGAGGTGGCGGCTGTCGTGGATGGCGGCGGCGACTCGCATCCAGTTGCCAATCTTCTGCCTGGCTTCCTCATCCTGCCAGTGGCCGACCACCACGGTGCGGGGCAGCCGCAGGCGGGCACCCATGAAGCCGAACTCGCGGCCGCCGTGGGCGGTCTGGTTCAGGTTCATGAAGTCCATGTCGATCTCGCGCCAGGGGAGATCCCGGTTGAACTGGGTGTGGAACTGCAGCAGGGGTTTTTGCAGCTGACTCAGGGCCGGGATCCACATCTTGGCGGGGGAGAAGGTGTGCATCCACACCATGAGCCCCACGCACTGCTCGCTGTGGTTGGCATCCCGAGCCACCGCGCTTATCTCATCGAGTGTGGTGCCTGTGGGCTTGAGCACTATCTTGAGGGGCAAATTCGCCCCCTCGTTGAGCTGGCTGGTGATAGTGTGGGCGTGATCGGCCACCTGCTTCAGGGTGGTGGCGCCATACAGGTGCTGGCTGCCGACCAGGAACCACACTTCCAGCTGTTTCATCAATTCCATCTTGGTGTCCTCTTTTTAAGCTTTTGTCTGGCCGTAATAGGCGTGTTTGCCATGTTTGCGCTGGTAGTGCTTCTCCAGCAGGTAATCGGGCAGGGGGCGGGCCGCGGGGTTGATCTGGCCGGTGAGCCAGGCCATGCGGGCCACCTCCTCCAGCACCACGGCGTTGTGCACAGCGTCATCGGCGTTCTTGCCCCAGCTGAAGGGGCCGTGGTTGGCCACCAGCACCCCCGGCATGGTGAGGATGGGGGTCTGCTTGAGGGTCTCGACGATGAGGTGGCCGGTCAGCCCCTCGTAATCCTCCTCGACCTCCCCCGGGGTGAGCAGGCGAGAGCAGGGGATCTCGCCATTGAAGTAGTCGGCCTGGGTGGTGCCGAAAATCGGGATGGCGCGCCCCGCCTGGGCCCAGGCGGTGGCATGGGTGGAGTGGGTGTGCACCACGCCGCCAAGCTCGGGATAGGCGCGATAGAGCACCAGGTGGGTGGCGGTGTCGGAGGAGGGGCGAAGCTCCCCCTCCACCTGCTTGCCCGCCAGATCCAGCACCACCATGTCCTCGACCCGCATCCGCTCGTAGCTGACGCCGCTGGGCTTGATCACCACCAGACCCTGTTCCCGGTCTATGCCGCTCACGTTGCCCCAGGTGAAGGTCACCAGGCCATGGCGCGGCAGATCCAGGTTGGCGGCGAGCACCTGCTCCTTGAGCGCTTTGAGGCTCATGCCGGTACCTCCCGGTTGTAGAGGGGCTCGGCGGCGGCGCCCCAGGCGAGGTAGCGCTGGTAGAGCCGCTCATACTCGGCGACCCGCTCGGGGTCAGGCTGGTGGGTGCGCTCCACGGCGCTCGCCATGTCCCGCTGGGCATCAGCCACATCCGAGTAGATCCCGGCCGCCACGGCGGCAAAGATGGCCGCCCCCAGAGCGCAGCACTGATCCGAGGCCACCACCTGGATGGGGCGATTCATCACGTCGGCACAGGTCTGCATCACAGTGGTTGATTTGCGGGCGATGCCGCCCAGCGCAATCACCTGCTCCACCGGCACCTGCTGGTGGGTCATGCACTCCATGATGCTGCGGGCACCGAAGGCGGTAGAGGCCACCAGGGCGCCGAACAGATCGGGCGCATCGGTGCCGAGGTTGATGCCCGTGAGGGTGCCCTGCAGGCGCTGGTTGGCGTAAGGGGTACGGCGGCCGTTGAACCAGTCGAGTACCACCGGCAGGTGGGCGAGATCGCGCTGCTGCTCCCAGGCGGCGGCGAGGCTTGGCAGCAACTCCCGCTTGTGGGCCTCGATGGCGGTGCGAAGCTCCGGGTATTGGGCGGCGAGGCTCTCCAGCGGCCAGCCGAGCTGGCGCTGATACCAGGCATAGATGTCGCCAAAGGCCGATTGTCCCGCTTCCAGCCCCACCATGCCCGGCACCACGCTGCCGTCCACCTGGCCGCAGATCCCGGCAATGGCCCGCTCGCCTATGGTGGCTTCGTCGGCAATCAGGATGTCGCAGGTGGAGGTGCCTATCACCTTGACCAGCGCATTGTTGCCGGCCCCGGCCCCGACCGCCCCCATGTGGCAGTCGAAGGCGCCGCCCGCTATCACCACCTCGCAGGAGAGGTGCAGCCGCTCGGCCCACTCCGGGGTCAGGGTGCCGACCGGCAGATCGGCGGTCCAGCTGTCGGTAAAGAGGGGGAAGTCGAGATCCTGGGTCAACAGCGGATCCAGCGCGTTGAGAAAATCGGCGGGGGGCAGGCCGCCCCAGCTCGGGTGCCAGAGGGACTTGTGGCCGGCGGCGCAGCGTCCACGCTTGAGGTTCGCGGGGGCCTGGGTGCCGCTCAGGATGGCGGGCACCCAGTCGCACAACTCGACCCAGTTGCAGGCGGCGGCGCGCACGGCGGCATCGGCTCGGGAGACGTGCAGGATCTTGGCCCAGAACCACTCGGAGGAGTAGACCCCGCCTATGTAGCGGCTGTAGTCGGGGAACTGGCCGCCGTGGCACAGCGCCGTGATGGCCTCCGCCTCCTCGATGGCGGTGTGATCCTTCCACAGCACGAACATGGCGTTGGGGTTGTCGGCAAATTCCGGGCGCAGGGCCAGCACACGCCCCTCCTCATCGATGGGGGCCGGGGTGGAGCCGGTGCTGTCCACCCCGATACCGCGCACGGCGGCGCGCTGACTCGGGGTGAGCTGACTCACCACCGCCACCACCGCCTGCTCCATGGATTCGATGTAGTCGAGGGGGTGGTGGCGGAACTGGTTATGGACCGGCTGGCAGTAGTGGCCGGCCTGCCAGCGTGGGTAATAGACAACATGGGTCGCCAGCTCGGCGCCGTCCTGGCAGCGCACGGCGAGTGCCCTGACCGAGTCGCTGCCGAAATCGAGTCCGATGACGATGTGCTCAGACATATGTGCTCCTGACCATCAATGAGGGGTGACTGGGGAGGAACCATAGGAGATGCACCGAACGGACGGTTAGCCATTGGCTGCTGGAAATATGGATTTAAACGCTACAAGCGCAAGAGGGTGACCCTTGTCGAGGATCTCGCATGTAACGATTTTGCTAAATATATAGACAAAATGGCTGCAATCTCATGGCGTGATCCTGCTCTCCATTTTTCCATGTGAAAACGATTACAACTTGGTTCGCTCATCTAGCAACAACAATAACGTCATGTTTGGACATGTTTTTATGTGGCGGCCAGAGGAATGGACCCAATGGCTGCGTTTCATGGATACATGGATTGATGGAACATCTGGAGACACTCGCATGAACAAAATCGTTAAAGGCATGATCGCGATGGGGTTTGCCCTTGGTATGGCAAATTCTGCTTTCTCGGCCGAGGCGCTCAAGCTGGGCTACCTGGTCAAGCAGCCCGAGGAGCCCTGGTTCCAGACCGAATGGAACTTCGCCGACAAGGCGGGCAAGGATCTCGGTTTCGAGGTGATCAAGATAGCCGTGCCCGATGGGGAGAAGACCCTCAATGCCATCGACAGCCTGGCGGCCAACGGCGCCAAGGGCTTCGTCATCTGTACCCCTGACCCCAAGCTCGGGGCCGCCATCATGGCCAAGGCCAACAGCATGGATCTGAAGGTCATCACTGTGGATGACCAGTTTGTCAACGCCAAGGGCCTGCCCATGGAGCAGGTGCCGCTGGTGATGATGGCCGCCACCAAGATAGGCGAGCGCCAGGGTCAGGAGCTCTACAAGGAGATGGAAAAACGCCAGTGGGATGTGAAGGCGACCGGGGTGCTGGCCATCACCGCCGATGAGCTCGACACCGCCCGTCGCCGGGTCGAAGGCTCCTTGAGCGCGCTCAAGGCCGCCGGTTTCCCCGAGGCGCAGATCTACCGCTCCCCCACCAAGGCCAACGACATTCCGGGGGCACTGGACGCCGCCAACTCCATGCTGGTGCAGCACCCCGAGGTCAAAAACTGGCTCATCGTCGGCATGAATGACAACACAGTGCTCGGCGGTGTGCGCGCCACCGAAGGGCAGGGCTTCAAGGCCGAGAACGTCATCGGCATCGGCATCAATGGGGTGGATGCGGTGAACGAGCTCTCCAAGTCCAGCGCCACCGGCTTCCTCGGCTCATTGCTGCCAAGCCCGGACGTACACGGCTACAAGAGCATCCAGATGCTCCATGACTGGGTCGTCAATGGCGCAGAGCCGGCCAAGTTCACCGAAGTGACCGACGTGGTGCTCATCACCCGCGACAACTTCAAGGTCGAGCTGCAGAAGAAAGGTCTGTGATCGCCAATCCCTGATACCCATGCCGGCATGGTGCCCTGCGCCGTGCCGGCTGGCTGGAGTCATCTCATGAATCAAGTTCCTTATCTGGAGTTTTGCGGCATCAGCAAGGAGTTCCCCGGCGTCAAGGCGCTGCAGAACGTCTCCTTCTCCTGCCAGCAGGGCTCGGTGCATGCGCTGATGGGGGAGAACGGCGCGGGCAAATCCACCCTGCTCAAGATCCTGAGCGGTTTTCAGGCCCCCACCACAGGAGTGGTGAAGCTGGCCGGCCAGGAGAAGGTCTTTCAAGACACGGTCGATGCCCTGGAGTGCGGGATCGCCATCATCTATCAGGAGCTGCACCTGGTGCCCGAGATGACGGTGGCCGAGAACATCTACCTCGGCCAGCTGCCGACCCGGCGCGGCGTCATCGATCGGGAGAAGCTCTATCAGGATGCGGCGAAACAGCTGGCGCGCCTCGGCATGGATGTGTCGCCGGAGACGCCGCTCAAGTACCTGTCCCTCGGTCAATGGCAGATGGTGGAGATCGCCAAGGCCCTGACCCGGGACGCCAGCGTCATCGCCTTCGACGAGCCGACCAGCAGCCTGTCGTCTCGCGAGATAGATCAGCTGTTTCGGGTCATTCGCCAGTTGCGGGACGAGGGCAAGGTCATTCTCTACGTCTCCCACCGGATGGACGAGATCTTCGCCCTGTGCGATGCCATCACAGTGTTCAAGGATGGCCAGTTCGTGCGCACCTTTGCCTCCATGGCCGAGGTGGACCGGGATCTGCTGGTCAAGACCATGGTGGGGCGGGATCTGACCGACATCTATGGCTACAGCCCGAGACCGCTTGGCGAGGTGGGCCTGCGGGTAGAGAACCTGATGGGCCCCGGCCTGAAGGCACCCGTCTCGTTTGAGGTGAAACGGGGAGAGATCCTCGGCATCTTCGGGCTGGTGGGGGCCGGTCGCAGCGAGCTGATGAAGCTTATCTTCGGTGCCGAGAAGGCGCGTAGCGGCGAGATTGCCGTGTTCGGCAAGCCGGTGGTCATTCGCAATCCCATCGACGCCATTCGCAGCGGCATCATGCTCTGCACCGAAGACCGCAAGGCCCTCGGCATCATCCCCATCCATTCGGTGCAGGAGAACATCAACATCAGCGCTCGCCGCCACAAGGCGTGGGGGGGCTTCTGGATCAACCAGAAATGGGAGGACGAGAACGCGAAGCTCAGGATCCGCGACATGCGGGTCAAGACCCCGTCCCCCCATCAGGCCATCATGAACCTCTCCGGCGGCAACCAGCAGAAGGCCATTCTGGGCCGCTGGCTCTCCGAAGACATGAAGGTCATCTTGCTCGACGAGCCGACCCGCGGCATCGACGTCGGGGCAAAGAACGAGATTTACAACGTGATTTACGATCTGGCCAAGGTGGGCATCGCCGTGGTGGTGGTCTCAAGCGAGCTGCCTGAGGTGCTGGGCATCGCGGATCGGATCATGGTCATGCGGGAGGGGGTGATAGCAGGGGAGCTCTCCCACCATGAGGCCGACGAGGTCAAGGCGCTCAATCTGGCCATGCCGTCCCGTTAATCCCCCGTGACAGCAACGCGATAACACCCGGAATTTTCAGGAGAAATACCATGACAACAACTACCTCAGTCGGTCAGGCCGCCAGCGCAGCCACGGCGAGCGGCACCCGCCTGCAACTGGCCCGCATCTGGGATCAATACGGCATGCTGGTGATCTTCGCCATCCTGTTCCTGCTGGCCTGCGCGCTGGTGCCCAACTTCGCCAGCCTGATCAACATGCGCGGGCTCGGGCTCGCCGTCTCCATGTCGGGCATGGTGGCCTGCGGCATGCTGTTCTGCCTCGCCTCCGGTGAGTTCGACATGTCGGTGGGCTCAGTGGTGGCCTGCTCCGGCGTCGCCTGCGCCGTGGGCATCAACGCCACCGAGAGCATCACGGTCGGCATACTGGCAGGCATGTCGGTGGGGGTGCTGTTTGGCCTCATCAACGGCATAGTGGTGGCCAAATTCAAGATCAACGCCCTCATCACCACCCTCGCCACCATGCAGATGGCGCGCGGGGTGGGCTACATCATCTCCGACGGCAAGGCGGTCGGCATAGTGGAGGAGGGTTTCTTCGAGCTCGGCAACTCCGCCCTGCTCGGGATCCCGACGCCTATCTGGCTGACGGCGGTCTGCTTCGTGCTGTTCGGCCTGCTGCTCAACAAGACCACCTTCGGCCGCAACACCCTGGCCATGGGGGGCAACGAGGAGGCGGCGCGTCTGGCCGGGGTCAACGTGGTGCGCACCAAGATCATCATCTTCACCATGACCGGGCTCATCGCCTCCATCGCGGGCATCATACTCGCGTCGCGCATGACCTCGGGCCAGCCCATGACCTCCATCGGCTTCGAGCTGGTGGTCATCTCCGCCTGCGTGCTGGGTGGGGTCTCCATGAAGGGGGGCATCGGCAAGATCTCCTACATCATCGCCGGTGTGCTGATCCTGGGGCTGATGGAGAACGCCATGAACCTGCTCAACATCTCCCCGTTTGCCCAGTACGTGGTGCGCGGCCTCATCCTGCTCGCCGCCGTGCTGTTCGACCGCTACAAGCAGGTGCGCAAGGCGCGCGTCTGAGCTGCTGCGCCCTCAGGCACCAGGTCGGCCCTCGCTGGCCTGGTGCCTCCTTCACGCAAGCTGTGAGCCAGTTCAATAAATTCACATCAGGCCGCTTGCGAAAATAGGTTGTTCCAACGCCGGATCTCTACAATGGCCCAAGCCGATTTTTTTACCCAAGCGCTGTTTTCCGCCATGTCCTCGATGCAAAAAGAGAAGCCGAAACAACTCAACCCCCTGTTGCCGGGCTACGCCTTCGATGTGTTCCTGGTCTCGGGCATGACCCCCATAGAGCAGGGGAGCGCCCTCGACTTCATCATCGACCGGCCTCAGGGCATGAAGGGGTTCATCGTCAACCTGACCATCAGGGGCAAGGGGCAGATCTTTCAGGGGGATCAGGCTTTTACCGTGGAGCCAGGGGACCTGCTGCTGTTTCCGCCGGCGGCGGTGCACTATTACGGCCGGGCGCCGGATGCGCGGGAGTGGTATCACCGCTGGGTCTATTTCCGGCCGCGGGCCTATTGGGCCGACTGGCTCAAGTGGCCCCAGGTGACGGAGCGGGTGGGACGCCTGCAACTGGCGGACAGCCAGTTGCTCGCCGAATTTGACGCCCTCTTCCTCGACATCGAAGAGACCCACCAGCAACTCAGACCCATGTCGGAGCAGCTCGCCATGAACCTGCTGGAGCGGCTGCTCATCCGCTGCTACGAGGCCTCCTCCCTCAGTGCCTATCCCACCATCGATCACAGAGTTCACCAGGCGTGCCAGATCCTGAGCGAGTCGCTCTGCGCCGAGATCTCGGTGGAGGCGCTGGCGGAGCAGGTCTTCCTGTCCCCCTCGCGCCTCGCCCACCTGTTTCGCGAGCAGGTGGGGGTGAGCATAGTGCGCTGGCGCGAGGATCAGCGGATCATGCGGGCCAAGCTGTTGCTGCAGACCACCCCCATGTCGGTGGCTACCATAGGCCAGCAGGTGGGCTATGACGATCAGCTCTACTTCTCCCGGGTGTTCAGGAAGCGGGTGGGAGTCAGCCCCACCGAATACCGCAAGTGCGCCACCCCGTTGTGATGCCGGCCACGGCAAGCTCCCAGAGATGACAAAGCCCTCGTGATGAGGGCTTTGGTTATTCAGGGGGGCGGACCTTGTCGTTGCCGAGATCAGCCTTGGCGAGCCTTGAACCTGGGGTTGCTCTTGCAGATCACGAACAGCTTGCCGCGCCGACGAACGACCTGGCAGTCCGGATGACGTGACTTGGCTGATTTCAGGGAGGCGAGTACCTTCATGACTTCTCTTTTCCTTTGTTGAAGAATTGGCCGAATCGCTGACCGAAGCGGGCGACCTGTCCTTCCTTGCCGACCTGCTTCTGCTTGCCGGTATAGAAGGGGTGGGAGGCACTGGAGACATCCAGCGTCACATAGGGGTAGGTGTTGCCATCTTCCCATTGCTTGGTGCGATCGGTCTGCAAGGTGGATCCGATCAGGAAGCAGGTGTTGCTGGCCAGATCGTGGAACAGGACCTTGCGGTATTCAGGGTGAATATTGGGGCGCATGATTGTCTCTTTTTGTTATGTTATAACAAATGCGGATGATGCGATGGATGAGAACCAATATCAACCATTTTTTCTCCCGAGGTGGCCAGGCAGGATGGAACTCGCTCAGAAAAGGGAAGCAGGAGGGAATGCGGATGAGGTCATGACAGGGAGAGTGATGGATTGTTGAGCGATGGAGGGGGAACGAGAAGCTGAGCCTTTACTTTTGGTTTTTACTGTATAAAAATACAGTTAACCATCATGGAGAGCTATCCTATGCGCCTGGAAATCATCATCGACAGAAAACATCAGATCCCCACTGCGACCATGGAGGCGCTGCGCCAGGAGTTGCTCAAGCAACTGGGCGAGCGATTCCCTGATCTGCATGTGCGGGTCGCCCCGGGCAGTGCCATGGCCCTGACGGTCAGCCGCGCCAGCAAGGAGGACAGGGAACTGGCCGAGACCATGGTGCAGGAAGTGTGGGAGAACGCCGAGAGCTGGATGCCGGAAGCGGAAGGCGCCGAGGCCTGATCAGGGGCCGGTTGTCGATTTGCCTCTCCTGGCCAGGGCAGGCTTTCACCCGGTTTGAACGAAGCGCAGCTCAAGGCTGCGTTTCGTGTTTGTGGGCAGGCGATCGGGCGCTTAGCCAGGTCAGGAGATTCAGAGCCCGGCCCAGCGCTTGAGGCTGCCGCTCTGTACCCGCTGGTTGGCCTGTGCGATGTCGCCATTGGCGCGAAGCGCCTTGAGGGCAATGGGAAGGGCAGTGCGCACTTCGTCGGCCGTCATCCCTGCCTGGAGGGCCGGATGATAGGCGAGCTTGAGCAGCACATAGTCGAGGCCGGTGGGGAAGCTGTCGATGCTGTTGTCATTGAAGATGGAGGGAAACACCTTGTTCGAGTCGTTGGGCAGCCCCATCACCTGGGTGAGCTCTTCCACCACGCAATCCAGGAAGCGGCCCTTGGCCCGGCTGTAGTCCACCGGGATGATGATGGTGGCTCGGGTGATCTCGTAGCTGGCATTGGTGGCGAAATTGGCCAGACAGATCCCCTCCTTGAGGGCAATGCTGACAGAGTCATCCTGACGCATGGTACGGCTGGCCCAGCTGGCCATCTGCTGGTGCCTTGTCATGATGAGGGTGAGATTGGGGTTGTCGTTGACGAGCTGTATGGGGTGGCCGGTGATCCTGGCCAGATGCTGGCTCTGTACCTTGACCACCTCGGCCTGCAGCGTCTTGTCGCCAAACTCGTTGATGAGCTTGAGGCGGATGGGGCCTTGCCAGCGGGAGAAATGTACCTGGCTCTCATGCCCATATTCCCGCTTCATGGCGACTTCCATGAAGCTCTGGACCAGATAGTCGTTGCTCTGCCAGCGTTCGGTGGCCTGCAGGGAGCCGGGCAGCAGCGCGGCGAGCCACAGGGCCAGCATCCGGCCTGGCGCGGCATGCCGAGGGCTGCGCCCTGAACGAGTGTGCCCTGGGATCATCTTGCCTCCTTGCAATCGATAGGGTCAGCCCGAGGTGCGTTCGATGTCACGCCAGGTGAGCCAGAGCCTGAGATCGAACTCCAGTTGATGATAGTCCGGTTCCATGTGCTGACAGAGCTGATAGAAGGCCTTGTTGTGATCCTTCTCCCGCAAGTGGGCCAGCTCGTGCACCACTATCATCTTCAGGAAGGCGGGATGGGCCTCCTTGAACAGGGCGGCGATGCGGATCTCGTTCTTGGCCTTGAGCTTGTTGCCCTGTACCCGGCTGACATAGGTGTGCAGGCCGAGGGCATCCTTGATCACGTTGATCTTGCCGTCGAAGATCACCTTGGAGAGCGGCGCCGAGCTTTTCAGGTAGCGGTTTTTCAGCTCCATGGTATAGGCAAGCAGCGCCTTGTCACTCTGGACGAGGTGGGTCTCGGGGTAGCGTTTGGCCAGCATCTCGCCGAGTTTTCCCGCCGCGATCAACTGCTGTACCTGGCTCTTGAGCGGGTCAGGATAGCCCCCCAGATAGGTCAGCTCCGCCATGATGTCTCCCCCTTCATACTAAAAAAGAGCGCCATTGTAATCATGATGGGCCCCCTTGAACACAGGTCTGCACGCCAATGAAAGGGGCCGTCGCTGTTGCCAGCGACGGCCCCGACTCTCGTCAACCGCTCTCAACGCCGGCGATAGAGACCCGGATCCACCTCTTCATAGCGGTCCGTCAGATATTGATAGAAGGCGAGGCTGGAGGGAGAGCTCGGCGTTTTCAACTGCTCTGCCACCCGCTCCGGCTTGGCGATGATGAACTTGGGATCCTGCCGCCGGATGTCGGCCAGCACCCGTTCGCGCACGTCATAGGGCGGATTGACGTTGGCGAAGAACAGATAGGCGGAGGCGGGCTGGCGATCTGTCCACAGATAGTATTGCGGCTGTATGCCGTCGACCCAGATCTTGTCGGTCGGCCCTGTCTCGGCCTTGATCCTGTCGACCCGCACCTGGGCCGGCGGATTGAACGGCTTGCCCTTGAGGTTGCCCTCCCAGGCGTTGTTGACCAGCAGTGCCAGCATGGCGAGCGACGCCAGCCAGGGGGTGGCGCTGCGCACATCCCAGGCGCGCCAGAGCGGCACCAGGATGAGCACCGGCAGGGCCCACAAGAGGCTGTTGCCGAGCACTTCGCGCACCCGCGGCAGCGACCACTCCTTGGTGCTCCAGCCGTAACCGAGCTGCTGGGCCAGCAGCCAGCTCGCGGTCAGCACCACCAGGGAGATGCAGAGCAGACCCAGGGCATCGGACTGCTGCTCGCTGCGATCCAGCAGGCAGGCCAGAGGCAGCAGGCAAAGTTGCAGGTAGAGCACGTCGTAGTGATCGAACACGTGGCCGGAGACGGAGTTAGCGATCAGGGTAAAGAGCACGCCGAACAGGGTGGCGCAGAGGGCGGGCAGATACCACTCCTGGCGGCGTCCCAGCATCAGCACAATGAAGGCCGGCAGCAGCATGACGAGGCCGGTGCGCAGCAAGCCGACGGCCCCCACTTCCGGCGAAAAGCCGTTGCCATAGCTCCCTTCGAAGAAGATGCCGAAGGCGTAGTATTTGAATTCGGCCAGCAACCCGTGGTGCTGGAAGTAGGCAAACAGCGGGCCGCCGACCAGGGCCAGCCCCAGCAGGCTGGAGCAGAGCAGGCCGAAGGCGCAGCGCCACTGCTCACGCAGAGACCAGTGGCAGAACAGCACCATATACCAGGCTCCCCAGAAGGCGCCGTTGTTGGTGCGCATCCAGGCCACGATGGCGAAGGTGAGGGCCGCCACCAGGGCAGGGCCCCAGCGAAACTGCTTGTCCAGCAGCAGGGTGATGAAGGCCCACTGGGCGATGAGGGCCAGGTGGAAGGTCCAGTCCTCGGTCATGTTGCCGTAGTAGTAGCGGGTGCTGTAAAGCGCAAGGATCGCCAGCATGCTGCCGAGGCGGGCCCGCAGGGAGAGCCCCAGCTGGGAGAATGCCTGCCAGCTGGCGAGCAGGCCGAGCCAGCAGAGCACCCACTCCAGCAGCCAGATCCCGAAGAAGCCGCCCAGGGAGTAGCCGAGGGCGTCGAGGGCGAAGATCATGGGGCCCTTGATGTCGATCATGTCCCGATAGAGCACACCCCCCTCGCTCCACATCTTGCCCATCACAGCAAACAGGGAGGCATCAAAGCCGGGGGCCATGCCGTGGAACAGCGGGTTGCGCAAGCAAAACAGCAGCGCCATCAGGGCGGTGAGCAGGACAACCGGCGGCTTGAGCCCGGGGTTGTAGCGCTGAGGGGTAAAACGGATGGCGTGATTCATGGATGACCTGTTCCTGCGGGAAAGACGTAAAAGCGGGCCTATCTTGCCGAGGCCGGCAGTCCGATGCAATGGGCTGGGGTGATGTGTTTGAAATAATGTATAAAAGTAACGTTTTCAGTGCCTGCATTGCACAAGACGAACGGCGGTGCCTGGTGTTGCCGAGGCCGGCAGTCCGATGCAATGGGCTGGGGTGATGTGTTTGAAATAATGTATAAAAGTAGCGTTTTCAGTGCCCGCAGTGGGCTAAATGATTAGCGGGACCCGCTGTTGCCTGGTGTTGCCTAGGCTGGCAGTACGCTGCAATAGGGCTGGGGACTGTGCTTGAAAAATGTATCAAGCGCCGCTTTCACGAAGAAAAGCGGCGCCTTGACAGGGGATGGCCCGGCGAGGGGCCTCAGGCCATGGGACTGGCGCCCTGGTATTCCACCAGCGGCGGCAGGGGGGCCAGCTCGGGCAGATGACGGGCCCAGCGGATAAAGGCATCGGCCAGGGTGATGCCGAGCTCCTGATTGTGCTGGGTCAGGGTGCGGGCCAGCGCCGTGTAGCCCTCCTTGCCGGAGGCGGTGTAGGCGCTGGAGACCCCCCGATAGATGGCATCCATCTCGACGCGCTGCCACTGACCCGGGCTCGCCTCCCATTCGAGGCGGGTGATCCGGCTTCCCTTGGGCCTGTCTGCCTGATAACGGAAGCGCATCCCGGCGGTATAGGGGAAGCTGCCGCTGCCATTGCCGACCACGCCGTTGTTGGTGGCGTTGTCGATGGCTCCCTCCAGCGCCTCCGCCAGCTCATGGCCGTGCACCCGGTAGAGGGTGAGCGGGATGGCAAAGGGCAGCAGGCGCCCGGCGATGTCCGCCTCGCTCAAGGGGCCGGGTTCGAGGGAGCAGCGCACCCCCCCTGCGTTGTGCAGGGCGAAATCCACCTGACCCACCTGCTCGCGGGCACCGGCCAGCATGGCGCTCGCCACCAGGGGGGCGACCTGACTGCCGGCGGGCAGGGCGGCATCGGGCAGGCGCTGATGGTGCAGTGGCCCGGCGAGGTGGGTCACGATGCGCCGGGTCATGGTCTCGAGCTCGGGCCGGTAGCGCCTGGCCAGATGCTGCTCGATCTCGGGGGCCGGCTCGCAGAAATGGAGGCCTGCCGGCGGGGGCGAGGCAAAGGGCCAGGGCTGCCAAGGCAGCCACTCCAGCTGGCCGCGGCTTTGGCAAACGCGCCCGCGCGCATCAAATTCCAGCTCGCACACCCCGAGGCAGAGCGCGCTGTGGGCCGCATGCAGGATGGCGACCCCCTCGATCATCAAGGGGTAGCTCCCCTCGCTTATCAGTCCGAGCGGGGCCAGATCCCCCAGCTGGCTGTGGGTGTGGCCGCCGACAATCAGGCTGAGTTCGGGGAAGCGGGCCGCCAGCCGCTTGTCCTGCTCCAGCCCCAGGTGACTGAGCAATATGATGTGCTTTATTCCTTCGGCCTTGATCTCGCCGAGGGCGGCGCTGAGGGTCTCCTCTATGCCGTGGAAGCGGGTGTGGGGATCCGGGCTCGCGATGGCGGCCATCTGCGGCAAGGTGATGCCGAGCAGGGCGAAGGGGACGCCGTCGATGACGCGCCTGTGCCAGGGGCGGCTCGCATCAAACAGCTGTGGCAAGCCGTGCAACCGCAGCGGGGCATCGGCTGGCTCCTGGCTGCTGTCGAGGTTGGCGGCCAGCACCGGATAGTTGAGTTGGCGCAGAAACTCCACCAGCGGGCCGTTGCCGAGATCGAATTCATGGTTGCCGATCACCATGGCATCCGGTCGCAGCAGACCGAGCAGGTCGGCGTTGGCCCGCCCCTTGAAGCGGTTGAAATAGAGCGACCCCTGGAAGGTGTCACCCCCGTGCAGCAGCAGGCAGGTCTGGCCCGCGGCGGCGGCCTGCTGGCGCAGGGCGGTCAGCCGGGTCAGGATGCGGCTGTAGCCGCCACATTGGGTGCGCCACTCGGACTCACCCTCTGGGGAGAAGCGCATGGGCGCGCCATCGAAATGGGAGTGGCAGTCACTGAAGTGGGCAAGTTGAACCGTAATACGCAAGGCTCGGTCCTCCTTAGGGGAAAAAGAGCACCGAGTCTACTGCAAGGGGTGGGGGGTATGCCAGCCCGGCAGACGCCGGGCTGGAAAAGTGTCAGACGGTACTCAGGCAGGCACCAGGATCTGGGTGGCGAGGATCACCACCAAGAGGCCGACGGCGACCGGCATAGAGGTGCGTTTGACCACCTCGAACGGGGAGAGGTTGCCCATGCCCGCACAGGCGACCACCACCCCGGAGACCGGGGAGATGGTGCGACCCAGGTTGGAAGCCTGCAACATGGGGATGACCAGGTAGGCGGGGTTGACGCCCAGACTGGTGGCCAGGTGCGGGATCAGCTCCACGAAGGCGTAGAAGGGGGCGTTGCCGGAACCCGTGGTGAAGGCGGCCAGGGTGGTGATGACCACCAGCACCAGCATGATGACGATGCCGCCGGTGCCAAAGCTCTGGGCCAGATCCAAGAGGTTTGCGATGAAGCCGAGCCCCATCAGCCCCTGGGCGAAGACCCCGGCCCCCACCAGCAGCATGACCACGCCGGCGAAGGCGTCAGCCATGCTGCGCCAGCACACCTGCAGGCCGTCCAGCAATTCCTTGCCGTTGCGCTTGCGCACCAGCTCCAGCAGGGCGGCCAGCACCAGACAGATGACGATGATGGTGACGATGTCGAGCTTGGGGCCCAGCTTGCCGTCAAACAGCAGCACGCCGATGATGGGGGTGAACGGCAGTATGGCGTAGAAGCCGGGGGCATCGGTGATGAGATCGCTCGGGGCAACCGCAGCGTTGTGCTCGCCGGACTTTCTGTCCAGATAGCGCTGCCAGAAGAAGTGGGTCACCGCCATGGCGGCTATGGCCGTCAGGGAGATGGGCAGGGTCAGCTTGAAGGCAAAGTCGATGAGCTCCATGTTGGCGGCCTGGGCGGCCATCACCACGTCCCCCGAGGTGGGAGACAGTATGATGGCGGCCGGGGAGGCGCACACCGCGGCCGCGGCGCCACGGGAGATCCCCATGTTGACCATCAGCGGGAACAGGGTCGCCATCAGCAGCACGCCGAGGCCGGTGGCGGAGCTCACCGCCAGCGACATGGCACAGGCGACCAGGTAGGCGGCCACCAGCAGGATATAGGGGGACTTGATGATGCCAAGGGGCTTGCTGGCCAGCTTCACCAAGATGGTGTTGGCGCCGATGTGGCTCATGTAGCCGGCAAAGCCGCACAGCACCATGATCAGCATGCCGAGGCCGCCGCCCCTGTCCACCAGCAGGAAGCGCACGTACTCGAACACGTCGGTGGCCACGTGGCCGGTGGAGGCGACGCTGGCAGGCAGCACCGCCTTGCCCATCAGGGCGGTGATCGCCAGCAGCAAGAGGCCGCCGCTGAGCAGCACCCCGGTCGCCGAATAGCCCTTGAAGATGTAGCGACCCACGGCCAGGGTGACCAGGGTGCCAATAAGGAGTTCCATCATAAAAAAAGTTCCTGAGTATGGAGTGACGTCGGGCATCTGACGGGCTGGCCAGAGGGTTGGACTGGCTAGTTCGACATGTGCCAACAAAAACGCCGGGATTATTACCTCATAAGGAGTAATTCACCATGGGGATGGTGACTGGCTGTGATCTCCCTTGCAAATCCCCATTCTGAACGGGTGGAAGCCGCCCCTTTGCCGCCCCCGGCACCGAGAGCAGGTGACAGCGCCCCTGATCGCGGTTAATCTCCCACATTGACTATTAATTCATTGATTATTAATTGAAATTACGCCGGACTCACAAGGAGCAAGGCAGCACGACGATGGGACTCTTCAGCAAGACAGGGGCGGTGGCGGCCCTCATATATGCCGCCTCAATCGGAGCGGCACCCTCCCATTATGCAGGTATTCGGGTGGCGCCCGATATCAAGGTCGATTTCCAGTTCTATCGGGTATCAGGAGCCGATGTGGCCGCCGTGATGCGCCAGATCACCGCCTTGTCGCCTGCCCAGGCGGACGGCCATATCGGCAGGGCCAGCTATCAGCTCTCCTGGCAGTTGCAGACCAGGGCGACCCCGGCGCGCTGCGAGCTGGATCAGGCCCAGGTGACGGCCCGCATCCAGGTCAGGGTGCCGAACTGGATGGACAAGGCCAGGGCGTCCGCAGCGGAGCGGCAGAAGTGGGACAAGCTGGTGGCGGCCATGTTTGACTACGAGAGCCGTCACAAGGACATCTTGCTCGAAAGCGTCAGCCAGCTCGGCATCCGGCTCGCCCAGTTGCCCGTCGCCCAGGATTGCGCCGCCTTGCAGTATCAGGGCTGGCAGGAGGGGCAGGCGGTGCTGGAGGCGACCCGGGATCGATTTGCCACCCTGGCGCAGCAGACAGATAAGGGGCGCAAGCTCGGGCTCAGCTGGCCAGAGGGCAGCTGAGCATCATCGCCAATAAAAAACGGGCTTCCCTTGCGGAAGCCCGTTTTGTTTGAGATCCAATCTGGGTTGGGATCAGGACGCCGGATCGCGCAGGGGCTTGCCCTTGCGCAGCCTGCGCACCCAGTAGCGGGCCGGGTGGAGCGCCTCCAGCAGATCGGCGGCCAGCGGCAGCGGATCCCCGCAGATCTCGCTCGCGACCAGTTCACCGCAGAGCGGCGCCGAGCACAGACCCCGGGAGCCGAGGGCGCCCAGCACATAGAGACCGGCGTGCAGGGGCAGCGCGCCCTGCCGATCAGCGGGCGCTTTAGGGTCTTGATCCGCCAGGCTTGCCAATCTGGCGATTGGCCCCGCCACCGGCAGGTGATCCCGGCTGGCGCAGCGAACGCCCACCCGCGCCTCGTTGCCGCTCACATCCACCTCGGCAGGCCAGCCTTGATCCGGCAGGCAGGCTTGCAGCCGCGCCCGGTTCTGGGCCTGCTCCTCGGCACGATACGCGAGGGTGCTCTGATTGCGGCCATAGCTGGCCCCGATGCAGTGCGCTCCGTCGTGGGCCGGGGTGAGGTAGCCGTCGTAGCAGAGCACAGTCCTGAGCTGGCTTAACCGCGCCGTGGTTGGCACATGGCTCACCTGACCGCGCACCGGGTAGAGCGGCAGCTCCGCGAAGGGGAGCAGGGCGGGCAGCCGGTGACCGGCGGCCACCACCAGGTTGGGGGCCTGCCACTGGCGGCCATCCAGGCTCTCCACCCGCCAGCCGTCCGCCAGTTCGCTGATGGTGCTCACCGGTGTGTGGTACTCAAGGCGCAGCAGACCGCTGGCTTGCGCTTCGTTCAGGGCGGCGCGGGTGAGATCCGCCGGGCAGAGCCAGCCCCCCAGGGGGTAGCTGACGCCACCGTGGCCACAGGGCAGGCCGGCCACCTGCTCAACTTCCGAGGCAGAGAGTGGGTACATCAGCTCGGGGGGGAAGGGGCCCTGACCCATCTTGGCGAGCTTGGCGGCGGATTTCTCGTCATAGCCAAGCTGGGTGACGCCGCACAGGGAGAAGGCGACGGGATGGCGCTCGGCTAGGGCCAGCAACCGCTGGCGGGCATAGCCGAAGGCCAGGGAATAGAAGCGCGACAGGGCGTCGTGCTCCCCGTTGAGCAGGGGATAGAGCGCCCCCTGGCGGTTGCCGGAGGCGCCGGTGGCCGGCTCGCCCTCTTCGCACAGCAGGGTCACCTTGCGGCCCCGCTCCACCAGGGAGAGCGCCGTCATGGCCGAGGCGATGCCGCCGCCGATGATCAGCACCTCGCCGTCCCGGCCGGCGGGGCGGGCATACCAGGGGGAGATGCTCTGCTCGGGCACTTTGCCCTCCCGCATCCCTGCCAGCATCTCCCGCTTGCTGCCGTGCCCCTTCACCTTCTTCATGGCAAAGCCGGCGTCAATCAGACCGCGGCGCACGAAACCGGCGCAGGTAAAGGTGGCGATGGTGGCGCTGGGGCGGGCGAGGCGAGCCAGGCCGTCGAACAGCGCTTGTGTCCACATCTCGGGATTCTTGGCAGGCGAGAAGCCATCCAGATACCAGGCATCCACCAGACCCTGGGGGCCGTGAGGCACCTGGGGCAGCATCTCCTTGATGTCGCCAAGCCAGAGATCGAGGCGGATGCGACCGTCTGCAAACAGCAGGCGATGGCAGCCGGAGACCGGCAGCGGCCACTGGTCGATGAGAGGCTGGCTTAAGGACGCGAGCTCGGGCCAGGCCGCCAGGGCCTTGCGCAGATCGGCCTGGGACAGGGGGTATTTCTCGAAGCTGATGAAGTGCAGGCGCGAGCCGTTGCCGGATTGGGGCGCCTGTTCCAGGAAGGCGGCCATTGTCGCCAGAAAGTTAAGACCTGTGCCGAAACCTGTTTCGCCAATCACGAAACTGTCACTATCGTGGTGCGAAAATCGTGCCGGTAGGCGATTTTGCAATAAAAAGACGTAGCGGGTTTCACTTAGACCGTTATCATTGGAAAAGTACACATCCCCGAACTCACTGGAGACTGGAGTTCCCGCTTCATTCCAGTCCAATCGGGCATGATGTAAGGATGTTTGACTCACGTTTTCCTCTGCTCGCGTCATAAATTCGCGGGCATTCTACGTGAAAGCAGACCAGTTTGGCAGCCGAAAGCGGGTAGACTCGGTGCCAGTTTTTCCAGACGAGATGAATTAATGAGAAGAGCAGTGATCACCGGTATCGGCGTCATCTCCAGTATCGGCAACAACAAGGAAGAGGTGCTGGCCTCCCTGAAAGCAGGCAAATCCGGCATCACCTATTCCGAGCAGTTTGAACAGTACAACCTGCGCAGCCGTGTCTGGGGTAACATCAAACTCGATCCGTCTGAACTGATCGACCGTAAAGTCATGCGTTTCATGGGTGACGCCGCGGCCTATGCCTATCTGTCCATGGAGCAGGCCATCGCTGACGCGGGTCTGCCAGAGGATCAGGTCTCCAACGAGCGTACCGGCATAGTGGTCGGCTCCGGCGGCGCCTCCGGCAAGAACACCTCCGAGTCTGCGGACATTGCCCGTGAGAAAGGGGTCAAGCGTGTGGGTCCCTACATGGTACCGCGCACCATGTCCTCCACCACCTCTGCCTGCCTGGCCACTCCGTTCAAGATCAAGGGTGTCAACTACACCATCAGCTCCGCCTGTGCCACCTCTGCCCACTGCATAGGTCACGCACTGGAGCTGATCCAGCTTGGCAAGCAGGACATCGTCTTCGCCGGCGGCGGCGAGGAGCTGGACTGGTCTTCCACCATCCAGTTCGACGCCATGGGTGCCCTCTCCACCAAGTACAACGACACCCCGGAAAAGGCATCCCGTACCTATGATGCGGACCGCGACGGTTTCGTTATTTCCGGTGGCGGCGGTATCCTGGTGGTCGAGGAGCTGGAACATGCCCTGGCCCGCGGTGCCCACATCTACGCCGAGATCACCGGTTACGGTGCCACCTCCGACGGCTATGACATGGTCGCTCCGAGCGGTGAAGGCGCGGTGCGCTGCATGAAGATGGCGATGAAGGACGTCGGCTCCGTGGACTACATCAACACCCACGGCACCTCCACCCCGGTCGGTGATACCAAGGAACTGGAAGCCATCCAGACCCTGTTTGGCAGCAATGCGCCCAAGCTCTCCGCCACCAAGGCGATGACGGGTCATGCCCTGGGCGCCGCCGGTGTGCACGAGGCCGTCTACTCCCTGCTGATGATGGAACACGGCTTCATCGCCCCCAGCATCAACATCGAGAACCTGGACGAGAAGGCCGTGGGTCTGCCCATAGTGCGCGAGTACGAAACGGCTGATCTCAATACCGTCATGTCCAACAGCTTCGGCTTTGGCGGTACCAACGCTTCCCTGGTGTTCAGCAAGTTCAAGGCTTGATGAACCGATGAAGTGAAAAAAGGCGCCGAAAGGCGCCTTTTTTATTGGCAACAGGGCGACCCTCAGGCGAGATCGGTCAGCGGCAGTCGCATATAGACGGCGCCCTCGCCGTACTCCTCCAGCGACTTGGGGGTGTTGGCTGGCACGAAGCCCTGCTTGCGCCAGAAGGCGGGGGCGTCCTGCACCGCAACCAGACCTGCATGGCGATACCCTTCGCGGCTCGCGAAATCGAGCGCCGTGGCGAGCAGCCGCTGCCCGACGCCCAGACCGCGGGCCTCGCCACTGACAGCGAGATCGTGCAGATAGAACTCTTCATGACCGGCCAGCGCCGTCATCGGCACCGAGAGGGGCGGGGGCTGGTGGGCACGCCAGGGATGGCAGAGCAGGTAACCGAGCACCCGGCCCTGACGCTCGGCGACCCAGCAGCAGGCGGGGGCGAGCTCTGCCTTGTTGCTCATCACCTCGAGGGGCTCGGGCTCCAGCTGGTGGTAGCACTCGCGCTGAATGGCCATGATGGCGGGCCAGTCGAGGGCCCGTATGGTTCTGATCTTGATCATCGTACTGGGGGGCGTGCGCCCCTGGTCAACCCTTGAAAGAAGGGGGTCAGCATAACCCAAGGGGCGCGCAAACTGAACTGCGGCCCCTCAGGCTCAGCGAACGGCCTCTTTGCTCACTACCTTGATCAGCTGATAGCGCACCGAGGAGGCGTCCGCCGGCACGTCGGTGAGCTGCTCGGTGCGCACTTCCAGCTGATAGCGGAAACCTGGTTCGAAGGTGAAGCCCTCGATCTGCTGGTAGAAGAGGGTCCAGCTCTCACCCGGCTGGCTGCGCACCTGCATGCACTTCATGGGGGCGACACCGACGCAGTCGGCCAGCTTGTCCTGGACATAGAGGGTCTGGGTGGTCAGGGTGCTCTGGCAGGCGCTGAGCAACAGGGCGGAGCAGAGGAGCAGGGGAGCTTTCATGATGGGTGTCCTTGGCGTAAAAGGGCGCGATTAAACCCTCAAATGAAAAGGCGGTCAATGACCGCCTTTGTAACAAACCATGACAACTTGCCGGCTCAGCGTTGATCGAGGGGAGTGAACTCCCGTTGGGCCAGGCCGGTATAGAGCTGACGCGGACGACCGATCTTCTGATCCGGGTCCGAGTGCATCTCGTTCCAGTGGGCAATCCAGCCGATGGTGCGGGAGATGGCGAAGATCACGGTGAACATGGACATGGGGATGCCGATGGCCTTCATGATGATGCCGGAGTAGAAGTCCACGTTCGGGTAGAGCTTCTTCTCGATGAAGTAGGGGTCGGAGAGCGCGATGCGCTCCAGCTCCATGGCCACATCCAGCAGCGGATCCTTGATCTGCAGCTCGGTCAGTACCTCGTGGCAGGTCTCGCGCATCACGGTGGCACGGGGATCGTGGTTCTTGTAGACCCGGTGGCCGAAGCCCATCAGACGGAAGGGGTCGTTCTTGTCCTTGGCCTTGGCAATGTACTCGGGGATGCGATCCACGGAGCCAATCTCTTCGAGCATCTTGAGGCAGGCTTCGTTGGCACCGCCGTGGGCCGGACCCCACAGGGAGGCGATCCCCGCGGCGATACAGGCAAACGGGTTGGCACCGGAGGAGCCAGCCAGACGCACGGTGGAAGTGGAGGCGTTTTGCTCGTGATCCGCATGCAGGGTGAAGATGCGATCCATGGCCCGCTCGACGATGGGGTTGACCTTGTACTCTTCGGTCGGCACGCCAAACATCATGTGCAGGAAGTTGCCTGCATAGGAGAGGGCGTTACGCGGTTGCATGAAGGGCTGGCCGATGGAGTACTTGTAACACATGGCGGCCAGGGTCGGCATCTTGGAGAGCAGACGGAAGGCGCAGATCTCGCGATGCTCTTCGTTGTTGATGTCGAGGGCATCGTGGTAGAAGGCGGACAGGGCGCTGACCACACCGCACATGATCGCCATGGGGTGGGAGTCACGACGGAAGCCTCGGAAGAAGAAGGCGATCTGCTCGTGCACCATGGTGTGGCGGGTGACCAGGCGTTCAAATTCCGCGTATTGCGTCTTGGTGGGCGCCTCGCCGTACAGCAGTATGTAGCAGACTTCCAGGTAACTGGCCTGGGTGGCCAACTGGGCGATGGGATAACCACGGTGCAGCAAGACACCCTGATCTCCGTCGATATAGGTAATGGATGATTTGCAAGCACCGGTGGCCATAAAGCCGGGGTCGAAGGTGAAGTACCCTTGCGAGCCCAGTTTTCTGACATCGATTACATCGGGTCCAACAGTACCGGACAGGATCGGTAGTTCTACCGGCTCTTTTCCGGGCAGATGTAGGGTGGCTATCTTATCAGCCATAGCACGTCTCCTTTGCTCTTTTATAATTTGGTTCCAGTCCTACTTTATTACGACTTTCATGACGCTGGCAAAGGTTCTTACCCGTACCACGGCGGCTGGAGCGCCTTATTTGAACCAGAGAACCACTCTCTTGTCAATTTTCCTGAATGATCATTAATGACTTGTTAAAGCGGTTGTGAGATCTGGTTTACGGTTTTGGGTTTTCTATGTAGCTAATTGATTGTCATTGGTTAAGGCCGCCGATATACTGCGCCTCGTGGGTGATGGCCGTCGGTGTTTGAAACGCTTTCGCAAAGCCAGATGTGATATCTAAAATGTTGTTTTTGGCTTTTCCGAGTTGTTTTGGTAACAAAAACCTAACAAATGCCACTCCTCGCCCTCAAAGCGTGTGAAAACAATAACTAACGTGCTCAATGGAGCTGAGTGGGCAAAGCCGTGAAAAATAAACAGAGACCTGTAAACCTCGACCTGCAAACGATCAGCTTTCCTGTCACCGCCATCGCTTCCATCTTGCACCGTGTCTCAGGGGTCATCACCTTTGTGGCGCTGGCCATCTTGCTGTGGATGCTTGGAACTTCACTCTCCTCTCCCGAAGGATTTGAAACCGTCGTTGCCATCATGGACAACTTCCTGGTCAAGTTCGTGTTGTGGGGGATCCTGACTGCGCTGGCATACCACATAGTGGGCGGCCTGCGTCACCTGGTCATGGACATGGGGCATTGGGAAGAGCTGGATTCCGCGAATCAGAGTGCCCGGGTGGGCTTCGTGATTACCGGGATTCTGGCGGTATTGGCGGGGGTACTGGTATGGTAACCAATTCTGCAACTTTCGGGCGCAGCGGTGTTCATGATTACATCCTGATCCGCGCCACCGCCCTCATCATGACGGCTTACGTCCTCTATCTGGTGGGCTTTGTCGCCTTCAACGACATCACCTACGAGGTGTGGACCGGCTTCTTCGCCACAACCTTCACCAAGGTCTTCACCCTGCTGACGCTGCTGTGCGTCCTGATCCACGCCTGGATCGGTCTGTGGCAGGTGCTGACCGACTATATCAAGCCGGTCGGGCTGCGCGGTGCGCTGCAGTTTGCGCTGGTGGTGGTGCTGTTCGTCTATCTGATGACGGGTTTCGTCGTGCTGTGGGGTGTGTAAGGTGACTATTCCAACTCGTGAATTTGATGCGGTCGTGATCGGTGCCGGTGGTGCCGGCATGCGCGCCGCGCTGCAGATTGCCCAGTCCGGCAAGAGCTGCGCACTGCTTTCCAAGGTTTTCCCGACTCGTTCCCACACGGTTTCCGCCCAGGGCGGGATCACGGTCGCCCTGGGCAATGCCCATGACGACAACTGGCAGTGGCACATGTATGACACCGTCAAGGGCTCCGATTACATCGGTGACCAGGAAGCGATTGAATACATGTGCAAGACCGGCCCCGAGGCCATCTATGAGCTGGAGAACATGGGCCTGCCCTTCTCCCGCTTCGACAACGGCTCTGTCTATCAGCGCCCCTTCGGCGGTCAGTCCAAGAATTTTGGCGGCGAGCAGGCGGCCCGTACCGCGGCGGCTGCCGACCGGACCGGTCACGCCCTGCTGCATACCCTGTATCAGCAGAACGTCAAGAACAAGACCACCGTCTTCTCCGAGTGGTATGCCCTGGATCTGGTGAAGAACCAGGACGGTCACATCGTCGGCTGCACCGCCATCGACATGGAGAGCGGCGAGGTCGTCTACTTCAAGGCCAAGGCCACGGTGCTTGCCACTGGCGGTGCCGGTCGCATCTACCAGTCCACCACCAACGCCCACATCAACACCGGTGACGGCGTCGGCATGGCGCTGCGTGCCGGGGTCGGCGTGCAGGACATGGAGTTCTGGCAGTTCCACCCCACCGGCATCGCTGGGGCAGGGGTACTGGTGACCGAGGGTTGCCGTGGTGAAGGCGGCTATCTGCTCAACAAAGATGGCGAGCGCTTCATGGAGCGTTATGCACCCAACGCCAAGGATCTCGCCGGTCGCGACGTGGTGGCCCGCTCCATCATGATCGAGATCCGCGAGGGCCGTGGTTGTGACGGTCCCTGGGGCCCGCACATCAAGCTCAAGCTGGATCACCTCGGCAAAGAGGTGCTGGAATCCCGTCTGCCGGGCATTTGCGAGCTCTCTCGCACCTTCGCCCACGTGGATCCGGTCAAGGAACCCATTCCCATCATCCCGACCTGCCACTACATGATGGGCGGCGTGCCGACCAGCGTGAACGGCCAGTGTCTGACCCAGGATAAAGACGGCAACGACGTCCCCGTGGTCGGCCTGTTCGCAGTGGGGGAAATCGCCTGCGTCTCCGTGCACGGTGCCAACCGTCTGGGTGGCAACTCCCTGCTGGATCTGGTGGTGTTCGGTCGTGCCGCCGGCATGCACCTGGTGGAGACCCTGGGCGAGATGGATCATGGCCGCGAGGCCTCCGAGTCCGACATCGCCGCGGCGCTGGCCCGCTTCAATCGCTGGGAGAACAACCGCGATGGCGAGGATCCCGCCGAGATCCGCCGTGATCTGCAGCGCTGCATGCAGAACAACTTCTCCGTGTTCCGCGAAGGGGACGCCATGGCAGAAGGGCTGGCCGAGCTGAAACTCATCCGCGAGCGCCTCAAGAATGCCCGTCTGGACGACACCTCCAAGGAGTTCAACACCCAGCGCATCGAGTGCCTGGAGCTGGACAACCTGATGGAGACGGCGTTTGCCACCGCGGTTGCCGCCAACTTCCGTACCGAGAGCCGGGGCGCCCATAGCCGCTTCGACTTCCCGGAGCGTGACGACGAGAGCTGGCTGTGCCACAGCCTCTATCATCCGGACACCGAGTCCATGACCCGTCGTGCTGTCAACATGTCTCCGAAAACCCGTGAGGCATTCCCACCCAAGGTGCGGACTTACTGATTGCGGAGGCAACCACAATGAACGTCACATTCTCGGTATATCGCTATAACCCGGACGTTGATAACGTCCCGCATATGAAGGAATATCGTCTTGATATTCCTGAAGGTTCCGACATGATGGTGCTCGACGCACTGATCCAGCTCAAGGAGCTGGATCCCACGCTCTCCTTCCGCCGCTCCTGCCGCGAAGGGGTCTGTGGATCGGACGGTCTCAACATGAATGGCAAGAACGGTCTTGCCTGTATCACCCCGCTCTCCGATCTGCTGAAGAAGGGCAACAAGGTCGTCATCCGGCCCCTGCCTGGTCTGCCGGTGATCCGCGATCTGGTGATCGACATGACCCAGTTCTACACCCAGTGGGAGAAGGTCAAGCCCTTCCTCATCAACGATGAAAAACTGCCGCCCGTGCGTGAGCACCTGCAATCCCCCGAAGAGCGCGCCAAGCTGGATGGCCTGTACGAGTGTATTCTCTGTGCCTGCTGCTCCACCTCTTGCCCCTCCTTCTGGTGGAACCCGGACAAGTTCATCGGCCCCGCTGGCCTGCTCGCCGCCTACCGCTGGCTGGCAGACAGCCGCGACACTGCGGCTGCCGAACGACTGGGCAACCTGGATGACGCCTTTAGCGTGTTCCGCTGCCACGGCATCATGAACTGCGTGAACGTCTGTCCCAAGGGCTTGAACCCGACCAAGGCCATCGGTCAGATCAAGTCGATGTTGCTCAACCGGGCTGTTTGATACCAGGGCCTGAGGCGCCTTGCGCCGGGCCCGACCTCTGGATAGCCATCCCGTCCCGGGATGGCTATGACCCTACAAGCTGCGCTGCAGTGAACAAGATGTACAAGGGATAGAAATGCATAACGGCGTGATGAAGGCCTGGTTGGAGTCATCTCACCTGGCTGGTGCGAATGCAAGCTACATTGAGGATTTGTACGAATCCTTCCTGGAAAACCCCGACTCCGTGGCCGAAGAGTGGCGCAGCCTGTTTAGCGAGCTGCCCCAGGTCAATGGCCATGCAGTCGAACAACCCCACTCCCAGGTTCGCGACTATTTCCGCCGCCTGGCCAAGGATCCCTCCCGTTACAGCGCCCCGGTCTCCGATCCCCAGGTGGATGCCAAGCAGGTGCGCGTACTGCAGCTGATCAACGCCTTCCGTTTCCGTGGTCACCAGAATGCCAATCTGGATCCGCTGGGCCTGTGGCAGCGTGAAACCGTTGCCGAACTCGACCCGGCATTTCACAACCTGCAGGGCGCAGACATGGAGGCCACCTTCAATGTGGGCTCCTACGCCATCGGTCGCGAGACCATGGTGCTCTCCGATCTCTACGCCTCGCTGAAGAAGACCTACTGCAGCAGCATAGGTGCAGACTACATGCACATCACCTCCACCGAGGAGAAGCGCTGGCTGCAAGACCGTCTTGAATCCATCGAAGGGAAGGGGACCTATACCCTCGAAGAGAAGACCCGCTTCCTCGAGAGCCTGACTGCCGCCGAAGGGCTGGAAAAATACCTGGGGGCCAAGTTCCCGGGGGCCAAGCGTTTCTCCCTGGAAGGGGGCGATGCCATGGTGCCCATGCTCAAAGAGCTTATCCGCCGCGCCGGTGAGCAGGGCTGCAAGGAGGCCGTCATCGGCATGGCCCACCGCGGTCGCCTGAACGTGCTGATCAACGTGCTGGGCAAGCGTGCGCAAGAGCTGTTCGACGAGTTCGCCGGCAAGCACGGCGAATCCTGGGGCACAGGGGATGTGAAGTACCACATGGGCTTCTCCTCCGACTTCGCCACCCCGGGCGGCAACGTCCACCTGGCGCTGGCCTTCAACCCGTCCCACCTCGAGATCGTCAACCCCGTGGTCATCGGCTCGGTGCGTGCCCGTATGGACCGCCGTGGTGACAAGGATGGCTCCAGCGTCCTGCCCATCACCATCCACGGTGACTCCGCCATCGCAGGGCAGGGGGTGGTGGCCGAGACCTTCAACATGTCCCTGACCCGTGCCTACGGCGTCGGCGGCACTGTGCGCATCGTCATCAACAACCAGGTCGGTTTCACCACCTCCTATCAACGTGACCTGCGCTCCACCGAATACTGTACCGACATCGCCAAGGCGGTGCAGGCACCTGTGCTGCACGTCAACGGGGATGACCCGGAAGCCGTGGTGCTGGTGACCCAGATTGCGCTGGATTATCGCAACACTTTCAAGCGCGACGTGGTGATCGAGCTGGTCTGCTACCGTCGTCACGGTCACAACGAGGCGGACGAGCCGAGCGCGACCCAGCCCTTGATGTACCAGAAGATCAAGCAGCACCCGACGCCGCGCAAGATCTACGCCGATCAGCTGATTGGCGAAGGCACCATCACCCCCGAGCTGGCCACCACCCTGGTCAACGACTATCGCGATACCCTGGATCGGGGCGAGCGGGTGAGCAAGGAGTGGCGTCCCATGGAGCTGCACTCCGTTGACTGGACCCCTTATCTGGGTCACGACTGGGCCATGCCCTATGACAGCACAGTGCCCATGGATCACCTCAAGTCCCTCGGCGAGCGTATCAGCCAGTACCCGGCGACCCATGTGCTGCAACGCCAGGTCGAGAAGATCTACGAAGACCGCCGCCTGATGGCCGCCGGCGAGAAGCTGGTGGACTGGGGCTTCGCCGAGACCCTGGCCTACGCCACCCTGGTGGACAAGGGTTCCCGCATCCGCTTTACCGGGGAAGACTCCGGCCGTGGCACCTTCTTCCATCGCCACGCCGTGCTGCACAGCCAGACCGATGCGAGCACCTATACCCCGCTGTGCAACCTGCACGACGAGCAAGGTCCGTTCGAGATCTACGACTCCGTGCTGACCGAAAATGCGGTACTGGCGTTCGAATATGGCTACGCCAGCGCCGAGCCGGCCGGTCTGACCATCTGGGAAGCCCAGTTCGGCGACTTCGCCAACTGCGCCCAGGTGGTGGTGGATCAGTTCCTCTCCTCCGGCGAGCAGAAGTGGGGTCGGATGTGCGGTCTGACCATGCTGCTGCCCCACGGCTACGAGGGGCAGGGTCCGGAACACTCCTCCGCCCGTCTGGAGCGCTATCTGCAGATGTGTGCCCAGCACAACATGCAGGTGTGCGTGCCCTCCACCCCGGCCCAGGTGTTCCACATGCTGCGCCGCCAGGTGGTGCGCCCGATGCGCCGTCCGCTCATCGTGATGACGCCCAAGTCCTTGCTGCGCCACCCGCTGGCGGTGAGCAAGCTCGACGAGCTGGCCGAAGGCACTTTCCAGAACGCCATCGGCGAGATCGACGCCCTGGATCCGAAAGCCGTCAAGCGGGTGGTCTTCTGTTCCGGCAAGGTCTATTACGACCTGCTCGATGCCCGTCGCAAGGCGGAGCAGCAGGATGTGGCACTGGTGCGGATCGAGCAGCTCTACCCCTTCCCGGAAGAGGAAGTGCGCGCCATCCTGGCCGATTATGCCCACGTCACCGATTTCGTCTGGTGTCAGGAAGAGCCGCAGAACCAGGGCGCCTGGTACAGCACCCGTCATCACTATGACAGCGTGCTGCCAAGCAATGCCCGTCTGCGTTACGCCGGTCGCCCGGCCTCGGCCTCACCGGCCGTCGGTTACATGTCTGTCCACGCCAAGCAGCAGAAAGCCCTGGTGGAAGACGCGCTGACCCTGGAATAAACGAGTTGTGAAGGGGAGGGGGCTCCGTGAAGCCGACCCTCTCCGTCTCTGGAACAAGCCTGCTGGCCAAGAAGTAACAAGGAACTGATTACATGACTATCGAGATCAAGGTACCGGACCTGCCGGAATCAGTGGCGGACGCCACCATCGCCACCTGGCACAAGAAACCGGGTGATCTGGTTGCCCGTGACGAAGTACTGGTTGACATCGAAACCGATAAAGTCGTGCTGGAAGTCCCCGCGCCGGAAGCCGGCGTGCTGGGTGACATCCTGCAACTGGAAGGCGCAACAGTGCTCTCCCGCCAGCTGATCGCCATCCTCAAGGCGGCCCCTGTGGCCGGTGAAGAGACCAAGGAGAAGCCGGTGGAAGTGGCAGCCGATGACGCTGCCGACGGTTTGAGCCCCTCCGTGCGCCGCCTGGTGGCCGAGCACGACATCGACGTGGCCAAGCTGACCGGCACCGGCAAGGGTGGTCGCGTCACCAAGGAAGACGTGGATGCCTTCATCAAGAACCTGGGCAAGCCGGCAGCCCCCGTCGCTGCAGTGGCTGCCGCACCGGTTGCGCCCATAGCCCCGCTGGCCGGTCGCACCGAGAAGCGCGTGCCCATGACCCGTCTGCGCAAGCGCATCGCCGAGCGTCTGCTGGAGGCCAAGAACACCACCGCCATGCTGACCACCTTCAACGAGATCAACATGGCGCCCATCATGAAGCTGCGCAAGCAGTACGGCGAGATCTTCGAGAAGAAGCACGGCATCAAGCTCGGCTTCATGTCCTTCTACGTCAAGGCCGTTGTCGAATCCCTCAAGCGCTACCCGGAAGTGAACGCGGCGCTGGACGGTGACGACATCGTCTATCACAGCTACTTCGACGTCAGCATCGCCGTCTCCACCCCCCGTGGTCTGGTGACCCCTGTGCTGCGTGACTGCGACAACATGAGCCTCGCCGACATCGAGAAGGCCATCAAGGATCTGGCGGGCAAGGGCCGTGACGGCAAGCTGACCGTAGACGAACTGACCGGCGGCAACTTCACCATCACCAACGGCGGCGTGTTCGGCTCCCTGATGTCCACCCCCATCATCAACCCGCCCCAGAGCGCCATTCTGGGCATGCACAAGATCCAGGACAGACCCATGGCCGTCGACGGCAAGGTCGAAATCCTGCCGATGATGTACCTGGCGCTCTCCTACGATCACCGCATCATCGACGGCCGCGAGTCCGTGGGCTTCCTGGTCTCCATCAAGGAGCTGCTGGAAGACCCGACCCGTCTGCTGCTGGATGTCTGAGCAAGCGTGACTGAAAGATAACGAGGGGCCGCCCAGGCCCCCATTCACAGGGGATTGAGAAACACGAGCCCCGGACGGAAATACCTACAACACGGATAGAGCATCTATGAATCTGCATGAATATCAGGCAAAACAGCTGTTTGCCGAGTATGGCCTGCCGGTCTCCGAAGGTTATGCCTGTGCTACCCCGCAGGAAGCGGCCGAAGCGGCCGACAAGATTGGCGGCAATACCTGGGTCGTCAAGTGCCAGGTCCACGCCGGTGGCCGTGGCAAGGCGGGCGGCGTCAAGCTGGCCAAGAGCAAGGACGAGATCCGTGCCTTCGCCCAGAACTGGCTCGGCAAGAACCTGGTGACCTATCAGACTGACGCCAACGGTCAGCCGGTCACCAAGATCCTGGTGGAATCCTGCACCGACATCGCCAAGGAGCTCTACCTCGGCGCCGTGGTCGACCGTGGCAGCCGCCGCGTGGTCTTCATGGCCTCCACCGAAGGTGGCGTGGAGATCGAGAAAGTCGCCCACGAAACCCCGGAACTCATTCACAAGGCTGCCATCGATCCTCTGGTGGGCCCGCAGCCCTACCAGGCCCGCGAGCTGGCCTTCAAGCTGGGTCTGGTCGGCGATCAGATCAAGCAGTTCACCAAGATCTTCATGGGTCTGGGTCAGATGTTCCTGGATTGCGACTTCGCCCTGCTGGAGATCAACCCCCTGGTCATCACCGACAAGGGCAACCTGCACTGCCTGGACGGCAAGATCAACATCGACGCCAACGCCCTGTATCGCCAGCCCAAGCTGCGCGAGATGCATGATCCTTCCCAGGATGACCCCCGCGAAGCGCATGCCGCCCAGTGGGAGCTGAACTATGTGGCGCTGGATGGCAACATCGGCTGCATGGTCAACGGCGCCGGTCTGGCCATGGGCACCATGGATATCGTCAACCTGCACGGCGGCTCACCGGCCAACTTCCTGGACGTCGGCGGCGGCGCCACCAAGGAGCGCGTGACCGAGGCCTTCAAGATCATCCTCTCTGACAGCAAGGTACAAGCCGTGCTGGTCAACATCTTCGGCGGCATAGTGCGCTGCGACATGATCGCAGAAGGCATCATAGGCGCGGTCAAGGAAGTGGGGGTCAAGGTGCCCGTGGTAGTGCGTCTGGAAGGCAATAATGCCGAACTGGGTGCCCGTAAACTGGCCGACAGCGGCCTCAATATCATCGCCGCAACGAGTCTGACTGACGCAGCTCAGCAAGTGGTTAAAGCAGCGGAGGCCAAATAATGAGCGTTCTGATCAACAAAGACACCAAGGTGATCTGCCAGGGCTTCACCGGCGGTCAGGGTACCTTCCACTCCGAACAGGCGATTGCCTACGGTACCCAGATGGTCGGCGGCGTCTCCCCGGGCAAGGGTGGCACCACCCACCTGGGCCTGCCGGTGTTCAACACCGTCCGTGACGCAGTGGAAGCCACTGGCGCCACCGCCTCCGTCATCTATGTGCCGGCCCCGTTCTGCAAGGACGCCATCCTGGAAGCCATCGACGCCGGCATCAAGCTCATCGTCACCATCACCGAAGGCATCCCCACCCTGGACATGCTGCAGGTCAAGGTGAAGCTGCAGGAAACCGGCGTGCGCATGATTGGGCCGAACTGCCCGGGCGTCATCACCCCGGGTGAGTGCAAGATCGGCATCATGCCGGGCCACATCCACAAGCCGGGCAAGGTGGGCATCGTCTCCCGCTCCGGCACCCTGACCTACGAAGCGGTCAAGCAGACCACGGACGAGGGCTTCGGCCAGTCCACCTGCGTCGGCATCGGTGGCGACCCCATCCCGGGCTCCAACTTCATCGACATCCTGGAGATGTTCCAGAACGATCCCAAGACCGAAGCCATCGTGATGATCGGCGAGATCGGCGGCAGCGCCGAGGAAGAGGCAGCGGCCTACATCAAGGCCCACGTCACCAAGCCGGTGGTCTCCTACATCGCGGGCGTCACCGCTCCGGCTGGCAAGCGCATGGGTCATGCGGGCGCCATCATCGCCGGTGGCAAGGGCACAGCTGCAGAGAAATTTGCCGCCCTGGAAGATGCCGGCGTGAAAACCGTGCGGTCGCTCGCCGATATCGGCAAGGCCCTGCGTGAAGTGACCGGCTGGTAAGTTCTTTAGCCTGTTATCTCTGATAAAAATGCCGCCCTAGGGCGGCATTTCAGTATTTACATATTGCTCGAGTAGCTATAAATATTTCTATATAAAATTGATTTTAATCAGAACTTTGAAGTTGGCTATCTGACAAGTTGGATAGCTACCTACAAGAAAAATAAGTTTGTGTTTTATTGAGATTAAACCAGATGGGAAGCGAGAGTTCTTACCATTTGTAATGGTGCGATGAGTACATTGTAACTTGATGGAAAATTTTTATTTAATAGAATTGTTGGGAATTGAATGGTGATTAACTCAGAAAGTGTTGTGACATTTGAACCGACAGCTTACCGCGATCAGTGGATGGCTCAGTACCGAGAAGTTCGGGCCCGTTATGAAGACCTTTCTGAAACAGCTCAGAGGATTGTCTTGACTGCGCTTGATACAGCGCTCATTAGGGTCCATTCCGTTGAAGGTAGAGCGAAAACAATAGAAAGCTTCGGGATGAAAGCATCAAAGGCATCGGCCACTGACCCAACTAGGCCAAAGTATTCTAATCCGCTCCATGACATCACGGATCTTGCTGCAATCCGGGTAATTACATTCCTTCCTAAGGTGGTTCAGAATGTTTGCAATCTAATCGATGATCAATTTCTTGTCATCGAGAGGAGTGATAAAGCCCAAGAGTTGTTGGACGAAGGACGATTTGGTTATCAAAGTGTTCACTATTTGGTCAAAATGCATCCGGCAAGACTTCGATTGCCAGAATATGCAAGATTCGATGGGCTGACCTTCGAAATTCAAGTTCGTACACTTCTACAACACGCATGGGCTGAAATGGAGCATGATATACAATACAAAAGTGAAACGGTAATACCTTCAACAATACGCAGACGCTTTATTGCATTGGCTGGCATGTTAGAAATGGCTGACCGTGAATTTGAAGCATTGCTTGATGCAGATGAGAGGCTACGTACTGAAGCGAGAACATCAGTAGAATCCGGACACTTGGCAGATGTTGAAATTACGCCAGATTCTCTTAAAGCCTATCTTGATAGAAAGTTGGGCCCAGATGGCCGTATCGCGGAGTGGGTATATGAGATGACCGCACGATATTTGAAGCATATGGGTTTTACTTTTTTGACTCAGCTTGATGAATGCATTGGAGACTACGATGACGATCACATTTGTCGGATTCTCTGGGGAAGTCGAATGGGGCAGGTCGCTCGATTCGAGGCTGTACTTCTAGCATCTATGGGCGAAGTCTATGCAAAACGGCACCCGTGGTCGGAAGAAGCAAAATGGGTTGATCGATTCACTTCGCAGATTGACCATATGCGCGAGAGTGGAGTTTCAATAGGGAACTACGATCCGCTGTCACATGTTGTAGTTACACCAAACTAAAACTCAGTGTTAAGGAATATCAGGTAGTGGGAAATTTTGGATACACGCCTTTTTGACCACGGTATAACCCTGTACTTGTCCGGATAGATCACTGGCGAGAGGGTGAAGCATGATTATCACCCGTTCACGTTGAGTTAGTCTGCAAGATTCGCCTTATGACCACATGGTTATCTCGTTTGTTGTTGGGCTTCGCAGGCTCAGCCACAACCTACAGGCGTTGTAGGTTGGCGCTGAGCGTAGCGAAGCCCAACGTTTACCACCAACCTTGAAAAATCGGGCCATAGGGCGTATAACCACGCGCTTGTTAGTGTATTGAGCGAGCCTACCTTTATGCAGCAGAGTGAACCCGTGCAGACCGCCCCCTTTTGGCAGGTGAAGAGCCTGCAACAGATGACCATGACGGAGTGGGAGTCCCTGTGCGATGGCTGCGGCAAGTGCTGCCTGAACAAGCTGATCGACGAGGACACCGAGGAGCTGGTGTTCACCAACGTGGCCTGCAACCTGCTCAATACCAAGACCTGCCAGTGTTCCGACTACGGCAACCGCTTCAAGAAAGAGCCGGACTGCCTGCAGATCACCTTCGACAAGATTGCCGAGTTCGACTGGCTGCCGTCGAGCTGCGCCTATCGCCTGCTGGCCGAGGGGCAGAGCCTGCCTGAGTGGCATCCACTTATCACCGGCAGCCGCAGCGCCATGCACCAGGCCGGCCAGTCGGTGCGCGGCAAGGTGGTGCACGAGGCCCATGCCGGCGACTGGATCGATCACATCATCACCTGGGCCAGCTAACGCCAGACCCTTTTCGGGCCAGCCGCCGAACCGTATCAACAGCGAAGGGGCAGGGGAGTCATACTCTCCTGCCCCTTCGGCTTTCTGGCGATTTCCACAGTGCTCTGCGAAGGCGCTTATTTGTCCGCCTTGCCCGCCGCATCGGCCAGTTTGGCCAGCTGTTTGTCATACCAGGCCACCGGGCGGTTTTCATCCTCCGCCCGCTCTTTTCGCCGGATGGCATTGCGTACCGCCATGGCCCCCAGCCAGCGAAACGGCTCGGGCGGGAAATAGCCGCGCGGTCCGCTTACCAGGGCGCACTCGCGCCACAGTTTGTCCTCCTCCCGCACCTCATCTCTCACCAAGGCCGCCAGGATCTGGCCGCCCATCCAGCTCTGGGTTACCCCGTTGCCGGAATAGCCGAGGCCGTAGACAACGTTGGGTTGCGCTCGCCAGTGGCCGAAGAAGGGGAGGCCATCCACCGAGCGGTCGGAGGCGCCGCACCAGCTGGCGGCGATGGGCACATCTTCAAGTGCCGGAAAGAAACGGCGCAGGGTGCGGGTGAGGGGGGCGAGATAGCGGCTGGGGGCATCGAACTCGGCCAGATGGCGGTTGGCAAAGGCGAAGGTGTTGCCCCCCTTGCCCAGCATCAGCCGCCCCTGCGGGGTGGATCTGTAGTAGTGCACGAAGGTGCGGCCATCCACCACGCTGCGGCCGTGCGCGAGCTGCTGGGCGGCAAGTGCCTGTGGCGCGGGTTCGGTTATCACCATATCCGAGGAGACCAGCACTATGCTGCGACGAAACTCGCGAAAGTGCGCCGTCATGGCGCTGTTGAGGGCCAGCACCACCTTGCGGGCGATTATTTCAGCCTGTGGCGTCTGTACCCGTGCAGGCTGCCCCCCTTCGAGGCGCTGCATGGGGGAACCTTCGTAGACCTCGACTCCCAGTTCCCGCGCTACCCGCAGCAGGCCGCGCACCAGCAGCGCCGGTTGCACCGAGCCGGCGTGGGGGCTGTAGAGCCCCTCCAGATGGACGTGGGATCCGTTCTGGCTGGCCAGTTCACCCTCCGCAATCGCCTGCCACTGGTTAAGGTCCGCTCGCTTTAGTTCCCGCAATACCGGATCCATCAGACCGCGCTGGGCCTCGCTGGTGGCGGTGTAGCAGGTGCCCTCGACCCTCAGCTCCGCCTCTATGTTGTGCTTTTCGCAGAAGCGGGCGATCTCGTGCACCGCCTGTTCGGATCTTTGCACCAGCCAGGCCGCCTGCTGTTCGCCAAAGAGGCGCTTTAACGTCAGGTACTTGGCCGACCAGGTGAGCAGGCAGCCGCCGTTGCGCCCCGAGGCGCCGCTGCCACAGCGATCCTTCTCCAGCACCAGGATGCGCAAGTGTGGCTCGGCTGTTTTAAGGGCGATAGCGCTCCAGAGCCCGGTAAAGCCGCCGCCGACGATGCAGACATCCACCTCGTGCTGGCCTTGAAGAGGCGTTGGGGGAGCGGGCTGTTCGGCAGCGAGGGCCTCGGCCAGCCAGAAGGGGAGAGTGGACATGATGACTCCTCGACAAGGTTATGAGTGGCGCCAGCGCTGGGTGCGGGCCAGCAGGGCTCGGCTCAGGAAAAGCTGGGCCAGCTTGACGGTGGCGGCGGCCAGCAGGATCAGGGTGGCCATGGCGGCGGCCGTGGCGGTATCGCCGGAATCTTCCATGTTCAGCACGGCGATGGAGGCGAGCACGCTGTCGCTGGAATAGAGGAAGATCACCGCCGAGGTGGTGGTCATGGCGTTGACGAACAGATAGATGAAGATCTCCAGCAGTGCCGGCAGGGAGGCGGGCAGGGTGATGCGCCAGAACGCCTTCCAGAGCGGAATGCGCAATGAGATGGCCACCAGCTCCAGCTCCCTGGGCAACTGCTTCAAGCTGGTCACCGCCGTCATATGGCCCACTGTGTAGTAGTGGATGACGCAGGAGAGCACCATGAGCGGCAGGGTGCCGTAGAGATTGCCAAGCAGGCCGGAGCCATTGAAAAAGAAGATGTAACCCAGCCCCAGCACCATGCCGGGCACCGCCAGCGACAGCATGGCGAGCAGATGCAGCAACTGGCGAAGCCATGGGAAGTGGCGCCCCTTCTCCTGCGCCCAGGCCAGCACCATGATAAGCACAGTGCCTGTGATGGCGGTATAGAGGCCCAGCTGAAGGGTGTTGGTAAAGGGCTGCCAGCCATAGACGCTGTTGCTGTCAAAGGCGTAGTGATCCAGCGTCAACCCGAGGTTGTAGGGCCAGAATTGCACCAGGGAGCCGTAGACCGCCATGCCCACCAGCGCCAGAAACAGCAGGGCCCAGAGGCTGCACCAGCCGAGCGCCAGCAGATCCCGCAGCCGATGGGGTTTGGGCTGATAGGGCACCGCCTTGGTGCTGCTCTGCTCCTGCATCTTGCTGCGCACTCTGTGCTCCAGGGCAAAGCTCAAGAGCGCCGGCAGCAGCAGGGTGACGCTGGCGACCGCCCCTAATGCGAAGTTCTGCATCCCGATCACCTGGCGGTAGATGTCGGTGGCCAGCACGCTGTACTGACCGCCAATCACCTTGGCCACCCCGAAATCGCAGATGGTGAGGGTGAAGACGGCGATGGCGGCGCTGAGCAGGCCATAGCGGGCGGTGGGCAGAGTGACGGTGACAAAGGTGCGCCAGCCGCTGCTGCCGAGCACCCGTGATGCTTCATAGAGGCGAGCATCGCTCTGGCCGAGCGCCGTGATAAGGATCATCAGGGCGTGGGGGAAGCACCAGAAGCCCAGACCGATGACGATGCCGATGGGGCCGTAGATGCTCTCGCCGCCGAGCAACCCCTTGGCGATCCCCTGATTGCCGAACCAGTAGACCAGGCTGATGGCTGGCAGCAGGGAGGGCATCAAGAGCGGGATCAGGCCAACGAGGCGAAACAGGCTCTTGCCCGGCATGCAGGTGCGGGTGAGGGCATAGGCGTAGCCGAAGGCGATGGTCACCACCAGCGCGGTGATGAGCACCCCGAGCCAGAGGGTGTTGCCTATGGTGCGCCCCAGATGGGGGGAGTCGAAGTAGGCCTTGAAGTTGGCGAGCCCTACCCAGAGGCCGTTTTCGTCTTGCAGGCTCTTTTGCAGCATGGTGAGCAGCGGCAGCAGCAGGCCGCCCACCAGCAGGGCGATGCCTAGCAGAAGCAGCAGGAGTTGCAGCAGCTGATCCCGATTCCAGCCGGTGCAAGAGCGCCGCCAGAGGGGGGCGCGCTGCGGTTGCGATGGGGGCAATGGGGATGAGGTCGTGAGAGGGGAGCTCATGCGCCATCTCCTTCAAACAGCTGCATGGCCCCGGCGGGCCAGTGCAGGGAGCAGCGCATGCCGCTGCGCCAGCCCCCCTGTTCGTGGCGGGGCAGCTCCTGGGTCGGGCGCTCCACCAGGATCTGTTGCGGGCCCAGATAGGTGTTGGCGGTGCAGATAAGGCGCTGGGCGGCACCGAGAAACTCCACCTGATCGATGGTTGCTTCAACGCCATGTTGGCCAAGATAAGGCTCGCTCGGCGCACTCAGGGTGATGGCCTCGGGGCGGATGGCCACCTGCAATTTGCTGCCTGCTGCGGCCCGGTTGGCGAGCTGAAGAGGCTGTTCGTTGAGGCGCACCTGGGTGGGACTCAGCACCAGGGTATCGAGGAAGTTCATGGTGCCGACGAAGCTGGCCACGAAGCGGCTCGCAGGCTGGTGGTAGATCTCCTGCGGGGTGCCCACCTGCACTATGTTGCCGCTCTCCATCACCACTATGCGATCGGCCATGGTCAGGGCCTCCTCCTGATCGTGGGTCACCATGATGGTGGTGATGCCGAGGCGCTGCTGCAGGGCGCGGATTTCGCTGCGAAGGTGGGTGCGCACCAGCGCATCCAGTGCGCTGAGGGGCTCGTCCAGCAGCAGCAGGCCGGGGGAGAGGGCGAGCGCCCGGGCCAGGGCCACCCGCTGCTGCTGGCCGCCGGAGATCTGGCTCGGATATTTGTGGGACTGGGCAGTGAGATCCACCAGCCCCAGCCAGTGATCGACCCGCTCCTTGATGAGATCCCGCGCCAGCCCCTGATTCTCGAGGCCGAAGGCGATGTTCTGGGCCACCGTCAGGTTGGGGAAGAGAGCGTAGGATTGAAACACGATGCCAAAATCCCGCTGCTGGGGCGGCAGGCGGGAGATATTGCGCCCCCCCTGCCAGATCTCGCCGCTGTCTGGCAGATCCAGACCGGCGATGGCTCTGAGCAAGGTGGTCTTGCCGCAGCCGGAGGGGCCGAGAAAGCAGATAAACTCCCCCGGCTCAATGGTCAGAGAGATCCCCTTGAGGGCCTGAAAAGCACCGAACTGCTTGTTGAGATGTTGAATGTCCAGATAGGGCTGGGTCATGGTTCGACTCGCTACTGATTTGGTATATACCAGTTTGCCGATGAAGTGTGACGGTCAGGTGATAAGGGGATGACAGCTCGATGACAGTCAGATGACCATGGGTCGCCGGCAGGTGGCTGTGCCGCGTACAGACGGGCGGGGAGCCGCCCATCGAGGGCGACATAAACCAAAAAGCGAAGGCCAACACCTGTTGGCCTTCGCAAGGGGTTTATTGGCGGCGGTTCGTCGGGCGTGCACGGACCGCTGCCGTTCACGCTTACTGTTTGGCTTCGGTCTTGCCGTCGAAGCTGGCGCTCCACTGGGTCAGGATGGCGTTGCGCTCGCGGGCGGCCCAGCCAAAGTCGTTGTCGATCATCTGACCCTTGATATCCGCCGGATAGCCCGCTCTTGGTTGGGCGACCCCAGGGATGGCGACCACAGCGAACGACTTGTTGTAGAGGGCGTTGGCCTGCTCGGTGGCGGCAAAGTCGAGCAGCTGTTTGGCGGCCTCCAGCTTGGGGGTGCCCTTGATGATGGCGGCGGCCTCCATGTCCCAGCCCGAGCCTTCGCTCGGGAACACCACCTCTATGGGGGCCCCCTTGGCCTTGAGGCTGGTGGCCGGGAAGTCGAAGGAGATGCCGATCACCGTCTCGCCGCTGGCGGCCAGCTTGCAGGGAGCCGAGCCCGAGTGGGTGTAGCGGTCGATGTTCTGGTGCAGGCCGTTCATGAATTGCCAGCCCTGCTGCTCACCCATGGTCTGCAGCCAGCCGGCGACGCTGAGGTAGCCGGTGCCGGAGGAGCTGGGGTTGGGCATGATCACCTTGCCCTTGTAGATGGGTTTGGTGAGATCCGCCCAGCTGGTGGGGGCCGGTATCCCCTGTTTTTGTGCCTCTACCTTGTTGAAGCAGATGGCGCTGAAGAAGGCGTCCAGCCCAATCCAGTGCGGCTCGGCCTTGCCGTCACGAAAACGGCTGTCGAGTTTCTCCAGCCCCTTGGGGGCGTAACCGGTCAGCATCTGCTGCTGATCGAGCTGCATCAGGCTGGTGGCGGCCAGTCCCCACACCACGTCTGCCTTGGGCTGGGCCTTTTCAGCCAGCAGCCTGGCAGTGACCACCCCGGTGGAGTCACGCACCCACTTGATGCTGATATCCGGGTGCTGGCGCTCGAACGCGGTTTTCAGCTCGCCGAGCTGCTCCGGCTCGAAGGCGGTGTAGACGGTGAGATCGGTCGCGGCCAGTGCCGGGGCTGTCATGGCGGCCAGCACGGCGGCGGCCAGCAAAGGGGTTCCCTGTTTCATCCTCTTCTCCATATGAATTGGCTTGGTATAAACCAGATTGGTCGAGAGAGAGGCTAGGGGATCTTTATGACGTTCAGGTGACGGTCCCGTGACGTTTTGCCGCACGGGATTGTCCGCCCTTGACTTGTCTGTTCCTAATCCTGGGTATCCACCTCGATCTCCAGGCTGTCGTGGCGCCAGTACTCCAGATCGAAGTCGAGCACCCGGCCGTGCTGATCGAAGTTGAGCCGCTCGAGGCGCAGGGCGGGCAGACCGGCGGTGGCCCCCAGCGCCTTGGCCACCTCGTCCGGCAGGGCTGTGGGGAAGAAGCGCACCTGCATGCGGGCGTAGTGGAGATCGTAATGGGCCTGATAGATCTCGGTCAGGCTGCCGGCAAGATCCAGCTCCAGCAGGCCGGGCACCCGCTCGGGCAGGCAGTGATTCTCGCAATAGCAGATGGCGCGCCCGTTGGCATAGCGCAGCCGCTTGAGCAGAAACAGGCTGTCGAACGGCTTGAGCTGCAGCCGCGCCATCAACGCGGGCGGCACCGCCTGGCGGCTTTTTTCCAGCAGTTCGGTGCGCGGTTCTCCCCCTTGCTCCCGCACTATCTGGTGAAAGTTGGAGGTGCGCCTGGGGTTGAGACTAAAGCGCGGCGGGGTGACGAACCAGCCGCGGCGATCCTCCCGATAGATGAGGCCGTTTGCCTCCAGTTGCACCAGCGCCTCGCGGATGGTGACCCGGGTGGTGCCGTAGAGCTCCCCCAACAGCCGCTCGGAGGGGAGCTTGTCGTTGGAGGCCAGGCCCCCCGCCAGGATCTGGTTGGCGAGGGCATCCTTGATCTGCAGGTATTGCGGTTTGCTCATGAAAATCTCTGGTTGTGCAATGAGTTGGGCAATGGGCTGGTTATCTGCTCGGTCGTTAAACGGCGGCGTCAAAAAATGTTGGTAGAGACCAGTGTTGCCCCTGTTGTTCAGGCTTCCTAGATTATCGCGATCCCGGCGCTGAAAATGAATTTTTTGTTGCACGTGGCCCCACCCCTTTGACCTTGGCGGGGCAGTTACCCACAATGCGCTCATTCTGGTATATACCAAAAGGAGCGAAGTCATGACCCATATTCCTGCGGCCCCTGCCGCCGTCGATTACCTGCTGCTGACCCCGGGCCCCCTCTCGACCACAGCTACCGTGCGGGCCGCCATGCTGCAAGACAGCTGCACCTGGGATGCGGACTACAACCTGGGCGTGGTGGAGCCCATCCGCCGCGAGCTGGTGCGCCTCGCCACCGGCCCGGAATATGAAAGCGACTACAGTGCCGTACTGCTGCAGGGGAGCGGCAGCTATGTGGTGGAGAGCGTGCTGGGCTCGGCGATCGGTGCCGATGAGTGCCTGCTGATCATCAACAACGGCGCTTACGGGGCCCGCATGGGGGAGATGGCCCGCTGCCTCGGCCTGCGCCACCATGAGCTGGACTGCGGTGAGACGACCCGCCCGGAGCCTGCCGCCATCGACGCCATGCTGGCGCGCCACCCCGAGATCACCCATCTGGCCATGGTGCACTGCGAGACCACCACCGGCATGCTCAACCCCCTTGAGGAGGTGGCTGCGCTCTGCCAGCGCCGTGGCATTCGCCTGATCGTCGATGCCATGAGCAGCTTTGGCGGCATCCCCATCGACATGGGCCGCCTTGGCATCGAGTTTCTCATCAGCTCCGCCAACAAGTGCATTCAGGGGGTGCCGGGTTTTGGCTTCGTCATTGCCCGCCGCGCCGCGCTGATGGCCTGTTCCGGTCGCGCCCGCTCTGTCTCCCTCGACCTGCACGCCCAGTGGCAGACCATGGAGCAGCAGGGGGGCAAGTGGCGCTTTACCTCGCCAACCCACACCGTGCTGGCCTTTGCCCAGGCCCTGCGTGAGCTGGATGAAGAGGGGGGCATCGCCGCCCGCCATCGGCGCTACGGCGAGAATCAGCGCACCCTGGTGGCGGGGATGGCCGAGCTCGGCTTTGCGCCGCTGCTGCCAGAAAAATGGCAATCTCCCATCATCACCGCCTTCTACTCCCCGGCCCACCCGGACTACCGCTTCGTCGACTTCTACCAGCGGCTCAAGGCACAGGGCTTTGTCATCTATCCGGGCAAGGTCTCCCAGGCCGACTGCTTCCGTATCGGCAATATCGGCGACGTGACTCCAGAGCGGGTGCGTGAACTGCTCGCCGCCATGGCCAGCGCCTGCTACTGGCAGGGGGAAGCACCATGACCAGCATGCCGGCTCAGGGTCCTGATCTGCGTGACGATAAGCTGCACGGCAGTGGCCGCGCCGACAGCGAAGGGGATATCAACCTCGGCGAGAGTCGGGCGCGCTGGTGGGCGGGCCAGAGCGAAGTAGTACAGGCCGGATTGGCGGAAGATAGCCGCTACTTCCTCCATCAAGCCCTCTCCACCCCCTGTCTGGATCTGATTGAGGGGGCGCAGGGGAGCTGGCTGACCAGCGTATCGGGCGCGTGTTACCTCGATTTTCACGGCAACAGCGTCCATCAGCTGGGCCACGGCCACCCCAAGGTGGTGGCCGCGGTGCAGCAGCAGCTCGCCGATCTGCCGTTCGCACCCCGCCGCTACACCCACAGGATCGCCATCGATTGTGCCCGCACCCTGGCCGAACTGGCTCCCGGCGATCTCAACCGGGTGCTGTTCGCCCCGGGCGGCAGCGAGGTGGTGGGCATTGCCTTGAAGCTAGCCCGCTTTATCACCGGCAACAGCAAGGTGGTGTCCCTGTGGGATGCCTTTCACGGTGCCTCCCTCGATGCCATCTCGGTGGGCGGTGAGGCCTGCTTTCGCGCCGGCATGGGCCCCTTGATGGCCGGGGTGGAGCGCATTCCACCCCCCACCCGTTATCGCGGCGTCTGGTATCGCGGGGAGGGGGACGACCTGCACTACGCCGATTATCTGGAGTACGTCATCGAGAAGGAGGGGGGGATAGGGGCCTTTATCGCCGAGCCCATCCGCAACACCGATGTGCAGGTGCCCTCGAAGGCCTACTGGCAGCGGGTGCGGGAGATCTGCGATCGCCACAAGGTGTTGCTGATCGTTGACGAGATCCCCAATGCCCTGGGCCGCACCGGCCACTGGTTCAGCTTCGAAGAGTTCGGCATCGAGCCCGACATCATCTGCATGGGCAAGGGGTTGGGGGGCGGTGTGGTGCCCTTTGCCGCGCTCATCACTCGCGATCGTTTCAATCAGGCGGCGGCCATCTCGCTGGGTCACTACACCCACGAGAAGAGCCCCATCGGCTGCGCTGCGGCGCTCGCCACTATAGAGACAATCCGCGAAGAGGGATTGTTGGCAAAAGCGCAGGAGGATGGCCGCTTTATGGCGCGCGAGCTCGCGGTGCTTGCCGAGCGTCACCCGCTGATCGGGCAGGTGCGCGGTATCGGTCTTTTGTGGGCGCTCGATCTGGTGGTCGATCACCAGAGTCGCACCCGCAATAGCCAGGCCGCCGAGCGGCTGCTCTACCGCTGTCTGGAACTCGGGCTCAGCTTCAAGGTCTCCCAGGGCAACGTCATCCAGCTCTCGCCGCCGCTCAATATCGCCCGCGCCGATCTGGTGCGCGCCATCAACATTCTCGATCGCGCCCTTGGCGAGATCGCACTTTCACCTAAACAGGAAGATCACCATGACTGACTTGCAGATTGCCATCCACCCGGCCACCGATGTAGAGGCGCTGATCCTCGACTGGGCCGGCACCGTCGTCGATTTCGGCTCCTTCGCCCCCACCTCCATCTTCGTCGAGGCCTTCGCCCGCGCCTATGACTTCCCGGTGAGCCTGGACGAGGCACGCCAGCCCATGGGGCTGGGCAAGTGGGATCATATCGCGGCCCTCGGCCGTCTGCCCTCGGTGGATGAGCGCTGGCAGGCCCGCTTCGGCCACCCCATGAGCCATGCCGAGGTAGACCACCTCTATCACACCTTTATGCCGCTGCAGATTGCCGCCGTGACCCGCTTCGCCGCCCCCATCCCCGGTGTGCTGCCGGTGCTGGATGCACTGCGGGGGCAGGGGCTGCGGATCGGCTCCTGCTCCGGCTACCCCCGCCCGGTGATGGAGGCGCTGGTGCCAGCCGCGGCCGATCACGGCTATCGGCCGGATCACTGGGTTGCCACCGACGATCTCAAGGCAGGCGGTCGCCCCGGCCCCTGGATGGCGCTGGCCAACGTGATTGAGCTGGGCGTGAGTGCGGTGCATCGCTGCATCAAGGTGGATGATGCCGTACCCGGCATCAGCGAAGGGCTGAGCGCCGGCATGTGGACGGTGGGATTGTCGGTTTCCGGCAACGAATTTGGTGCCACCTGGGACGAGTTTGCAGCCATGAGCGAAGTCGAGATCGCCGCCCGGCGCGCTCCGGCCGAGGCCAAACTGCGGGGGGCGGGGGCTCACTATGTCATCGACACCCTGGCCGATATCGCCCCAGTCATCGCGGACATCAACCGCCGTCTGGCGGCAGGGGAGCGACCCTGAACAAGGTGGTGAGAGGGAAGGGGAGGCTTGGATTGTCATCGGCCTTGCAAGCCGCTGGGCCCTGAAGAGCAGACATAAAAAAACCGGCGCCTGGGCGCCGGTTTTTGTTCACAGAGACTCTATTACAGAGAAGCGGTGAAGGTACGGGTGATGACGTCTTGCTGCTGCTCTTTGGTCAAGGAGTTGAAGCGAACGGCATAACCGGATACGCGGATGGTCAACTGCGGATATTTCTCCGGGTTTTCCATGGCGTCCAGCAGCATTTCACGGTTCATCACGTTGACGTTCAGGTGCTGACCGCCTTCCAGGTTGGCTTCATGGTGGAAGTAACCATCCATCAGGCCGGCCAGGTTGGCTTTCTGGGCTTCCATGTCTTTGCCCAGAGCATTCGGTACGATGGAGAAGGTATAGGAGATACCATCTTTGGCGTAGGCGAACGGCAGCTTGGCGACGGAAGTCAGGGAAGCAACGGCACCCTTCTGGTCACGACCGTGCATCGGGTTGGCACCCGGGCCAAACGGCGCACCTGAGCGACGGCCATCCGGGGTGTTACCGGTCTTCTTGCCGTACACCACGTTGGAGGTGATGGTCAGCACGGACTGGGTAGCCACGGCGCCACGGTAGGTGTTGAGCTTCTGAATCTTCTTCATGAAGCGCTCGACCAGGTCACAGGCGATGTCATCGACGCGAGCGTCGTTGTTACCGAACTGCGGGTACTCGCCGTCGATTTCGAAGTCGATGGCAACGCCATCTTCGTCACGAATCGGCTTGACCTTGGCGTACTTGATGGCAGACAGGGAGTCAGCCGCAACAGACAGACCGGCGATGCCGCATGCCATGGTGCGATAGACGTCACGGTCGTGCAGCGCCATCAGGGAGGCTTCGTAGCTGTACTTGTCGTGCATGTAGTGGATGATGTTCAGGGCGGCGACATATTGCTTGGCCAGCCAGTCCATGAAGTGATCCAGACGGTCCATCACGTCGTTGTACTCGAGGTACTCACCCTTGACCATCTCGGTCTTGGGGCCGATCTGGATCTTGAGCTTCTCGTCCATACCGCCGTTGATTGCATACAGCATGGTCTTGGCCAGGTTGGCACGGGCACCGAAGAACTGCATCTGTTTGCCGACGATCATCGGGGACACACAGCAAGCGATGGCGTAGTCATCGTTGTTGAAGTCCGGACGCATCAGGTCATCGTTCTCGTACTGAACGGAAGAGGTCTCGATGGATACCTTGGCGCAGTACTTCTTGAAGCCGACCGGCAGCTTCTCGGACCACAGAATGGTCAGGTTCGGCTCAGGTGACGGGCCCATGGTGTACAGGGTGTTCAGCATACGGAAGCTGTTCTTGGTGACCAGGGTACGGCCATCAACGCCCATACCGGCCAGGGTCTCGGTCGCCCACATCGGGTCGCCGGAGAACAGTGAATCGTATTCAGGAGTACGCAGGAAGCGAACCATGCGCAGCTTCATGACCATGTGGTCCATCAGCTCCTGGGCTTCTTGCTCGGTCAGCAGGCCTTTCTTCAGGTCACGCTCGATGTAGACGTCCAGGAAGCTGGAGGTACGACCGAAGGACATGGCGGCGCCGTTCTGGGACTTGACCGCCGCCAGGTAGGCGAAGTAGGTCCACTGCACGGCTTCTTTGGCGGTTTTGGCCGGAACTGAGATGTCGCAGCCATATTTGGCGGCCATCACCTTCATCTGGGCCAGGGCACGGTGCTGCTCGGAGATCTCTTCGCGCAGACGGATGGTGGCTTCCAGGTTGACACCGTTTTCCAGATCGGCCTGCAGAGACTTGAACTGGGCCAGCTTGTCGGCCATCAGGAAGTCAATACCGTACAGGGCAACACGGCGGTAGTCACCGATGATGCGGCCACGGCCGTAGGCATCCGGCAGACCGGTGATGACGCCGGATTTACGGCAGCTCAGGATGTCCTTGGTGTAAACGTCGAACACGCCCTGGTTGTGAGTCTTGCGGTACTCGGTGAAGATCTTCTCGACCATGGGGTCAAGTTGACGACCGTAGACTTCGCAAGAGGTCTTGACCATCTTGATACCGCCGTTGGCGATGATGGCGCGCTTGAGCGGCTTGTCAGTCTGCAGACCAACGATTTGCTCCAGGCTCTGATCGATATAGCCGGCATCGTGAGCGGTAATGGTGGAGGGCAGGTCGGTATCAAAATCGACCGGCGCGTGAGTGCGGTTCTCGATCTTGATCCCTTCCATGACCTTGTCCCACAGCTTGGTGGTAGCTTCGGTCGCGCCAGCCAGGAAGGACTCGTCACCTTCATACGGGGTGTAGTTCTTCTGGATGAAGTCACGGGTGTTGACAGAGGTCTGCCATTCACCGGCCGCGAAGCCTTCCCATGCTTTTTGGAACTGTTCGTTAAGTTCTGCCATTTTCATTACCTCTCAAGGTATTTATGTGTCTGCCGCCATCCTTAATGATGGCGACGGAAGATAAACCAGTAAGTCAGACCAACCATGACGCCGCCACCAATGATATTACCAAGGGTGACCGGAATGAGGTTGTTTAGGACGAAGTTGGATACGGTCAGATCGGCGAACGATGCCGGGTCCTGGCCGATGGCCTGCCAGAATTCCGGGCCTGCGACGCTATGGATGGCGATGCCGACCGGGATCATAAACATGTTTGCGATGCTGTGCTCAAAGCCGGAGGCCACGAACATGGCGACGGGAAGCAGCATCACCATCACCTTGTCGGTGGCAGTGCGGGCACCGAAGGCCATCCACACGGCGAGACACACCATGAGGTTGCAGAGGATGCCGAGCGCCAGGGCCTCGAAGAAGGTGTGATGGATCTTGTGCTGGGCCACTTTCATGGCATTCAGCCCCCACTGACCATCCGCCGCGGTGTATTCCGCCGACATGATGATGAGCGCGACTATGATGAGCCCGCCGATGAGGTTGCCGAAGTAGACCAGCCCCCAGTTCTTGAGCAGCTGAGACCAGCTGATGCGGTTGGCGGCCTTGGCCACCAGGGTCAGGGTGGTGGAGGTGAACAGCTCGGCACCGAGCAGCACGCACAGAATGAGACCGAGGGAGAAACAGATGCCGCCGACCAGCTTGGACATTCCCCAGGCCATGCCGCTCGATCCCGTGGTGACGGTGATGTAGAACACGAATGCGATGGCGATGAAAGCACCTGCCGTGATGGCCAGAGGAATGACCTTGTGGGCGGGCTTGGTTGCCTTGGCATAGGTAATGTCTTCAGCCAGCGCGGCTATGGCTTCGGGCTTCAGACAATCAAAGGGAGATTCTGCTTTCAATTCTCAGTACCTGCATATTTTGCCTGTGGAAATAATAACAAAGGGGCTGATCCCCAAAATTGACTCCGATCAAGAATTACAGATTGTGAATGTAATTTTACTACAGGTTTTTTCTTCATCCGGAAGCTTGACTTTACACCAGGTTTCAGGTGAAACAGAAATGGGTTTATTTTTAATTTGATGATTTTTAAGAATTTATATCTTGCATATCAAAAAAAGCACCGGCAATGCACCTTTACGGCTCCTCAGCATGATGAAGGTCAAATTGACAACCCCCTAAGAGGTATTTTTTGTTATTTATTTCATCTTTGAGTAAGAGCCCGCCAAAGCGTAGCCCATAAAACAGAAGGGGCCATCAGGCCCCTTCGTCACACCGGCATATCAGCTCCATGTGTGGATTCGTTTGGCCTTTTGCAGTTTCTCGTAGGCTGCTAGCAGTTTCTGATGCAGCGGGAACTGGGAGAGGGACAGATCGGCCGCCTCCAACCCGTGGAAACGTGCCTCGCCGCGGGCATGGGCCCAGGCCTCGGCCAGGGTCTCTTCCCCGAACATGCGGGCGAATACCGGGCGGTACTGCTCGGGGTCACGCTCGTCATCCAGGAACAGCTCGACACAGGCGCGCAGGGCGCGGTAGTAGTTCGCGCGATCCGCCGGGAACACCGACTGGTTGAACTCCATGGTCCAGTCGATGAGATCCAGCGCGCTTTCCAGCTCGCCTGCTGCCAGCGCCAGCATGGCCTTGAGCTCGCCGACCCGCAGGGTGTGCAGGGCAGTGCCCTTGGCGGCGGCGATGCCGAGCAGCTCGCGCACCCGGGTACGCTCGTCGTGCCCCTCTTCATCCAACTGGTCGAACAGCGCCATGTATTGCTCGGCGTCCCACGCCAGGGACGGCAGCGCCAGTATGGTTTCCCGCAGGTGGGCGCCCATGGTGTTGTTGGCCAGCAGCAGATCCTCGACCGGATAGATGTCGGACATGCCCGGCACCAGGATGCGGCAGGCGTAGACGCCCAGGTGCTCGTAGTCGGCGATGTAGACCGGCTGCTCCAGCTCGTGGAAGATGCCGATCAGGTGGTCGAACTCCTCCTGGGAGGTGCCGCGAAAATCCCAGTCGGCAAACTCGAAGTCGGACTCCTGCTTGAACAGATCCCAGCTGATGAGGCCGGAGGAGTCGATGAAGTGGGTCTCCAGGTTGTGGTGATCCGCCACCTGCTCGTTGTCGAATGACGGCGGCACGAAGACATCCAGATCCTTCAGGCCACGGCCCTGCAGCAGTTCGGTGACGGTGCGCTCGAAGGCGACCTCGAAACGCGGGTGGGCGCCGAAGGAGGCAAAGCAGGTGCCGTTGCTCGGGTTGAGCAGCACCACGCAGATGACCGGATAGCGGCCACCCAGAGAGGCGTCGAAGCTGTAGATGGGGAAGCCTTCGGCCTCCAGCGCATCGATGGAAGCCTTGATACCGGGGTAGCGGGCGATCACCTCGCTCGGGATCTCCGGCAGGCTGATGGCTTCGGCGATGATCTTGTTCTTCACGTGGCGCTCGAACACCTCGGACAAGCCCTGGGTGCGGGCCTCGGTCCTGGTGTTGCCGGCACTCATGCCGTTGGAGACATAGAGGTTGCCGATGATGTTCATCGGGATATAGACGGTCTGATGATCGGACTGGCGCTCGAACGGCAGGGCGACGATACCGCGCTCCTCGTTGCCGGATTGCAGATCCACCAGCATGTCGGCGGTCACTTCACCATCCGGGTTGTAGAACTTGCGGGTGAAGCTGTCGAGCAGACCGGCAGGCAGTTGGTCACCCTGGATGGGGAACCACTTCTCGTTCGGGTAGTGGACGAAGTCACCATTTGCCACCTGCTCGCCCAGATAGAAGTCGGCAAAGAAGTAGTTGGTGGAGAGACGCTCGAAATACTCCCCCAGGGCCGACGCCAGGGCCGCCTTCTTGCTGGCTCCCTTGCCGTTGGTGAAGCAGAGGGCGCACTCTTTGTCCCGGATGTGTACGGACCAGACGTTGGGTACGGGGTTGAGCCAGGAGGCCTCTTCGATATCAAACCCCAGGGCCTGCAACTTGGTCTGGAACCGCTCGATGGAGTCTTCCAGCGCCGCGTCCTTGCCGGGAATAAAAGTGTGGTCGGTCATCACAATATCCTGATTTTTAATGGCTCATGTTCGGTCGCAGATAATAGCATGAGTGGCGGGAAAAGCGGCCAGGACAATCCCCTTCCAGGTGCGGGTCAGGTTGTCGTCGGTGGCCAGCATAGTCTGGGTTATTAGCTCTCCTGAACAACATTAAGAAAAAGTAGATTTTTTTATCTCATGCCGCCGTCCATCATGGGGCCGACTTGTTTCTTCGTGGTGACAAGCACCCTGCACCAGCCCTCCGGGCATGGGTCACTTGGCCTCGTCTGCCGTTATCGCCTTCGCCACGGATCATTTATTGGGAGTTGCTATGCCATTCATGACACCACAGATTGATGCCAGGGTGACCAGCCTGGCCCCGGGATTCCGGGCCCTGAGCATCCAGGTCGACGGGGCCACCATGGTCGATCGCAACGTCGGCGCACAAGCGCTGGCGCGGGCCTGCCAATACGTTGCGGCGGGCGGTGCACCTTGGGCACAGGATCATCTGTCCGCCTGGGGCGAAGTATTCAAACGCTTCGGTGCCAAGCCTCAGCGGACCCCCTGCTCGGCACAGGCGCTGCTCAAGCGGGTGCAGCGCGAGGGCAGCCTGCCCTGCATCGATCCCGTCGTCGATCTCTACAACGCCATCAGCATCGAATATGCCATCCCCGTCGGTGGAGAGGATCTCACCGCTTATGAAGGATCGCCCCGGCTGATCATTGCCGATGGCACCGAGCTGTTTGACACCATGAAGGAGGGGGCCCCTGCCCATGAGACCCCCGAACCTGGCGAGGTGGTCTGGTGTGATGACAGAGGCGTGACCTGTCGCCGCTGGAATTGGCGTCAGGGGACCAGAACCCGGCTCAGCGCCGAGTCCGGGCAGATGTGGTTCATCCTGGAAAGCTTGCCTGAAATGCCGCTGGCGGCGCTGCAGGAGGCCGGTGATCGGCTGATCGAGGGGTTAAGGCAGATGATGCCGGGCGCCCGGATAGAGAGCGTGCTGATAGGAAACCCCGACGGGGCATGAGGAGAACATAATGGCCACCCTGGGCTGTCTCTTGATCACAACTGTTGATGCGCAAGAGACAGCGCCAGTTCATAGCCTTCAAGGAGGGTCTCTAACCTAAACCAGCCCTCCCATAACACCGCTATCGAGGCTCGC